>JBLHTS010000020.1:0-21618 GCA_047627695.1 Yoonia sp. | reverse complement strand
GCCACGCTCCTCCATGATCTCTTCAAGATCACGGTATGAGACCGGGTAGCGAAGATAAAAGAAGACCGCGAAAAGGATCACGTCCTTCGGGAAGTGCATACCCTTGAAATCGATCATGGCTCTACATTCCTTACCCGTTATGGTTGCCCACAAACTATTGCGCCATTACGCGTCACCGCGAAAGACAAAAAACTTTGCGACAGAACTGAATAAATTCGCCCTGAGAGAATAATTTATATTGTTGACGAAAATAAATTTCCGAGGCACGTTTTGCGCATAGATTGAATAAGCCTACTTGGGGGACCTTTGCCGGATAACGACATATATGCGATCGAGCCGAAATCGGATGACGGGCTTGGGTCGCGCATGCGCAAGCTGCGGCACCGGATGTCGATGACCCTGCAACAATTGTCGGTGGCCTCTGGTGTTTCTGTCGGGTATCTTAGTCAGGTAGAACGTGGAAATGCGACACCAACATTGGGAACGCTGACTCAGATTGCCCAAGCACTCGAGGTGGACACAGGATACTTTATCCGCGCCCCGCGTACGGTTGACAGCCTAACACGTGACGGCGCGCGACCAAAATTTGCATTGGCCGGATCATCAATAGAATACGAACAGATTGGTGCGGAACGTGCAGGTCACGAACTGACCTCCTATATCATCAACGTCCCGCCTGGCTACGCGTCCGAGGTCGTTCACCACGTCGGCGAAGAGATTATCTACATCCTCGAAGGTGAAATTTCACAGATGGTTGGAGAACGTGAATACCTGATGGGTGCGGGCGATAGCCTGCACTATTTGGGCACGACGCCGCATTGCTGGTCCAACAAGACCGCAAAAACAGCGCGGATACTTTGGGTTGGTCAGATGCACTTTGGCAAATCCAACGAAATCGGTCTGATTGAGAATAATCGCGCGGACAACCCCCGCGAAATGCTGCCGCTTCGGCGCCAAAATCCATAGCCAACAATGGTCACGAAAACCACGTACGACAAACCAAACGTTCACAAGGAGAGAACAGAAAATGTCGATCATGAAAATATTAGCAACAGGGATGCTGATGAGCACCCTCGCCGTCGCTGCACAGGCGCAAACGCTGGTCTACTGCTCTGAGGGTTCGCCCGAAGGCTTTGATCCGGCTTTGTACACTGCAGGCACAACTTTTGATGCTTCAAGCCATCCCCTTTATAACCGTTTGACGGAATTCCGGGTTGGCACGACAGAGACCATTCCGGGTTTGGCCGAAAGCTGGACCGTGTCTGAAGATGGTATGAAGGTTACGTTCACGCTGCGTCAGGGCGTGTCGTTCCATTCCAACGACCAATTTACACCGACGCGTGACTTTAACGCAGACGACGTGATCTTCAGCTTTGACCGCCAAGGCAATGCAGAAAATCCGTATAACCAAGTGTCCGGCGGAACTTGGGAATATTTCGGCGGCATGTCGATGCCCGACCTGATCGAAAGCATCGAGAAAGTTGACGACTACACCGTTGTGTTCAATTTGACCCGTCCCGAAGCGCCAATCATTGCCAACATGGCAATGGATTTCGCATCTATCGTGTCCAAGGAATACGCGGACGCTATGATGGACGCCGGCACGCCGGAAATGCTGAATCAGGCACCGATCGGCACTGGTCCGTTTTCGTTCCAAGCCTATCAAAAAGACGCGGTCATCCGCTATCTGCGCAACGATGACTATTGGGGTGAAAATGCCTTGGTCGAAAGCTTGATCTTTGCGATCACACCAGACGCATCTGTGCGCTACCAAAAGGTGCAAGCGGGTGAATGTCACGTGATGGCCTACCCCAATCCGGCAGATGTTGCCGCGATGCAGGACGCCGAAGATGTGGTTGTGATGGAACAAGAAGGCCTGAACGTTGGGTATCTTGCCTACAACACGACCGTCGCTCCGTTTGACAACGCAAATGTGCGCCGCGCGTTGAACATGGCGATTGACAAACAGGCGATCATTGATGTGGTGTTCCAAGGGTCTGGCCAAATCGCCAAAAACCCGATCCCACCAACGATGTGGTCTTACAACGACGACATCGTCGATGATGTCTATGATCCAGATGCAGCGAGAGCAGCACTTGAGGCCGAAGGTGTTACGGATCTGACGATGAAGATATGGGCAATGCCAGTACAACGCCCATATAACCCCAACGCGCGCCGTATGGCCGAACTGATGCAGGAAGATTTCGCAAACGTTGGCGTGACTGTGGAAATCGTTTCCTACGAGTGGGGCGAGTATCTTGAACGTTCCAAAGCCGAAGACCGTGACGGTGCCGTTCTGTTGGGCTGGACGGGTGACAACGGCGATCCCGACAACTTCCTCGCGGTTCTGCTTGGCTGTGACGGCGTTGCTCGTTCCAACCGTGCTCAATGGTGCAACGAAGAATTCGATGCCCTGATCCAAGAAGCAAAGGTTCTTCCAACACAAGAAGGACGGACGGCGCTGTACGAACAAGCGCAAGAAATCTTCAAGGAACAGGCACCTTGGGCCACGATTGCGCATTCGGTGGTTTACATGACCATGCGGCCGGAAGTTGAAGGTTATGTAGTGCATCCGCTGGGTGGGCACATCTTCAATCAGGTTGGCCTGTCGCAATAAGCGACGTCAAATAACGCAAGGGGCGGTGCGTTGTGCGCCGCCCCTTGCGCCGTTTATTTAGTCTTAGGGAGCACGCCGCCAGTGTCCAACACTTTAGCCCAACGCCTCTCAGAATACGCCAAAGTCGCTACTGAAATGGGCGTGGATGCCGTAGCACTAGTGCCCGGCCCCAATTTCACCCGCGCCATCGCGCAAAATTTCATGAGCCACGAACGCCCGTTTTTGCTGGTTGTTCCTGCCGATAAACCTGCCACCGTGCTGCTCCCCAATCTTGAACTCGGAAGCTGGGACCTTGTCGGTTTTGACGGGGCCGTTTTCGATTGGCGCGATCAGGTTGGATACGCAGATGCATTTGCAGCACTTCTAAACCATTTAGGAATCTCGACTTTGGGTGTTGAAGGTCAGGTTATGCGCGTCTTTGTCCACCATGCCCTGTTGGCTGCGCAGCCATCGCTAGAAATTGTCGATGCCGAACGCGAGATTTCCGGTCTGCGGATGATAAAGACCGCCGAAGATATCGCCGCCCTGCAAAACGCCATCGACATATCAGAACGTGCCCTACAGCAAACGCTGGACAGCATCGCACTGGGCCAGACGGAAATGCACATCGAACAAACGCTGATCAAGGCGCTGTTTGACAATGGTGCAGACAGTTTGTCGTTTCACCCAATTGTCGCAGCCGGTGACGGATCGGCACGCCCCCACGCCCATGCGCGTCACGACTATGCTGTCAAAGCGGGCGATGCCTTGTTGATTGATTTCGGGGCTCGAAAGAATGGTTTTGCGGCCGACATTACTCGGACGGTTTTCCTCGATCACGTCACCGACGAAGGCTGCGCCGTGTATGACACAGTATTGCGCGCCAATATGGCCGGACTGGCTGTCACCCGCGCCGGTGTGACGGCGCATGAAATTGACGACGTAGTGACAAGCCTGCTCGAAGACTCACCTTTTGCCGCACGCATCCGCACCAAGACCGGCCACGGTTTGGGCAGGGACGTCCACGAAGCGCCCTATATTGTGCGCGGAAATCATACGCCGCTGCCCGCTGGCACTGTCTACACCAATGAGCCGGGGCTGTATGAGATCGGCAACTTCGGAGTCCGGATCGAAGATGATGTCTTGGTGACCGAAGATGGCTATGAAACCCTGACCCATTTCTCCAAAGAACTGATGATACTTTCATGCTAAATTACGCGCTAAGCCGACTTTTGACGTTTATCCCGACATTTATAGGTGTCACGCTGATTTCTTTCAGTTTTATCCGTGCGCTTCCCGGTGACCCAATTCAGGTCATGGCAGGTGAACGTGGTATTTCCGATGAACGCTATGCCGAACTGGCTACGCAATTTGGCTATGATCGCCCGATCCATGTACAGTTCTGGGACTATTTGACTGGCGTATTGCAAGGCGATCTTGGCACGTCCTTTGTGACCAAGCGCCCGGTCTGGGACGAGTTTTTCACGCTGTTCCCCGCCACGCTTGAACTGTCAATCTGCGCGATGATCTTTGCGTTGCTTCTTGGGCTTCCGGTAGGGGTGATTGCTGCGGTGAACCGCGGCAAGTTTGCAGATCGCGCGTTGATGTCGACCGCCCTCGTTGGCTATTCCATGCCGATCTTTTGGTGGGCGCTTTTGCTTATCATCGTTTTTTCCGGCAACTTGCAATGGACGCCAGTTTCGGGGCGCATTGACCTGCTGTATTACTTCCCTGATCCAACCGGCTTCATGATCATCGACAGCATTGCCTCTGGTCAAAAAGGCGCATTCATCTCTGCTATGCGCCACCTGATCCTGCCGACGATTGTGCTGGGCACTATCCCTTTGGCTGTCATCGCGCGCCAGACACGATCCGCAATGCTTGAAGTTTTGGGCGAGGACTACATCCGCACCGCGCGCGCCAAAGGCATGTCACCTGCACGGATCAACGGGGTGCATGCCCTGCGCAACGCGTTAATCCCCGTGGTCACGGTGATTGGCCTTTCCGTCGGCACGTTATTGGCGGGCGCGATCCTGACAGAAACGATTTTCAGCTGGCCAGGGATCGGCAAGTGGATGGTGGATAGCATTTTCCGCCGCGACTACCCCGTTGTGCAGGGCGGCCTACTGCTGATTGCCTTGATGGTCATGATCGTGAATTTGACGGTTGATCTGCTGTACGGCGTCATCAACCCCAAGATCAGGAAGCGATAGAATGACTGATGCACATTCAGCAAAAACACCCGACGTTCACTCCCGCCCCGGCCGCCTAAGCGAGTTCTGGTTCTATTTTCGCGAAAACCGTGGCGCTGTCATTGGGTTGTGGATATTTGCACTGTTTGCGTTCCTCGCTTTTTTTGGGCCGTGGGTCGCGCCCCACGATGCGACCGCGCAATTCCGCGATGCCACATTGCAACCGCCTGTCTGGCAGGACGGTGGTTCATGGACCCATATCCTTGGTACCGATCCGCTGGGGCGCGATATGCTGTCACGGCTGATTGTCGGCGCGCGTTATTCGTTCTTCGTCGGGGTTGTTGTGGTCTTGATTGCCGCGTCAGGGGGCATTATTATCGGGCTGATCGCAGGCTTCGCGCCCAAATGGCTCGATAGTATTATCATGCGGATCATGGATATTGTTCTGGCGTTTCCATCGCTGCTGCTGGCGCTGGTGCTGGTTGCGATTTTGGGGCCGTCACTTACCAATGCGATGATCGCCATCGCGATTGTTTTGCAGCCCCACTATGTGCGTTTGACGCGGGCCAGTGTGTTGTCTGAACGTCAAAAGGATTACGTAACTTCGGCGCGCGTGGCTGGGGCCGGAATTTTCCGGCTGATGTTTGTGACAGTGCTTCCCAATTGTTTGGCACCGATTATCGTGCAGGGCGCCCTCTCCTTTTCCACGGCAATTCTGGACGCCGCGGCGCTTGGCTTTCTGGGGATGGGCGCCCAACCACCGACACCGGAATGGGGAACCATGCTGGCAGAAGCACGTGAATTCATTTTGCGGGCGTGGTGGGTCGTGACCCTTCCGGGCATCGCAATTCTTGTGACCGTTTTGGCGATCAACCTGATGGGTGACGGCCTGCGCGATGCACTTGATCCAAAACTGAAACGGAGCTGACGCGATGACCCTCCTACGCATCAGAAATCTAAGCGTCGATTTTTCGACTTCCGCCGGCAAATTTCGCGCGGTGGACGGTGTCGATCAAGACGTCAACGACGGTGAAATTCTGGCCATCGTTGGCGAAAGCGGATCAGGCAAATCGGTGTCGATGCTGGCTGTTATGGGGCTCTTGCCTTGGACGGCAACGGTCACGGCGGATGAATTGATGTTTGATGGTAAAGACTTACTGACGATTGAACCCCGCGCGCGTCGCAAGATCATTGGCAACGATCTGGCAATGATCTTTCAGGAACCAATGTCGTCGCTTAACCCGTGCTTTACAGTCGGGTGGCAAATCCGAGAGGCGCTGCGCATTCAGCTTGGCATGGGACGGCGTGAACGACAGGCGCGCGCGATTGAACTGTTCGAACAAGTCGGCATCCCCGATCCCGAAAAGCGGCTGTCGGCATTCCCGCATCAGATGTCAGGTGGGATGAACCAGCGCGTCATGATCGCCATGGCGATTGCTTGCCGTCCCAAACTGCTGATCGCGGATGAACCCACCACAGCGCTGGATGTAACCATTCAGGCGCAGATACTTGATCTGCTGGCGACGCTGCGCGACGAAAATGGCATGGGACTTGTGCTGATCACCCATGATATGGGTGTCGTAGCGGAAACGGCGGAACGTGTCAGTGTGCAATATGCGGGGCAAAAGATTGAAGAGCAGCCCGTAACCCTCCTGTTTGAAACCCCCCACCACCCCTACACCTCGGCGCTACTGGATGCCCTGCCAGAGCGTGCGACAGAGCGGCGCCTGCCAACAATCCCCGGCGTTGTACCGGGGCAATTTGATCGCCCCGAAGGCTGTTTGTTTTCACCGCGCTGCAAGTATGCCGATGCACGTTGCAAGGCCGAGGCCCCGCCCCCTTTGCAGGGTGATGCCGATGACGCGCGTTGCTTTTATCCCCTAAACGTAACTGAAAGGGCGGCATCATGACGAACCCGGTGATGACAGCAACCGCGCTTGAGCGGCATTATGACGTACGCACGAGCCTGTTTCGAGGCGCACAAACCCTCAAGGCCGTCGCCGGAATTGACTTTGAACTTTATCCCGGAAAGACCCTTGCGGTTGTCGGCGAAAGTGGCTGTGGCAAATCCACATTGGCACGTATGGTCACCATGATCGAAGAGCCGACCGTAGGGTCATTGGTATTGGACGGCAAACTGGTCGTGCCACAAGATTGGTCATCTCTACGCAAGTCGGTTCAGATTGTTTTCCAAGACCCCTACGGATCGTTGAACCCGCGCCAACGGGTCGGGACCATTTTAGAAGAACCGCTGAAGATCAACTGTTCTGAAATGACCAAAGCTGAACGCACAGCCAAGGCACGCGAGATGCTCGGGCTTGTTGGGTTACGCCCCGAACATTTTGATCGCTATCCACATATGTTTTCTGGCGGGCAGCGCCAGCGCATCGCGATTGCCCGCGCGCTGATGCTTGATCCCAAGGTACTGGTGCTTGATGAACCGGTGTCTGCGCTTGACCTGTCGATCCAAAGTTCGGTGCTAAACTTGCTGCTTGATTTGCAGGAACGGCTGCAACTTGCATATCTATTCATCTCGCATGATCTGAGCGTGGTGCAGCACATAGCCGACGAGGTGATTGTTATGTACTTGGGGCGCGCTGTGGAAAAAGGCAGCCGCGACGCGATCTTTAGCGCGCCCTTCCATCCCTATTCCAAGGCTCTGCTTTCGGCGACACCTCAGGCCAATCCACGCACCAAAAAAGACCGGATCAAGCTTGAAGGCGAATTGCCATCGCCCCTGTCGATCCCAGACGGATGCCCGTTTGCACCGCGATGCTGGAAAGTGCAGGATAAATGCCGCGAAATACACCCGAATCTGACGGATGATGCGCATTCTGCGGCCTGTTTCTTTCCCGAAAATAGTGAAGCAGCTTCATAGGGACGTTGTTGCATGGAGCATGAAGAGTTCGGAACGCGTCCTACCCGAGACGGAATTCAGGCGGTGCGTTGGAAATTGGGGCGGCCAAGTTCGGTCATCCGGTTAAGGATCCGGACGCCAATCTTGGCCTCTGTTTTCTGATTTTAGAATCCGCGCGCCTTGAGCTTGGGCCCAATAAAAGCCTTCCAACGACCCATCAGGGTTTCACCCCGGCTCCGCTGATTGTAGCCCGATGCCTTCTGCCAAGCCATTCGACCATGGGCAGTTATGTCTGCAATATGGCGGTCACGAATACTCGGATTTTGGGCGGCATCGGGGCTTAAAACCGCGTTCTTAGGTGGTGGGATCGTGACCTTGATTGTCGCACCGAAGCGTTCGGTAAGAGCCTCAACCGTTGGCTCGCCATCGTAAGCACCGTCCGCAAGAAATAGGTCAACCGGACCGCCGATCTGATCCAGCAGGCCCGGCAGCGCGGTCTGATCACCAATGTCATCAGCGGTCAAATCAGAGCAGACGATCTGGCCGCTGACAAGGTAAAGGCCAAGGTGTAACTTGCGCCAAGAGCGCCGTTTGCGCTTGGTTTTATGCTTTTGCTCCAGCCATTTATTACCCGATAGGCGCATGCGCAGCATGCTGCCGAAAGGGCGCTTTCGCCGAAGATCTTTAACCCAGTGCTATCCACAACCAGATGTACTGGTTAGGTGCTTTTGGACAAAGCTTTGGGAGACAAACTCAGCCCATTGCCTCTGCGTGACAAGGTCGTGAAATGCGGCACTTCGATCTCAACCCCCAGCAGTCCGGCGATTGAGCTTTGCCTGACCTTTGGCATGGTGTTCAAGCAGCCACTGCGGCAAACCCAAGGCTTGATGCGCTCTATTTCCAAGCTGATGTGCGTTGATATCACGGTGCCGCATTTCACGACCTTGTCACGCAGAGGCAATGGGCTGAGCTTGCCTCCCAAAACAGCATCCAAGACCACCAAACCCGTTCAACTGGTTGTGGATAGCACCGGGCTAAAGATCTTTGGCGAAGGTGAATGGCTTGAGGAAAAGCATAAAACCAAGGGCAAACGACGGGCCTGGCGCAAGCTGCGCCTGAGTTATTGTCAAATCTGGTGTTTGAGGGCTGTTGGTCATGCGGCGAGACACCCTCGGTGGAAGAAGTCTTTCGTGGCGGCAAAAAGTGACAAGACCACTGTGGGATCGCACACGTTCGCTCTTGTCACTGGCCTTTCTGTGGCACGGGGGACATAATTGCCTGAAACAAAACAACAGGATTTCCCCCTATGCGACTGACAGCCCCGACCTTTATCGTCTTTATGATCTCTCTTATTTGCGCCGCGCTGGCGCTGCTCCCTGTTCTCGGTGTGGCCGTGGTAGCCTTGCCGATCTCCGGCTTTTGGCTGATGACGATTGCCTGGGGCTTGCTGCTGGCAGGCGTGCTTTTCCGGGGGGTATGATTCTGCGATGGCTAAAGCGTCTAAACTCGACCGGCTGAGCGACCAGGTGATCACGGCGCTGCTTGAAAAGCATGCGTGCCCGTTGCCGTTTCACGCGGTACGGGCTGTGTTTATGGGCAATATCGCCACGCCGGATATGACGGCCTCCCCGATGCAGGCCATTCGTGATTTATGGGGCGGTGAGTTGCCCGAGTTTGAAACCAAGCAAGACGCTGAACTCTTGATGATGGGCTTGATGCAAGGCCTCTGGAATGGGCTGAGCGCGTATCAAAATCGCACGAACCCTTTCAAACTGACACGGGTGAAGAGCCATCAGCCCAGCTGGGAGGTGCTTGCGCGCCTGTCTTTGCTGCGGCGCGAAGAGATTGATGGATTTATCGAAGGGCTGTTTGCTGGGCACGAGGAAATAGACCTGCCCGAAAAGGCCCATCGCGCGACCAATATCCTGGGCGAAATCGGCGCCATGCTGGTGGGCTTGCATGGTTTGGCAACGAAGAACAACACTACGCCCACGGACATCAAAGAGCTGGACGGGATGATCAAGCAGGTGCGTGAGCTGAGTATCATCGCAGAAAAGGACATGAACGTCGCTATTCAGTCGTGCAAACGCGCCCGCGCGCAAATGCTTGAGACCTATGTTGCGGAAAAACCGGTGCTGCATTGATGTCCTTTGACGTGGACCAGTTTGAAGTGTTCCCCGACCGGCTTCATTTGCGACGGGACGTCCCTGCCAAAAATATGCGGCGCTTCTATCTGATGACGGTGCAGCGCGACCTCTTTGGAGGCGCGTCGCTGATCCGCGAATGGGGACGGGTAGGAAGCCCAGGAAAAGTGCAGGTTGAGCACCACCCTGACGAGGGACGGGCGGTCGATGCCCTAGCGGATATCACGCAGCGCAAGCGCAAACGCGGCTATCGTTTCGTGCCGGGAGGGTTTTGAATGTCCGGCCTGCCTGAGCTGATTATGAACCGCGCCTTCATGGAGGATTTTTCCGAGGCTCCCGCGCCCTGTTTTGGTATGGGTTTGGTTGAAGCCAATGGCGCACAGACAGGGTTTTTGGCTATACGACCGGCGACGCTGATTCCAGGCGAGATACTTGGGCTTGGGTTCGCCTTTGGTCACCGCATGCTGGATCTGCGCGGCGCGCAGCTGTGCCAGTTTGTGTTCAACATCTACGGCTTTCAGGCTTATTCGGTCCTAGTAAACCCTGCCAGCCCGATGGTGCGCACGGTCCTTGAGGTGATGCTGACGCGGCGGGATTATTTCTTCTTTGTGCTGAACCCCGATGGAGGGGCGAGCGCGTTCCGCTCTGATCTTGGAGTTGAAAATATTGCCGGTCTGCGGGATAACCTCTTGGGCATGTACGCAGCAAGTACGTCACCCGCGCGCTATGAAGAGGCAGCGGGGTTGTTTGCGCAGGCCCCGGATCCTGCCAGTACCGTTTTGACCTGGGTATGCCGGGATAACCCGGACTACATTGATCTGGATACGGACCCGATGGTGCTTCCGCCCTCTGACAGGTGAGCCCTTTTTTCTTGCATGTTCAATTTAGGGGGCACCCATGCACGACCCCTAATCCACCCCTTCAACAAACGTCTCCACGAAGGCCTTAATCTTCTCGATCACCCGATCCGCAACGCTGCGGCGCTCGCGTAGGGCAGGGCGGGTCTCCATAATCCCAATGACGTCATCGCGCATTGGGATTTTTTCAGTGAACAGATAGTTTGCAAGCACTTTGTCCAGCGCTTCGCCTTTGAGGCCTTCGTCCTGGCTTAGAGTGACAAGCGCGCTTTGCTTTTGCGCCTCCCAGTAGTTGTCGAATTCAGCCCCCACATGCAGGGCAAACTCATGAACAACCTTGGCGACCGACCACCCCGCCTAACATCCACCAATAGTGGCAAGAAGTCGGCATTTTCCCTCATCCTAGACAAGCGAATTGTATCGAAAACACCTCGCTTCAATGAAATCCAGTTTCATGCGTTTGCCCTGCCCCCACATGGGGTTCCGTTAAGATGTAAGGCCGTGTTGCTAACATCCTATGGAAAAAGGGGAAAATTAACAGGGAATGTGGGGCAGAGGGGCGATTGCTCTGCTGGCACATATAAGGACTTATGCGTCTTAGGGCAGTAGGGGTGGACTGCAGACTTCCGCTGCAAGCGCGAGGTAAGATTGAGTCAACAGCGACAGCCGACATTCAAATAGCCGCTGATGGGGTGTTCGTTCTGCATGCGGATGCCGGGTCAGGCGAGCCGGAGTGTATCTGGGGCTCCGGTGGTTGGATCTCAGCTGCCAAGGCCCCTTCATCCCTTTGCTTGCCAGCACCATAGTTTTCTTTCCGAAGCGGTCATTGACCTGATCAAGTGCGGTCATCAGGGCCGCGGACTTCGGCTTGGGAAGACCCTCAGGCACCCTCCCACCGTCTCAGCATCCAGTACCACTGTTCTGGATCCGCCATGATCCGCGCAGATAGACTATCGTTAAAAACACGCGTCATAGTGATACTGTCGGTGTGGGGGATTGGGGCTTCGAATTCCACGCGAAAAGCGTTCCCATCATCAATGCGGGTGCCAAATGCAGGGATCATGGGCAGATCGTATTTGAGTGCAAGCTGGGCCGCCGAGAGAGATGTGAGGGCGTCATGCCCGAGAAACGGTATCCTTACACCTTCCGAATGTTTTTCATCTAACAAGATTGAAATAATGCCACCATCCCGCAGATGCCGCACTAGAGCCCTGGTTCCAACGTGGCCGGTTGCCAAAATCGGCTTCCCCCCTGCCTCAATACCAGCAAGGATGCGGCGTGCATAGTGGCGGTTTTTGTGCGGTCGATACACAGCTCCGCTTTCAAGCCCATGCATTTTGATCACGGCGCGAACAGCTTCCCACTGACCAAAATGACCTGAAACAATGATCGCTCCCTTGCCAGCCGCTTGCGCCTCTTTCAGGGCGACAAGGCCAGGACCTGAGGCCCTGAATTTATGGTGTTGGATTTGAAATTCAGCATCGTGATAAATCTCAAATAGTGTTCTCCCCATATGCCGGCCCATGTCTTGGCCTAACTTAGCGCGTGCGCCGCGCTTCATATTAGGAAAAACCCGTTTGGCTTCGCGGTCAAATCGGCTTCTTGCAGGCGGAAACCAACGCATGACGGTTTCAAATGTCGTGCCCAATCCACGAGACCGAGAGTCAAAGGAGCGCCATCGGACAGCGGTCAGCGCCGACCACAAGGGGAAGTATCTGGCGTGATGTAAAACTGATTTCAACGATGTGGAAAACATTGTTTTCTATTACTGGATTAAGCAGCAATACCAATCGAAAACGATAGGGCGCATCACTTCGGGTCCATGTCCGTTTCAGCTTGTTTAAAGGGTTTTGGCCGGACCTGCGGCACTTTAGTGCGACCAAAACGTCGCTGAGGCAGCCTTAAGTCTCTCACGGCCCGTACTGGACGTTCACCAAGCCGAGCATCGCTGAAATGCGGCTTCCCAAAAGCCGCCATTGGTATTTTTTGCAGCACAGGGAAATCTTTGGCTTTATCTTTCGCCCATAGGCGATCAATTCATGCTAAGAGGCGGCGCTGAGCCCTTTACTGCTGACAAGTTGATTACGACCCAGCGTGCGCTCTGAAGAAGTCTCTTTGCCATTCGAAAAGGTGAACGGAATGCTCTCACTACATGCGGTGCCCGATGCGTTTACTACAAGTGAATGCGAGCTGATTATTGCAAGGATTTCCGAAGCCCCAACCGATGAAGCTCTCCTCGTCGGCCGAAATAAAGATCACAATCTTCGCAAAGCAGAGTTGGTCTGGACAGATAATGTGGTTGGCATGGAATGGGTGATGGAGCGCCTGATCGAGATTGTTCGGAGATCAAACAGAGATCGGTTTGAATTTGATCTGTGCGAGTTTGCAGAAAGTCCTCAGGTGGCAATCTACAAGTCGTCAAATAGCGGGCATTTTGCGTGGCACTCTGATATCGGTGGCGGTCATACCTCTGGAAAACGAAAGCTTACCCTCGTGTTACAATTAAGTGGTGCCGATACCTACGAAGGTGGCAATCTGGAAATTATGCCCGGCGCTCAAATTCTCACCGCCAATCGTGCTCAGGGGTGTATCAGTGTTTTTCCAAGCTTCACGCTTCATCAGGTCACGCCGGTCATAAGCGGTATACGTTATTCAATGACTGTTTGGGCGCACGGTCCAGCATTCCGGTGAAACGGTTCATTGCCGACTTTCTCTGCAACTACGAAATTGGACTGGCTTTAATGCCAGCGCCGACGCCAAAGGCGGTTTCCGGGCTTTCGCAGCGGGTGCGAGCCATCCACGCTGGGACGTCGGGAGCAGACGTTGAGAAAACCTAACAACAAGCTTTTTCCAACGTCGCAAATCTGGTCTGAACTCCGTGTGTAGAATGCAGTGAAGTGCATGACTGACAGCATGCGCCCCGCGAAGCTGACGTTGCACCATCCGAAGTTAATCAATCAGGCTTGTGGTTCAACGACAATTGATACCAAATGTTGTTGGATTTCGCCGCTGCCACCCGGAGTACAACACATGAAAATCACCGCCCTTGAAACTGTGCGTATCGCAGAGCGGCCAAATCTGATCTGGATTCTCGTCCATACAGACGCAGGCATTACAGGGCTGGGAGAGACCTTCTTCGGGGCTGGCTCTGTGGAGGCCCATATCCACGACTGGATTGCACCAAAGGTCATCGGGCAAGACCCGCTACAGATAGACCGGCTGGCTGCTGATCTTGTGACTTACGTTGGGTTCCGCTCTGCCGGGGCAGAAATGCGCGGGAACTCTGCTTTTGACATCGCCCTTTGGGATATTTTTGGTAAAGTCACAGGACAACCAATTGCACAGCTTTTGGGCGGCTTCACGCGATCGGCGATACGCACATATAACACCTGTGCCGGCACGGATTACGTCAAGAAGACTTCTGGTCAGATTACCGCGAACTATGCCCTTGGGCAGGACAACGGCGGCTACGATGACTTGAATGGTTTCTTGTACCGGGCAGATGAATTGGCCCTGTCTTTGCTGGATGAGGGCATCACGGCCATGAAGATTTGGCCCTTTGACCAAGCTGCTGAGAAAAGCCGTGGGCAATATATTTCAAGCGAAGACATGAAGGCAGCAATCGAACCTGTCGAGAAGATCCGCAAGGCCGTTGGCGACAAGATGGATATCATGATGGAATTTCACGGGATGTGGCAGCTATTGGCAGCGATGCAGATCGCGCGAGCGCTGGAGCCATACGATACGTTCTGGCACGAAGATCCAATCCGCATGGACAGCCTATCAAGCTTGAAACGCTACGCAGAAGTTTCGAAAGCGCCGATTTCTGCGTCAGAGACTCTTGCGACCCGATGGGGGTTTCGCGACCTGTTGGAAACCGGAGCAGGCGGTATCGTGATGCTGGACATAAGTTGGTGTGGCGGTCTGTCAGAGGCACGCAAAATAGCATCGATGGCCGAAGCGTGGCACCTGCCTGTCGCCCCCCACGACTGCACTGGTCCGGTGGTCCTTACTGCCTCAACACATCTATCGCTGAATGCGACGAACGCCCTGGTTCAGGAAAGTGTGCGGGCGTTCTACAAGACATGGTACCGTGATATTGTAACCGCCCTGCCAGAGGTCAAAGACGGGATGATTACCGTCCCTCCTGGTCCCGGATTGGGGTTGGAATTGAACCCTGATTTGGACCACGTCTTTGAAACCACACGAAAAGTTTCGACAAGCTAGACTTTTCTTTGGGTAGAGGCTCTGATCTTTAATTCAAATCCAAGATCTATGTTGCGGTTTTCTGGCCGACGCAGACCGGCATTTCGGTCCAATATATATTGCGCTGCCCGCGCGCCAATCTCGGTCCGTGGTGTGTTGACGGAAGTGATCGCAGGCTGCATTTGCGAGGTCGTGCCCAAATCGTTAAAGCCGCAAATACCCATGTCTTGTGGAATGTGAATATTGCGCCGATGACATTCCAACGCGATGCCGACGGCGACATCGTCGTTGTTGCAAAAGACGCCATCGCAGTCAGGAACTATTTCAAGCAGTGACCCCAAAAGATGGCGGCCGATTTCAACACTGGATTTCTGCGGTGTTGTCACCAAGAGCGCCTCATCAAACAGTCCGTGCGCATCCATTACGCGGCGGTACCCTGCCATACGTTGCTGGGTTCGCGGGTCCATTCGCGTACCTACAAATGCAATCCGCCGAAAACCCTGTTCAATCATATGTGAGACTGCATCAGCTGCCGCCCGAAAGTTTGAAAACCCTACGATGACATCAATCGGATTGTCAGAGGTATCCATGATCTGCACAACCGGACAATCAGCTGCTGCCAGCATCTTGCGAGAGTTCTCTGTCTGATCGACGCCGGCAATAATGATTCCAGCAGGTCTTAATGTTAGAAACTTTGGAATTATCGCCTCTTCGGCGAGTGCATTATAGCTGGTGTTGCCAATCTGAACCGAAAACTTTGTTTCCTCGATGACGCGGCTTGCACCTGCAAGGACATCAGAGAAAACATAGTTTGAGAATGAAGGCACCAACACGGCAATGACTGAGGAGCGGTTCGAGGCAAGCGTGGCTGCCGCCGCATCGGGCACATAGCCAAGCTTTTCTATGGCGGCAAAAATGTTTTTGCGCAGCGCGAGGGACACACGTTCGGGGTCACGCAAGGCGCGAGATACTGTGATTGCGCTAACCCCCGACTCTTTCCCAACATCAATGAGGGTTGGTTTCTTCATGAAGTCCGGCCTCTCTTTTTAAGGACTATATTCGAATATTAATCCCAAAGAAAAGAAAATTTGACTAATGATTGCGCAATCATTTAGGTGTTAACTAACGAAGGGGGGATTCGATATGGCCGCAGAAAACCAACATAGCGTGATCATTGTCATGGGCGTCTGCGGCGTTGGGAAAACATCCATAGGGCGCACGCTTGCCACGCGCTTGGGTGCCCGTTTCATCGACGCCGATGACTATCACTCGGCGGAAAGCCAGGACGCGATGGCGCAAGGTATCCCCCTTTCAGACGAAATGCGGCTACCTTGGCTCAGACGCTTGGCGACCGCCGCCGAAGATGCGCGCCAAGGTACAACGGTCATTATGGCGTGCTCTGCACTCAGACGCAGCTATCGAGACCTGCTGCGCGAAGGCATCAATAACATCCAGTTTGTGTTTCTTAACGGCGACCGTGACATTATCGCGGACCGGATCACGAAGCGAGAAGATCACTTCATGCCCCTTTCACTTCTGGACAGTCAAATTGCGATTCTGGACCTGCCGACGCCTGATGAAAATGTGCTGGCAGTCGATATCACGCCCCCAAAGCCAGTCGTTGATGACATCGTTGAACGCACTGTCCGTAACAATCTTTCGATCACCACACTAACTGAACCCAATCATTGAAAAAGAGGAGTAACTCAATGTCGTTAAACTTCAAAACACTCACGGCCACTGCCGTCATGGCTATAGGCTTTGCAACCGTTGCGACCGCGCAGGATTTTGCGCTGCGTTTCCAGTCATCTGATCCTGCGGGCAACCCGAACTTCGCGCTGCAAGTCGAATGGGCTGACGGCGTGAACGACTTAACCAACGGTCG
This sequence comes from Yoonia sp., assembly GCA_047627695.1. Taxonomy (GTDB): domain Bacteria; phylum Pseudomonadota; class Alphaproteobacteria; order Rhodobacterales; family Rhodobacteraceae; genus Yoonia. Next base: position 4,881 of record JBLHTS010000020.1, on the reverse strand, counting down.
CGTGACAGTCGAAATGTTACCCGTTAATTCTATCGTTCAGCACACCGAAACACAGGATGCGGTTGCTGCCGGTATCATTGATGGTCACATTACCGATACGTCATACTTCACAGGCAAAGACGCGGCGTTTGGCCTGATCGCCAACCCTGTCGGCGCGTGGTCATCACCTTATGAGATGTTCGCGTTTCTGGAATATGGCGGCGGCAACGAGCTGATGCGCGAAATCCTGGAACCTTATGGCCTGCACTTCATTGGAGCAACGACACCGGGCCTCGAGGCATTCATCTCTAAAGTGCCGCTTGACGGCGTTGACGACCTTGTTGGTTTGAAAATGCGCGCGCCAGAAGGTCTGGTGCAGCAGGTTTTTGCAGCGGCAGGTGCATCACCGGTAAACTTGCCCGGCTCTGAGGTCTTTACGTCCTTGGATAAAGGCGTGATCGACGCAGCTGATTACACTGTGTTTTCGACCAACCAAGCCCAAGGCATGCACGAGGTGGCGCAGCACCCAGTCTATCCCGGCTTTCACTCTATGCCACTTGTTGAAGTTTCGATGAACAAGGCGACATGGGATAGCATGCCTGCCGATCTTCAAGCTATTCTCGAGATGTCTGTGCGGGACTTTGCCCACAATATGGTCGCAAAACTTGCGGCAGCAGATACGCTTGCCGTGGCTGAAGCTAACGCCAATCCTGACATCACGGTCCACAACTGGTCCGCGGCAGAGCGCGCACGGTTCCGCACGATTGCCCAAGGCGAATGGAGCAAGGTTGCAAGCCAATCTGCAAATGCACAGCGCGTCTATGATGTTTTGACTGGCTACCTCGTCGCACAGGGCATGATCTCTGAGTAGATCGAGGACGCAAAGACCTCGTCCGCGCATTTGCGCGGGCGGGATCAATAACAGAAGGGGGGCAGCCATGACCGAAGAGATTGTTGAGCGCTCGCACGAAGACCTGGGTGCCGATCCACATTCAGGCACTTTAGGCCGTATTATCAATGCAATCGGGATTGTTTTTGCGATTGGCATTCTGATCTCGGCAGGGATCCTGGTGATCGAGATTTTTCTGCGCTATGTGCTGAATGCTCCGACGATCTGGGCTCATGAATCGGTCATATTCTTAACTGCCAGCGCCTTTGTTTACGGCGGTCTTTATGTTGTGGCACGCAACACGCATATCCGCGTTGTCCTGATCTACGATTACCTTTCAAAACCGATGCGCCGCTGTTTCGATATCGCCATCTCTATGACCTGTTGTATGGCCTCTGGCATGTTCGCATGGGCCGCGTGGAAGGGCGTGCAGCGCGCGATATGGACACCAGCTGGTGACTTCCGGCTTGAAACATCTGGCTCTGCGTGGAATCCACCAACTCCCGGTTTGTTGAAGGTCTTTTTGCTGTTCATTCTCATAATTATGACGGTGCAGTTCCTTGTATTGACTGTCGCCTATTTCAAGAAAAGGGAGTGCTGAGATGGAGTGGCTGGCTGCTTTAACCGACTTCAAGGCGATGGGCATCGAGTGGGCGACCTTTGCGATGTTCGCCTCATTGTTGTTGCTACTACTGACGGGTATGCCACTTGCGTTTGTGACGCTCTTGGTTGCGCTGATTTTTGCGTTGGGCTGGTTCGGTCCTATGGCGGTGCCGCTTATCACAAGTCGCATTTTCAGTTTTGTAAATTCGTTCGTCTTTGTCTCGGTGCCCATGTTCGTACTGATGGCCGCGATCCTAGATCGCTCAGGCATTGCCCGCGATCTGTTTGACGCCATGCGGCTTGTAGGTGGTCGCCTGCGTGGTGGGGTGGCTATACAGACATTGCTCGTTGCAGTAATTTTGGCGGCCATGTCGGGGATCATCGGAGGAGAAGTTGTCCTGCTTGGCCTGCTCGCCCTGCCGCAAATGCTGCGTCTAGGGTACGACCGCAAGCTGGCAATCGGTGTCTGTTGCGCAGGCGGGGCGTTGGGCACCATGATCCCGCCATCCATCGTTCTGATCGTTTATGGTTTGACCGCAAATGTCTCTATTGGAGACCTGTTTACAGCATCGTTTGTTCCCGGCCTTATGCTGGCGGGGCTTTACGTAATTTATATTCTGGTGCGCGTGCATTTAAACCCTGCGATGGCCCCGATCCCTGAACAAGGTGAAATTCCGCCCACTGAAAAACTGCGCTTGCTCAAAGGCCTATTTCTGCCCGGTCTCGTGGTTTTCTTTGTTCTAGGGTCCATCTATGGCGGTATCGCCAGTGTCACTGAAGCTTCTGCGGTCGGGGTTCTTGGTGTGACCTTGTCTACTGTTGTGCGCGGTGAATTTTCGATGAGTTTGCTGGTTGGCGCGGCCCGGCAAACACTCGCGACGGTAGGCATGATTGTCTGGATCGGAATTGGTGCAACTGCCCTTGTGGGTGTATTTAACTTAATGGGCGGGATCAGTTTTGTATCCCAATTAATCACAGGTATTTCAAATGAACCAATCGTAATCATCCTCTTTATGATGGCGATCTTGTTTGTTCTGGGAATGTTTTTGGACTGGGTCGGTATTGCGCTTTTGACGATGCCTATTTTCGTCCCAATCGTCGTGTCACTGGGTTATGATCCAGTGTGGTTCGGTGTTGTCTTTGCGATGAACATGCAGGTCAGCTTCCTGTCGCCACCATTCGGTCCGGCCGCGTTCTACCTCAAGAGCGTAGCACCACCAGACATTTCGCTGGGAGAGATTTTTCAATCGCTCCTGCCCTTTATCGCACTGCAAATTCTTGCTCTAGCGTTGCTCTTGGCTTTCCCAGGGATCACGATGATCGAAGGTCTTTAAATCGCTTGAACTTCTAGTGTTGCAATTTTCAGTGACAATCAAGAAACGAAAGATGGGACACCACTCGAGCTATTTTGTTTTACGAATTCCAATATTTGGCAAAAGAGCGGACAGCAGTTTTGTCTGCTGACCGACGATGATGCCGACAAAATGCTGCACGATGCACGAACGTCAGCAATGCGAAAACTGCACCGCAGCGCCGACGCGTAAAGTGAACGGCCGCTCTGGGCCGTTCATGTAAAAGTTTGACAGAAAGCGCCAGTCCCATAAACTATACTTTATGGGAAGGCGGTAGGGGGCCAAATATGCGGCCTCAAAATTCGTTCCAAAACTGAATCCTACAACGTCAAAAATGTTGTGGGATTTTCACATTCGACGCGGTTGTTCCTATCTGTTGTCAGCCTTCTGACGCAGCTCGCTGTGAAACCGTCCCACAGCTTCGGCGCTATGGTTTCCACTTTGGTCCCTAATCTCGCATGATCAATGACCTTAAGTTTCTACGCAATCGCGGGCTCGCGTGACTAAAACTACACCACCGCGTTCTCAAAGAGGGCGATCGTAGCACGCAGCCGCAGCATCATGAGCCCATCAGCATGTGGAGGTGGGCGCGCTTCTAGTCGGCGAAGCGCCTGTAGCGCCCAACCCACTTGGTCCAACTTGGTGGTAGCAGCCAAGAGATGACTGGCGGCTGCATCGAGATCAGACGGGATGGCCTCATAGCCCCGGCCTGCAAGCAGATGCGCAATGGCTTGAAGCGCCACCATGGCAGCAAATGTCGGATCCTTAGTCGTAAAGTCTCGTGCGGCTCGAATAAGTGTTGCAGGTTCCACGGCGGTGTCTGCCGCGCAGTCGAGTGCGATATCCAAAAATCCAGCCGTCTTGGCCGTGGCAAACCATTTGCCCTTGGCGTCATAGAGGCCCATCAGATCTTCGAGAATTCCGCGCGGGTCTCTATCGGGGTAACGTTTGAATAAACTGCGCCACATGGATAGATAGGTGTTGCCCGCAGCCGTTGGTAAACCAAAGCGACTATACGCATCATCTGCCTTCCCCTGACGCACCAGAATGTCTTCGCAGAACTTGCAAATCTCCGCATAATTGTAGGACTGGCGACCTGCTTCCAACATGACCTGCGCGAAGGCCAAAGCCTCATCATCTCGCCCCTGCCGCAAAAGTGCTTGCGCTGAAAATCGCTCATAGGACCAGGAACGCGACTTCGGTAGCGCCAACACCTCAGTCAAATCTTCATAGCGTTCAACCTCAAGAAGACAGGATAAGGTTAGCGTTACAGTCGTGACATAAGAAAACCGCTCCCAATCCGACCAGGCGTGCCGGATTATGTCGAGGTCCAGATCGGCATGCTGGTTCATCAGTTTTGGAAATTTGGCGATTTCTCCAAAGTGTTCAGAGAAAGGGAAAAGATAGTCAACGCCATCGTCCTGGATCGCCTGGCGCAGCCGGTCCAGCCATTTGGCACGGGTCGCCTCATCGGCGGGTGCCGCGACCAAGATTGGTATCAGCGCTTCTAGCGTCCCGTTGATAGCACTGCCCAAAGCCCCGGACGAAGTATCGATATATTCAAAAGCGGGCCAGATCCGCTCGGCAAGCGCAATCACCCCTTCGGCCGCCGCCGCCGGGTCAGAGCGATTCACCACTTTGATTTCTGAAACCGTAGACTTGAGTCGGGCTATGGCTTTGGCTGAAGATTTCCAATTGTAAGAACGCGCCCGCATTCCTGCCTTGAAAGCCCACTTATGTGTTACCTGCTTCGCCATGCCTGCGCCATCTCCCCGTTATCCTATTGGGTGAGAGTAGCATACGATTGTAGCGCGACAATCAAGGTGAGAACGCAGTGGTGGGGGCTCGCAGAGAGGGCGTAGCCCGACTGGAGAGGCCCAAACTTAGTCCATGGCCATCGCTGCTAGGTAAATCAGGGTCTTTCCACTATCGCTCACGGCCAGAATGTCGCTCACGGCCAGAATGTCGCACACATGATAGAGAACAAAGCCACTTACAGAGACGCATGATGATCAGATCAGAGCTTTACGCAAAAATTGCCGCTGAGAACCCACACCT
>JBLHTS010000019.1:0-21945 GCA_047627695.1 Yoonia sp. | reverse complement strand
GTCGGACAAACGGCAGGTCACGAGGCAAACAAGAGCGTTAACAAGGAGAAGACAAAATGAAACTCAAAGCAGCCCTAATGGGCGCCATTGCCACCGCGGCACTTGCCCCAATGGCATTTGCCGACGCACACGAAGGCGAGCGCGGTCGCGACGGCGAAGTTAAAATCATCTATTGGCAAGCCGCGTCAATCCTGAACCCGTTCTTGTCGGGTGGCACTAAGGACATTGAAGCCGCAAGCCTCGTTCTTGAGCCACTTGCCCGTTACGATTCCACTGGTGCACTGGTTCCCTACCTTGCGCAGGAAATCCCGACAGTCGGCAATGGCGGCGTGTCTGAAGACCTGACAAGCATCACCTGGAAACTGAAAGACGGCCTTTTGTGGTCTGACGGCACCGCCGTTACTGCCGCTGATGCCGTGTTTACAGCACAGTACTGCATGGACCCTGAAGGCGGCTGCGCGCAGTTGTCAAAGTTCAACGGTGTTGAAAGCGTCGAAGCTATTGATGATCAGACGATCAAGATCACATTCGCAACGCCACAGCCGAACCCGTACGGCCCGATGGTTGGTGGTCAGTCGCCTATCCTTCAGGCAGCACAGTTTGCCGATTGCCTTGGCGCGAAAGCACCAGAGTGTACCGAAGCAAACTTTGGCCCAATCGGCACCGGCCCATTTGTTGTGACCGACTTCAGAACGAACGACGTCATCCAGATGGTCGCCAACGAAAACTACCGTGACCCGAACAAGCCAGCATTTGCTTCGCTGACGTTCAAAGGTGGTGGTGATGCAACTGCGGCTGGTCGTTCCGTTCTGGAAACAGGTGAATTTGACTACGCTTGGAACCTGCAACTTGCACCTGATGTCATTGATTCAATGGCTGCTGCCGGCATGGGTACACCCGTATCCGCATTCGGCACATTGGTTGAGCGGATCGAGATGAACCTCACCAACCCGTCCTCTGATCTACCGCCTGAGACACGTTCGACAGCTGCTGAGCCGCATCCTTTCCTTAGCGATGAAGCAGTCCGCCGTGCGCTTTCCATGGCAATCGACCGCGATCTGCTGGTTGAAGTAGGCTACGGTCAAGCTGGCCGCCCGACTTGTAACCTTGTTCCTGGTCCAGAAATCTATGCTTCCGATAACACCGGATGCTTGGTGCAGGACATCGAAGGCGCAATGGCCATGCTTGAAGGCGCTGGTTGGGTTGACACCAACGGCAACGGCATCCGCGACAAAGATGGTGTGGAACTGCAGATCTTGTTCCAAACATCGACAAACGCCGTACGTCAGGACTTCCAAGCCCTGATCAAAGAATGGTGGGAGCAAATCGGTGCCGGCGTAGAACTGCGCAACATCGACGCGTCCGTGTTCTTTGGTGGTGACCCAGGTTCGCCTGACACCTTCGAGAAGTTCTATGCAGATGTGGAAATGTACGCCAACAACTTTGATGGCTCGGACCCACAAGCCTATCTTTCTGCATACACATGCGACAAAGCTCCGCGTCCTGAAACCCAGTGGCAGGGCGAAAACATCAACCGGTTCTGTGATCCGGCATATGATGCGATGGTCGCTGAACTGCAGCAGACAGCTGACATCGACAAGCGTGGCGAATTGGCCCGTGCACTGAACGACATGCTGACCAAAGACAGCATGACAATCGTGCCACTGGTTGACCGTGGCCGTGTTTCTGCACATGCCAACGCTCTTGGTGGTGTTGTTCTGAACACATGGGACAGTGAGCTGTGGAATGTAGCTGACTGGTACCGTACCGGCGACAACCGCTGAATTCTATCTAGGCCGGGGGGGGTAATCCCCTCGGCCTAATTCTATCCCCCTAAAGCTATGTACAAAGGCGTCGCACATGCTGACCTACACCATACGTAGATTACTTTTGTCGATCCCGACGCTTCTTTTCATCGCTTTCGTGATTTTCATGCTGCTGGAACTGGCACCGGGTGATCCGATGTCGCAAATGCCGCTGACGATCCCCCCCGAAGTCAAAGAAAAGATGCGTATAGCATTGGGACTGGGCGAACCTTGGTGGATCCGCTTCCCACTTTGGCTCAAGCAGTTCTTTATCGTTGAACCACAGTACTGGATTGACAACGCGTTCGGTACCAACTTTGCCGATGGCGCACAGCGCATCATCAGCTTTCAGTCGCGCAGCCCTGTTTTTGATACCATCGCAGAGCGTCTTCCACAGACACTCTGGGTTGTTGGCATGTCCTACGTGGTTGGCGTCGCGATCGCCTTGCCCATCGGGATAATCAGTGCCTACAAGCAGTATTCGGTCTTTGACCAAGCTGGTACATTCATCAGCATGATCGGTTTTTCGGTCCCGCCGTTCTTTTCGGGCGTGCTGGTTATCGTGATCTTTTCTGTCAATTTGGGCTGGCTACCATCGATCTATGACACCACCCACGAGGTCGTGGATTGGGATACATTCAAATTCCAGATGCAGCAGATGATTATGCCTGTGATGGTGTTGGCGCTACAAACAACCGCTCAGGTTAGCCGCTACATGCGCGCATCCATGCTGGATAACCTTGGCCAAGATTATGTGCGCACAGCCCGCGCCAAAGGCATGACCGAAAGCGTCGTTGTTATGCGCCACGTGCTGCGCAATTCAATGATCCCTGTTGTGACTGTGATTGCCTTGGGCATCCCGTCAATCTTTGGCGGTGCGATCATCACCGAACAGGTGTTCAAGGTGAACGGTCTTGGGCAGTTGTTGATCATCGCCCTGCAAGGCTCTGATATTCCGATGGTTATGACCATCACCTTCCTGCTGGCGGTTCTGATCGTCTTGATGAACCTGATTGCCGACATACTTTACGGCGTGCTTGACCCGAGGATCCGCTATGACTGATCTGTCCATGCCTTCCGACAAGCGAGAACCTGTCGAGACACCCCGCAACCAATGGTGGGACGTCTGGGACCAGTTTCGGTCGCACAAAGGCGCGATGGCAGGTCTGATTTTTTTGACCTTCATCACGCTCTTTTGTGCCATTGGCCCTTGGCTGTGGGACGTCGATCCGGGCAAACTGGACATCCGCAACAAAGACGTCCGCCCGATCTATGTGGCGATCTGGGATGGTGATACCAAGACAAGCTGGGCGCGCCCTATGGGCACCGATCACTTGGGCCGCGATATCATGTCCAACATCATGCAAGGCGGACGCATCAGTCTGGCCGTAGGCTGGACCGCGATGATCTTGGCGATCCTGATCGGGACGTTTGTAGGTGTGGTTTCGGGCTATTTTAAGCGGCTGGATTGGGCGCTAATGCGCTTTACCGATCTGGTACTGTCGCTGCCTTTACTGCCGCTGTTGCTGGTTATGATGCTGCTGTTTCGCGACCCATTGCGGGCGACGTTTGGCCCCGAAAACGGGATATTCATCCTGATCGTGGCTGGCATCGGGATTACTTCATGGATGCAAACCGCACGGATCGTGCGCGGCGATGTCATGGCGCTGAAAGAGCGGGAATTCGTGCTGGCCGCCCGTTCAATTGGCACGCCACCACGGCGGATGATCACACGCCACATCCTGCCCAATGTGCTGTCCCCTATCATGGTGTCAGCCACCTTGGGACTGGCAACAGCGATTATCACTGAGAGTGCGTTGTCCTTCCTTGGCCTAGGCTTTCCATCCGACTTCCCTACTTGGGGTAAGATCTTGTTTGATAGCGTAGACCGCATGACAGCCTTCCCCGAGCGGGTGTTGTGGCCCGGACTTGCGATTTCGCTGACTGTTCTGGCGGTGAACTATATCGGTGATGGTTTGCGCGATGCGCTGGATCCGCGGATCCGCGGGTTGTAGAGTTAAGGGCGGTTAGGCGCTAGACGGGCGTCTGCATCCCCCAGTTTTTGTCGGCAGCTTTGTCCTCACTGCGGACAAAGCTGCCGACAGTTTCCGGGCCGGAGCAGCGGCTAAGCTGAGCTCAAATTGCTAGAACCGACCTCACATTCTCGGCGTGCACCTGCTCATAGGGCTCGAAGTAGGTCAACGCTCCACTTTCGATGTCATGTGCAACAAAGTCCACCAGCTTGAGTGCCTGCAAACTTGCTTCATTCCTGCAGCGCAATAGTTTCTCAACATAGTCTCGGGTCGCTCCGATGAAAGACGGATAATAACCGCCACCCGCAATCCGGTCAGGAGCACCATGATTGGGGAGAATAGTCTCGACGCCCCGTGTCGCGAGGCGCTCAATTTCCAAACAATGAATTTCTAGACGATGCGGCTCGGCCACGTAAGTGACAGTGTCTTCTAATGTATCGCCTGCCAGCAGTAGATGCGTTTTGGGAAAGTAGATGGTGAGTCCATCAAAACTATGGACGTCCAGTGGCCGCAGCTCGATACTGGTGTTTCCAACCGATAATTCCATGACACCGTCAAAAACTGTAGTGGGCATAACTAATGGGTCAATTGGTGGAGATGACTTCGCAAAAGCCTTTTGGTTTTCGCTAAGTGCCCGCGCACATTTCACGCTGGAGATAATTTCGCAATCCGCGAAGACTGCGGTCCCAGCTACGTGATCTTTATGGTGGTGGCTAAGTACGACACGAATTGATGTTACGCCCCGACGATCAAGTTCGTCTCTGGCCGCCTGTGCATGTTCAATAGAAATGCCAGTGTCGTAAACCAATGCTTCTCCCTGATCGAGAATTGCGTAACTCGCAAACCCAAGCGAAAAGGCCCCGTCATCCAACCAGTTAGGCTCACTTGAATGCAGGCGGATGCCGTCGATCCGACCATCATAAAATGCCAGTACGTTAGGTCCGGCTTCTAAAACACGAAGGTTCGAAATCGATGCTGTCATTCTAAATCCTTCGAAATTTGTCCGCCTTGCGGTTGTCGAAGATCGATAAGGTCAAAATGCGCCGCGCGACTTCGCACAGCATAGTTAATCCCAATAGTTTGCATCGCAGCATTCGGTTAAAGTGGGTGCGAATTGGACATTCGCTGCACTCACAACAAGAGGCCAGTACGAAAAGAGCGCCGCTGCGGACAACGGGGCTCTATCATTTCTTTGATCTTGTCAGACTATCAATCAATCTTCGGCAATAACTCATCCAATGACTTCTTTGCATCGCCATAGAACATCCGTGTGTTCTCTTTAAAGAATAGCGGGTTCTCGATGCCGGAATACCCTGTGCCCTGCCCGCGCTTGGACACGAATACCTGCTTGGCTTTCCAGCATTCCAGAACCGGCATGCCCGCAATCGGGCTGTTCGGGTCGTCTTGTGCTGCAGGGTTCACGATGTCGTTGGACCCGATCACGATGGCAACGTCCGTTTTCGCAAAGTCCTCGTTGATCTCGTCCATTTCCATCACGATGTCATAAGGCACCTTGGCCTCGGCTAGCAGCACGTTCATGTGGCCGGGCAGACGCCCCGCAACAGGGTGAATTGCAAAGCGTACGGTCTTTCCTTGCGCGCGCAGCTTGCGCACCAATTCGGACACCGCCTGCTGGGCTTGCGCCACAGCCATGCCGTAACCCGGGATGATGATAACGCTGTCTGCTTCGTTCAAAGCGCCCGCAACACCGTCCGCGTCGATAGCGATCTGTTCGCCTTCGACAGCCATCTGTTCGCCCTGTGGGCCACCAAAGCCGCCCAAGATCACGCTAACAAAAGACCGGTTCATCGCCTTACACATGATGTACGACAGGATCGCACCGGAAGAACCAACAAGCGCACCGACAACAATCAATAGATCGTTGCCAAGCGAGAAACCAATCGCTGCTGCAGCCCAGCCAGAATAGCTGTTCAACATCGACACAACGACAGGCATATCCGCGCCGCCGATGCCCATGATCAGGTGATAGCCGATGAACAACGCGGCCACGGTCATAAAGAACAACGGCACGAAGGCACCGGTGTTGAAGTACCAGACCAAGCACAGCAGCGAAATTGCAGCCGCCACTGCGTTCAGAAAATGACCACCGGGCAGCTTTGTCGCCGACGAATTCACACGGCCCGCCAGCTTGCCATAAGCAATGACTGATCCGGTAAAGGTGATCGCACCGATAAAGATGCCCAAGAACAGCTCAACCCGCAGAATCGCGATCTCGACGCCGTCTTTCTTGGCCAAAAGGGCGGCAAAGCCCTCAAGTCCCTTGCGCGCAGCATCGTCCATCGCCATCACGCGGCCCAGTTCGACGTGAGCGACAAAGCCCACAAAAACTGCAGCCAAACCGACAAGCGAATGCATCGCAGCCACCAGTTCCGGCATCTGCGTCATCTTCACTTTGGTTGCCAGTTGGTAACCAATGGCACCACCGCCCGCGATCAACACAAGTGAGAGCAGCCAGAAACCCGCCCCCGGCCCGAACAACGTCGCCGCGACCGCTAGTGCCATTCCGGCAATGCCGTACCACACGGCACGCTTTGCGCTTTCTTGGCCGGACAGGCCACCCAAGCTAAGAATAAAGAGGACTGCTGAAACGACATAGGCCGCTGTTGTGAAACCAAATTCCATTGTTGTGCTACCCCTTTAGGATTTCTGGAACATGGCGAGCATGCGCCGTGTCACAAGAAAACCGCCGAAAATGTTAATGCCAGTCATAAAGACCGCGAGGGTCGCAATAATCACAACCAAGGTCGAACTGGACCCAATCTGTGTCAGCGCACCCAAGATGATGATTGAAGAAATCGCGTTGGTGACCGCCATCAGTGGAGTGTGCAAACTGTGCGCCACACCCCAGATGACTTGGAAGCCGATAAAGACCGATAGCACAAACACGATAAAATGCTGCATGAAGCTGGCAGGAGCGACCAAGCCCACGCTCAGCAACAAAGCCGCACCCACGACCAACAAGGTCACTTGGTTGCGGGTCTGCGCCTTGAATGCAGCAGTTTCAGCGGCACGCTTTTCTTCGGGTGTCAGAACCTTGACCGCGGCCTTTTTGGGTGCCGCTGCAATCGCGGCCACCTTGGGCGGCGGTGGCGGGAACGTAATCTCGCCCTTATGGGTCGCGGTCGCCCCACGGATGACGTCGTCTTCCATGTTGTGGTTCGGAGCGCCGTTCTTTTCTGGCGTCAGATCCGACACCATGTGGCGAATGTTCGTTGAATATAGCGTCGAAGCTTGTGCGGCCATCCGACTTGGGAAATCTGTGTAGCCCACAATCGTAACGCCGTTGTCGGTAACAATCTTTTCGTCTTTGACCGTCAGCTTGCAGTTACCGCCCCGCTCTGCGGCGAGGTCGATGATAACCGAACCGGGCTTCATCGCGTCAACCATATCTTTGGTCCAAAGCTCTGGTGCGTCACGGCCCGGGATCAATGCAGTCGTGATGACGATGTCGATATCAGGGGCAATTTCGCGGAACTTGGCAAGCTGGGCCGCGGCAAACTCGGGCGAGGACACAGCAGCATATCCGCCTGTCGCAGAGCCGTCTTGCTGTTCTTCTTCGAAGTCGAGGAACACGAACTGCGCGCCCATTGATTCGACCTGTTCGGCCACCTCGGGACGCACATCAAAGGCGTAAGTGATCGCGCCCAGCGATGTGGCCGTTCCGATAGCGGCAAGGCCTGCTACACCGGCACCCACAACCAAAACCTTGGCAGGCGGCACCTTACCGGCGGCAGTGATCTGTCCGGTGAAGAAGCGGCCAAAGTTGTTACCCGCTTCGATCACAGCACGGTAGCCTGCGATATTTGCCATCGATGACAGCGCGTCCATTTTCTGCGCGCGGCTGATGCGGGGCACCATATCCATCGCTATCACGGTGGTGCCTTTGGCGTTGGCGGCCTCCATCAATTCTTTGTTCTGCGCAGGGTAGAAGAAAGAAATCAGCGTTTGGCCTTCGCGCAAGCGTTTGATCTCAATGTCCTCTGGCGGACGCACCTTAGCCACGACATCAGCCGCTTTGAACAAGGCGGCTGCGGTTTTCACCACCTCAACGCCTGCATCCTTGTAGGTTTTGTCGTTGAACCCAGCTGCCGCACCGGCACCGGTTTCGATCACGCAGTCATAACCTAACTTTTGTAGGTCTTTTGCGGAGGCAGGGGTCATCGCAACCCTGTTTTCGCCTTCAAATATTTCTTTTGGTGTACCGATTTTCACGGAAAATCCCCCATATATCATAACGCAGTGTCAAAGCATTATAGCGCGCAATAATATTTCACAAGGGAATGGTGGCTTGGGTATTCTCTGTCATGCGCTAACAGTCACACCCAACGGCGCGTGTTTTGGCAGTAGCGTGCAAAATCGGCGCGGAACTTCACGCGCAGACGGTTTTCTTCCTGAAGAATAAAGCGTTGCGTGATTGTTCCCATGAAAAGCGGCACCAAAAGTAGCACGATTGGTGTTTCCCAACGAAGGGCCAATCCTGCAAGCACAAGTGCGTCGCCCAGGTAGATCGGATTGCGGCTGCGCTTGAAGATACCAGTGGTGACCAGATGTGCTGCCTCCATATGTGGCACAATCGTCGTACTGCGTTTACGCATTTCGATCGCGGCGAGCAGGATCAAGACAATGCCACCGCCAACGAAAAGCCCCCCCAGCAATTCCGTGATCGGTCCACCAAATGCCATCGCAGCAGGTTGCAATTGCCCGATCCACCACGTGATCACGAGGGCAAGCAGTAGCCAGACAGGCGGTATATCAATCCATTTCATGTTATTGGTTTAGCCCCAACGCTTTGCCCTTGTCCATGTGCGCCTTCTCGCTAGCATCAAGAGCGAATGAGAGGGGCACTATGCAACACGCAGGCAAACACGCGCTGGTCACCGGCGGCGGCACAGGCATTGGTGCAGGGATCGCGATAGCATTGGCGCAAGCCGGTGCTGAGGTTACGATCACGGGTCGACGTGCCGACAAGCTGGCAGAAGTTGCAGGTCAGCATCATCGCTTGCATACCCTTGTGATGGATGTGGATGACGAGGCTTCAGTCCTTGATGGTATCGCACAAGTTGCGGCCGCCAGAGGTCCAATTCAGTTCTGCGTTGCCAACGCAGGGATCGCCGAAGGTGGACCGTTTGGAAAAACAACCTTGGCGCAGTGGCGCAAGATGATGACGACAAACCTTGATGGGGTGTTTCTCACGCTTCAGGCGGCGATGGCGACGCTGCCCCCTGACACGCCTGCCCGCATGATTGTGGTCAGCTCCATCGCTGGCGTGCGCGGGCTCAAGAACGCGGTACCCTATACAGTCAGCAAACATGGCGTCATTGGTCTGATCCGTGGGTTGTCCGAAGAATACATGCGCAGCCCCATCACCTTTAACGCGCTTTGCCCCGGCTATGTGGACACTGATATTGTCCGCAACCAACTGCCGGATCTGATGAAGCGCTTTGACGTGGATGAGACTGGCGCGCTGGGTCTCATGGCGAAAGGTAATCGGCATCAAACCCTGCTGGATGTGGATGAAATCACTGCGGCGGCGATGTGGCTTTGCTCTGAAGGCGCGCGCAGTGTAAACGGTCAGACGATCCAGATTTCTGGCGGACAAGTGTAAAGACAAACAAATGATTGCAACTATTCTTATCCTACTGGTGGCATTGATCCACGCCTATTTCTTGGTGCTCGAGATGTTCCGTTGGGAAACACCACGCACCCGCAAGGTCCTTGGCACAACAGCAGAATTTGCGGCGCAAAGCCGCGCGATGGCAGCCAATCAGGGCCTCTATAACGGCTTTTTGGCGGCGGGACTGATCTATGGGCTGGTCCTCTTAGGGCGTCAGGCGGCTACTTTGGTCGGGTTTATGTTATTGTGCGTTGTCGTGGCAGGCATCTATGGCGCTGTGACTGTTACGAAAGCTGCATTTGTTGCACAGACCATCCCGGCAGCTTTGGCGGTTATCGCGATTTTCCTAAATATCTAAAGGCCACCAATGACCGATTTTTCTGCAACCAAAGCGATGTTCCACTTGCCAGAAGGCATGATCTACCTTGATGGGAATTCGCTTGGGCCCTTGCCCAAGGCAACTGCCGCGCGCGTCGCACAGGCGGTCACGGCAGAATGGGGCGAAAAAGTCATCACTGGCTGGAACCGTGCGGGTTGGATGGCTCAGCCTACACAATATGGCGACCGGATCGGGCGTTTGATCGGGGCAGAAAAAGGCCACGTTGTGCTGGGCGACACCTTGTCCATCAAAGTCTATCAAGCACTTGCTGCGGCGATCGATCTGGTGCCGGATCGCAAGATTATCCTGACCGACAGCGGCAACTTCCCATCCGACATCTACATGGCCGAAGGGCTGATCAATTCGCTGGACCGCGGCCATGAATTGCGCGTGGTCGCTCCCGAAGATGTCGCGGATCACATCAATGATGATTTGGCCGTGCTCATGCTGACCCAAGTCGATTACCGCACCGGACGCTTGCACGATATGGCCATGTTGACCGCCAAAGCACAGGCGGCGGGTGCCGTGACCGTGTGGGATTTGGCCCACACCGCAGGCGCAATGGCCATTGATCTTAAAGGCTGCAACGCTGATTTCGCAGTAGGCTGCACCTACAAATACCTCAACGCGGGTCCGGGTTCGCCAGCCTTCATATATGTCGCCCCCCGCCATATAGACACGTGCCAGCCTGCCCTCTCGGGATGGTTGGGGCATGAGGCACCATTTGCATTCGATCTGGATTATCGCCCCGGCACAGGGATCGAGCGGATGCGCGTCGGCACGCCAGCAGTGCTACAAATGGCCGCCCTCGATAGTGCGCTGAATATTTGGGATGCAGTTGATATGCAGGCGTTGCGGGACGCCTCAATCACACTCACCGAACAGTTCATCGCGGGGATCGAAGCCGCCTGCCCCATGTTGACGTTGGCAAGCCCGCGCGATCCGCACAAGCGGGGCAGCCAGGTTAGTTTCGCATTCGAGCATGGTTATGCAGCGATGCAGGCTTGTATCGCACGCAATCTGATCGGGGATTTTCGCGCGCCCGACATCATGCGCTTTGGCTTCACACCAATGTTTATTGACGCTGGTGATGTTGACCGCGCAGTGCAGATCATTTCTGACGTGATGACGCACAATCTTTGGGACGATCCCGTCTACAAAAAGATGTCCCGCGTCACGTAATCTTAAAGGAAGGTGGTGTCGTCTTGCACTTCGGGCGGCAAGCCACCGCCATGCACCTCAACGTTCAGCGCTGCCCCGAGCAAGATCAGATAAGCGCTGACGTAAAGCCACAAGAGTAAACCAATCACTGCACCGATTGAGCCGTAAACCTCGTTATAGCTGGCGAAATTGGTCAAGTAGAACGACAGACCCGCAGAAGCCGCGACCCACAAAATCACGACAACAACCGCGCCGACAGTGATCCAGCGACCCCGACCTCCGATACGTGCCGGACCAAAGCGGTAAAGCAAGCTAAGCCCCATCAACAACACAAGAAGCGCAATGACCCAGCGGATGCCTTCAAGCAGCCATGCGGTCGAGTTTGCCACAGGGATAAAAGCCAAGCCTATCGGTACGACCACAACAACAGTCAGTGCGATAATCGCAAGCGATACCAATGCAAAGGTCAACAACATTGCCACAATCATTTGCAAAACGCTGTTGCGCGTGCGCTGACCCGCGATGGCATTCAATCCCCCAATCAACGCCCCGACACCCGCTCTACAGGACCAAAGTGCCAGCGCAATGGAGACACCTGTGGCCCAGCCCAATGCCTGCGTTGGCGCCAAAATCAGGCGGTTGATCTGCGATGCAATCAAACCGTAGGCGTCAGGTGGGATAATGCCTTCCATCAATGAAAGCTGCTCTGCAATGACGACGGGATCAGCGACTAAGCCAAAAATGGCAATAACAGCTGCAATGCCCGGAAAAATCCCGAACATGCCAAAGAATGCAACGCCAGCGGCAATTAGTCCAAGGTGCTTTTCGCCCGCAGTGGTCCAGATGGCGCTTAAGATACGCCAAGTTCGTAAGATCATAGCCATTCGTTTGACGCGCAGCCTCGCTTTAATGCTGCATCGAAACTATGCGAAGCATGCCAGTTTTGCCACGGCTCTTGGCAAAAACGCCGATATTTCCGCATTAAGGGCCATAGATTGCGCAAAAACCTATCGCGCAATGCTGCATCTGGGGGTAGTCTACAGGCAAAACAGGGCAAAGCCCGCAGGCAGGCAGGATTATTTGTGACGACACTCACACATCACGTGAACACCTTGGCCGGGCATATCTTGGGACAAGACAGCAACCGCTATCTGGTTGGAATCTCTGGCGCACCGGGAAGTGGCAAATCAACGCTCTCTGCAGAGCTTTCGCGCCGCTTGAATGCCCAAGGTCGCAAAACAGTTGTCGTCCCGATGGACGGGTTTCACCTTGATAACGCGATTTTGGATGCACGTGGTTTGCGTCCGCGCAAGGGTGCCCCTGAAACCTTTGACGCCCCCGGTTTCTTGCGGATGGTGCGAGCACTTAAAACCGGCGACGAGGTCTTCGCCCCGATCTTTGACCGCACCCGTGACATCGCAATCGCAGGGGCCGTGGCCGTCCCCGCCGCATCCCGCGTTGTTATCGTCGAAGGCAATTATTTGATGTTTGATGAAGCCCCATGGTCAGAATTGGCCACACTTTGGGATGCCTCTGTGCGAGTCGACGTCCCCATGCCAGAGTTACGCGCAAGGTTGATCCAGCGCTGGCTGAACCTCAATCATTCCTCTGCCGTGGCCACCCGTCGCGCTGAAGGCAACGACATTCCTAACGCCCAACGCGTCATTGATCGTGCTTTGCCGTGCGAATTTGACCTCAACGGACAACCCGCACGAAATTCCTAGACGAAGACCAGCGTGATTGCGGGGAACATCAGCAAGATGAAGACCCGAACAACATCAGAACCCACAAAGAACAGGACCGCCTTATAGGTCGCGGTAATTGGCGTTTCTTTGTCCATGATGTTGATAATGAACAGGTTCATGCCCACCGGCGGCGTGATCAGGCCAACCTCTACGACGATCAGCACAAGGATGCCGAACCAGATCGCCAGTTCCTCGGTCGTCATCCCGTAATCAAGGCCGGAAATCACTGGCCAAAAAATCGGCACGGTTAGCAAGATCATGGACAGGCTGTCCATGAGGCAGCCAAGGATCAGGTAGAACACAAGGATCAAAACCATGACCATCCACGGGCTGAACCCCTGTTCAGTGACATATGCCGACAGTTCTTGCGGGACCTGTGTCAGCGCCAGAAAGCCGTTGTAGAATGCGGCACCCAGCACGATGAAAAAGATCATGCCGGTTCCGGTCGCGGTCTCGAAGATGCTTTGGCGCAAGACTGCCCAATTGAGCGATCCCGAAAAGAATGCAATTAATCCTGTGCCCATCGCGCCCACTGCGGCGCCCTCTGTCGGTGTGAACCAACCGTTGTAGATACCGCCGACAACCAGACCAAACACCAGCAGAACAGGCCAGACAGCGCCCATCGCCTTGATCCGTTCGCAGAAGGTGATCCGCTCTTTGACGCCCGCTTGATCGGGGTAAATCCGCACATAGATCGCGATTGTTATCATGTAACCAAGTGCCGCCAGAATACCGGGGATGATGGCTGCCGCGAACAGCTTGGCGATATTTTGTTCGGTCAGGATCGCGTAGATCACAAGGATCACCGACGGTGGGATCAGGATACCAAGGGTGCCGCCTGCCGCTAATGTCGCCGTCGAAAACCCGCCTGAATATCCATACTTGCGCAATTCAGGCAGGGCAACTTTGCTCATTGTCGCCGCGGTCGCTAGTGACGACCCGCAAATCGCACCAAATCCTGCGCAGGCCCCCACGGCGGCCATTGCCATGCCGCCTTTGCGGTGGCCCAGCCATGCCTCTGCTGCCTTGAAAAGTGACCGCGACATGCCCGAATGGGTTGCAAATTGCCCCATCAGCAAAAACATCGGAATGATGGACAGGTTGTAGCTAGAGAATGTTGAAAACACCTCTGATTTCAACCGTGCCATGAAGACAGTCGTCCCGTCGGTCGCCAGCGACAGCCCGCCTATCCCGCACAGCAACATCGCAAGGCCAATGGGTGCGCGCAGAAAGATCAAGAGCAACAGAACAGGAAAGGACAGGTAACCCAGCGCAAGATCACTCATGGCGCTGCCCGCTCAGACGCATCGCAGCACAATAAAGACTGACAATGCTCGCGGTGATCGCGGCACCAAGGCTTGCGGCATAAGCCCACCAGATCGGAAACTGGATCAGATAAGTCGTCTCGCCGTAGCGGATTTTGTCCTGCATCCCGACGAACAAACGCCAAGTGATCAGCACAATCATCAGAGCCATGACGATGCTCCAGAACATTGCCAAGGCGCGATTGAAGACGTCACCCAGACCGCTGGTGAAGACGTCGACGCGTGCATGTGCGCTACTAAGTTGTGTCAGGGGCAGGAAAGCGAAAATAGCAAAGGCGACGCCTGCTTCGACCAGTTCGAAGTCACCCAAAATCGGACCAATGCCCCATGCGATCAACCATTCACCAACTCCGCCCAGGGTGCCGCCGTAGGCCAAATCATTTAGTTCGCGGCCGATGATGCTGACGCAAACCATAAGCACCAAAAGACATAGCACCGCCCCACCGAGCAGTGCCATGAATTGAGCGAGCTTTTGGATTGCTCTATGCAGCAAATACAGTCCTCGTGTGGCGCTTAGTTGCCAGCGTTGTTTTTAGCGATCAGCGCAACCGCATCGTCGTATATGCCCTGTCCGTCAAGTCCTGCCGCTGTCGCTTCAGCAATCCAGTTGGTGATGGTTGGCTGGCTTGCGGCCCGCCATGCGGCAACCTGCGTCGCGTCCAACGTAGTGATCTTATTGCCCCGTTCCGCCGCCAAAGCTCGACCGGGTGTGTCATAATCTTGCTGGGTGCGCCCAGCAAAGGCTGAAAACTCAAGTCCCGAATTGGCGTCAATCACAGCCTGCAAATCGGCGGGCAGCGCGTCATATGTGCCTTGGTTCATCGCAAAGATGAATGCAAGCGTGTAAAGGGCGTCACCGGGGAATTCAGTGTGATAGGTGACCAGTTCCTGCACCTTGAGTGATGGGACAACTTCCCACGGGATCACGGTACCGTCGATGACACCCTGCGCGAGCGCTTCGGGCACAGCAGGCACAGGCATGCCGACGGAGGTAGCACCCAATTCGGTGAACATCGTCGTTGTGGTCCGCGACGGAGCGCGCAGTTTCAACCCGCGCAGGTCGGCCACATCAGTCACGGGCCGGTTCGCGTGGATCACGCCCGGCCCATGCACCCACAGGCCGAGTGGTTTGAAGTCCGCGAAATCAGTGCCCATCATCCGCGCCTCGGCCAATTCCCAATAAGCGCGCGACGTGGCTTCGGCGTCAGGCGACATGAACGGCAGCTCAAACACTTCCAACTGCGGGAAGCGTCCGGGCGTATAGCCTGCTACAGTCCAGATGATATCAGCTACGCCATCGATCACCTGATCAATCAGTTGCGGTGGCGAACCTCCTAATTGCATCGACGGAAAGCGGTCGATCTTGATGCGCCCATTGCTGTCAGCCTCGACGCGGTCAGCCCAGACATCCAAGATATGTGCGGGCACATTGGCTTGGGCGGGCAGGAACTGATGCATGCGCAAGGAGAACTCTTGCGCGGTAGCAGCGGTCGACAAACATGCTGCGGCCAAAAGCCCAAGCAGGATGCGGCGGGAAGTGGTCATCAGTGTCCTCCATCAGTCAGCGACTGGGCTTGGGTTAGATCAGGGGCGCGGGTGCGCTTAGGATAGTTAATCAGATAATCCGTGTCTCAACTGGGGCGAAATCGCCAATTGTGCCGCGTAATACGTCACCTATCACCACCGGACCTACGCCAGCTGGGGTTCCGGTCATGATCAGGTCACCTGCATGCAATGTGTAAAGGGTCGAAAGGTCAGCGATGATTTCAGGGATCGACCAGACCATTTGATCAAGTGTGGATTGCTGGCGCACTTCGCCATTGACGTAAAGTTTGATCTCGAGATGATCAATATCTCTCTCGTCCGTCTTGGGCGTCAGCGCTGCAATGATCGCAGCATTGTCGAAATCCTTGCCGGTATCCCAAGGCCGTCGCTTTTCCTTTGCGGCTGCCTGCAGGTCACGGCGGGTCATATCAAGTCCACAGCCATAGCCAAAAACGACATCCATCGCTTGATCCATAGGGATGTCTTTAGCAGTTATTCCAATCGCGACAACCAACTCCATTTCATGGTGCAGATCGGACGTGCGCGACGGGTACGGCATATCGTGACCCGATAGCAAAACCGCATGAGCGGATTTGGTAAAATAGAACGGTGCCTCGCGGTCGACTTCGTGACCCATTTCAGCAGCATGATCGGCGTAGTTGCGCCCGACACAAAAGATGCGGCCTACGGGAAAGCCGTCTTGACCCATCACGGGGATGACGGGCGTTTGACGTGGCAGAAAAACGGTCTTTGTCATGGCAATCTCGATCAGTTGTGTTGTGACTGGCACAGACTTAGCATATCCATCTTCAAATCGATAACGTCGCGACAGGATTGGGGCAAGACCCCAGACGCAGGAGCATACGCAAAGTGACCGCTGCCCTACCGCCACTTGAAGATTTGGTCGCGTGCCCTCAATGCGATACATTGCATCAAGCGCAAGACTTGCCCGACGGCGCGCGCGCGTATTGCCAGCGTTGTGGGATCGTCTTGATGACATCACAACCAGCCGCGATGGCGCAAGTGCTGAGCCTTGCTTTGACGGCTTTTGTGATGATGATTGCAGCGGTTAGCTTCCCGTTCCTGACCCTTGATGCGGGCGGGTTGCAGAATGCTACTTCGGTGATTCATGCGGTCTTGGCGTTTAACGACGGGTACGCTTTTCCGCTGGCGGTCGCGGTCGCTTTTTTCATTGTCATCATCCCCTTGATGCGGCTGACCGCATTGATTTATGCGCTTGGCCCACTAGTGCGCGAACGCGAACCGCGTCCGGGTGCACGGACTGCTTTCGCCTTGGCAGAGCGGTTGCACCCTTGGAGCATGGCCGAAATATTCATTGTGGGCGTCACCGTCGCCCTGATTAAAGTGGCTGGCTTTGCCGCCGTTACCATCGGCCCAGCGTTCTGGGCTTTTGCGGGAGTTGTGGTCATCACCGTCCTCAAGGATCAACTGATTTGCAGGTATTCGATTTGGGAAGCACTGGACAAAGCCAAACAATGATCACCGCGCGTGATGCAGGGCTTGTTGCGTGCCAACGTTGTGGTCAGGTACATCCTGTAAATACGGCGAATTGTACTCGTTGCGAGGGTGCTTTGCGCAGCCGCGACACTGAAAGCCTGCAAAAGGTATGGGCATGGCTGATTGCGGGGATGATTGCCTATATCCCTGCCAATACTTACCCGATGCTGCTGACTTCAACTTTGGTCGAACACTCCGAAAGCACGATCGTCGGCGGTGTCGTCGAACTGTTCGAGCATGGCTCTTGGGGGATTGCCACGATTGTTTTCGTCGCTTCCGTCATGATCCCGGTGGGCAAGTTCCTGGCGATTATCTATCTTGCCATGAGCGTGCAGCGTAAATCGCCGGACAATAAGCACGAACGGCATAAGGCTTATGAAGTGGTCGAGTTCATTGGGCGTTGGTCCATGATTGACGTCTTTGTCGTTGCAATCTTGTCGGCGCTCGTGCAACTCGACACCATTGCCACGGTCAATCCCGGTGTTGCAGCCATAAGTTTTGCCTTATCAGTGGTTTTTACGATGCTTTCGGCACAGGCCTTTGACTCAAGATTGATTTGGGACGAAGACGGGACACAGCAATGAACGATACACCATCAAACAACGGTCCAGTTCCGCTTGACGTGCGACCAGTCAAACAGCGGATTGCGCGAAAGCTATCGCTTGTCTGGTTTGTGCCTGTGCTTGCGTTGGCAATTTCACTTTGGGCCGCTTGGCAAAACTATACTGATCGCGGCACGCTGATCACAATTGTCTTTGAAAACGCATCAGGCGTTTCCGCAGGCGAAACCAAGATCAAATACCGCGACGTCACTATCGGAGAAGTCGAAGATGTTGCTTTTTCAGAGGGACTGACGGTGGTTTTGGTCCATGCGCGGATCGACAAAACGGTTGCACCGTTCATGGATGACGACGCCGAGTTTTGGATCGTGCGTCCAGACGTGTCAGTGCGCGGCATCACCGGCTTGGAAACTGTTTTGTCTGGCGTCTACATCGAAGGAAACTGGGACACAGAAGCCGACGTCGCCCAGTTTGAATTTACGGGCCTCGACACACCCAATCTGATCCGCGCCAGTCAGCGCGGCACCAGTGTTGTCTTGCGCGCGGACGATGGTGGCAGTCTTGCCGCCGGTGCACCGGTTTTGCACAAAGGCATCGAGGTCGGCTACCTTGAAGAGCCCCAGCTTTCATTTGACGGCAATCAAGTCATCGTAAATGCATTCATCGAAAGCCCCTATGACCGCCGGATCACCACCAGTACGCGTTTTTGGGACACATCTGGCTTTAGCGTGTCATTTGGCGCTGGTGGCGTTTCATTGGACGTGAGTTCATTGGCATCACTGATCGAAGGCGGAATTGCATTTGACACGGTTGTGTCCGGTGGCGCGCCCGTCAACACTGGGCACCGCTTTGACATCTACGACAGCCAGCAAGCTGCACGTGACAGCTTGTTCACTGACCCCAACGCAGAAGTTCTTGAAGTTGCTGTTCTATTTGAACAGTCCGTCAGTGGATTGACCGTCGGATCTGAAGTGCGCTTGCAAGGTATCCGCATCGGGCAAGTCAGCGAACTAAGCGCAATTGTCGTTGGAGTAGGCGAAAATGCGTCCGTCCGGCTGCAGGCAATATTGGCGATCGAGCCTACCCGTCTTGGCATGACACCGGGGGCAAGTTCAGAGGCAGCACTAGAGCTGTTGTCCGATCTAGTCACCCGCGGCCTGCGTGCGCGGATGGTAACTGGAAATATCCTTGCGGGAACATTGATTGTTGAATTGATCACTCTTGAAGACGCACTGCCTGCGATCGTGGCACTGACTTCGGGTGAGTATCCGGTTATTCCGACGACCGGTTCCAAAATTTCAGACGTTGCAGCAACCGCCGAAGGCGTGCTGGCCCGCATCAACGCCCTTCCTGTCGAAGAACTCATGGAAGGTGCCATCGACCTGATGGACAGCTTCGAGCGTTTGGCCAACGACGAATTCACCCGCGCGACGCCAGAGGCTTTGATCGCCCTTGTGGACGAAGCGCGCGCCTTGGTCGGTTCAGAGGCGCTGCAAGCTGTGCCAGACGAACTGCGCGACGTGATTGCCAGCCTCGATGTATTGATTTCGCAAGCCAATGATGTGGGGTTGATTTCAAATATTGATGTCGCTGTTCAAACGGCCACGCGCGTCGCAGATAATATTGAGATCGCAACCCGCAATCTGCCCCAGATCAGCGATGATATCGCCCAGCTTACCGCGCGGGCAAATAGCCTTGAATTTGAGGCTCTGATCGCTTCGGCGACTGAAACACTCGCCGCAGTCGACGCCTTTATTGGCAGTGAAGGCACGCTTGCGCTGCCAGCTTCTTTGAATGGTGCGCTTGATGAAATGCGCGCCTTCTTGGCCGAGGTTAACGGCGGCGACGCCATGGAGAACCTCAATTCAGTACTGGCCACCGCCAACCAAGCCGCCCTTGCCGTCGAAGACGCCGTCAGCACCCTGCCCGCCCTTGCCGAGCGTGCAAACAGGTTGGTGCTGCAGACCGAAACTGTGATCGAAAGCTACAGCGAACGCTCGCGCTTTGGCGCCGAAACACTGCAAACATTGCGTGACATACAATCTGCCGCTGATGCGGTCACGACGCTTTCGCGCACGATCCAACGCAATCCCAATTCCTTGCTGACAGGACGTTGAAAATGATCCGATTTATGACCTTTGTTCTGCTTGCTGGGCTTGCCGCGTGTTCTGGGCCCATCGAAAGGCTTGCCCTGACGCCGCAAGCTTCCAGCTTGGAACTGCGCCCACTTGTCAGCAGCGTGATGGTGCGCACCGTTTCCTTACCCGCTTATGCCGCCGCTGAAGAAGTGGCGCTTGAATTGCCGGGTGGATTGATTTCCAGCAACGAAGATGTGCTTTGGGCTGACGATCCTCAGCGTGCTGTCACACTGGCGCTGACAAGCGGCCTGAGCAATATCTTAAACACGAACGTCGGGCCAGAGCCTTGGCCCTTCGTAGGTCTGCCGGATGTATCCATTGATGTGCGCGTTGCGCGGATGCTTGCAGGCGCGGATGGCACATTCCATCTGTCCGGCCAGTTTTACGTAGGCGGCGACGGGGTCGACTTCCGCAATTCCGCCGATAGCGTTGATATCAGCGTGCCAATGCTTGATCAGTCCTTGAGCAGCATCGCCACCGCACAGGCGGCGGCGCTGTTGCTGCTTTCAGAGCAAATCGCCCGCAAACTAGGGCGCTAGTTTCACCCAAGCACCATCGCGCTTGGACGACCGCACGCAAGCATCAACGAATTGCATGCCTTTCAGGCCGTCCTCTATCGTTGGGTAAAGCACATCTGCGGGGGCGTCGCGCCCTGCACGGTGCGCGGTGATCACATCTGCGGCTTCACGGTAGATCGTGGCAAAGCCCTCAAGATAGCCTTCCGGATGGCCGGCAGGAATGCGCGTGACCCACACAGCAGCATCGGTAGCACCAGCACCGCCACGGGTCAGCAGGCGCTTGGGTTCGCCGAGCGGTGTATACCAAAGCTGATTGGGGTTTTCCTGCGCCCATTCAAGCCCGCCTGCTTCACCATAAACGCGTAACCGCAGCCCGTTTTCATTGCCGGGGGCGACTTGACTACACCACAGCATGCCACGCGCACCGCCAGCAAACCGCATCATCACATGGGCATTATCATCAAGTTGCCGACCGCTGACAAATGCCTGAAGGTCTGCCGAGAGGCTTTCAAGCGCCAACCCCGTCACGAAGCTTGCCAGATTAAATGCATGGGTGCCAATGTCACCCGTCGATCCGCCCACACCTGACCGCGCAGGGTCCGTGCGCCAAGCGGCCTGCTTGAAATCTTCAGCCTTGGTCAGCCAATCTTGGTCATATTCCACCTGCACGACGCGGATCTTTCCCAGCACCCCTTCCACAACCATCTGACGGGCCTGCCGCATCAGCGGATAGCCTGTGTAATTGTGGGTCAGCACTAACAGCGCGTCACTGTCATGGGCCGCCTTCACCAGCTTCTTGGCATCGGCCAGCGTCGAAGTCAGTGGCTTGTCACAAATCACATGAATGCCGCGCTTCAGAAACTCACGGGCGGCCGCATAGTGGACGTGGTTCGGGGTCACAATCGCGACCGCCTCGATCCCGTCTTTCAGGCGGGCCTCACGGATCGCCATAGCTATGAAGTCATCGTACGTCCGCGCAGGGTCAAGCCCTAGAGCAGCGCCAGAGGCTTGACCCTTCTCCGGCGTGGATGACAATGCGCCCGCAACCAGTTGAAAGTGCCCGTCAATACGGGCCGCAATCCGGTGCACACCGCCGATAAAGGCGTCATTGCCGCCGCCGACCATGCCAAGGCGAATGGGTCTTTCATAATTCATGGCTTAAATCCCCAACATCTTGCGGTTGGCTGCGTGATCCACTTCACCACCAGCGAAATTATCAAAGGCGCGATCAGTCACGCGGATGATATGATCCTTGACGAATTGTGCCCCTTCACGCACGCCGTCTTCGGGGTGCTTGAGGCAACATTCCCATTCCACCACAGCCCAACCTGCAAAATCATTGGTGGCCATTTTGGAAAAGATCGCTGCAAAATCAACCTGCCCATCGCCTAAACTGCGGAAGCGGCCTGCCTTGTTCACCCAAGACTGGTAGCCGCCATAAACACCCTGCCTGCCGGTTGGATTGATCTCTGCATCCTTGACGTGGAACATCTTGATGCGGTCTTTGTAGATGTCGATATGATCAAGGTAATCTATGCATTGCAGCACATAGTGCGACGGATAATATAGCATGTTGCAGCGGA
>JBLHTS010000018.1:0-22928 GCA_047627695.1 Yoonia sp. | reverse complement strand
AAACGGTCGTTGAACGGTAGATCGAACCACGCAAAGTTCGGCGGTACAGGCGCAACCGCTGCCACCCCAGCCGACATATCGGGGCGCGGGCGCGCAAAACTGACCGCGTCGTGCTGGTCGTAGCCGCCAATGGCATCTGTCAGCAGCGCCACATCAGCGAGCGAGCGGCCAAAGCAGCCGACTTGATCCAGAGAAACCGACGTTTGCAAAATACCACCGCGCGAAATGACGCCGCGCGTAGGTTTGAACCCGAATGTGCCGCAGAACGACGCTGGGCGGATCACCGAACCGTTGGTCTGCGTCCCGATCGCGAGCGGCACATGTTGGGCCGCAACCGCCGCAGCAGACCCGCTGGACGACCCACCGGGGCTATGGTCGGGATTATGTGGATTGCGCGTTTCATTGGCATGCACGAAGGCCAGTTCGGTTGTCACGGTTTTGCCCATGATGACCGCCCCTGCCTCGCGTAGAAGTTCAATAAGCCGCGCCACATGTTCGGTTTGGCGGCCTGCAAAAATCGGTGTGCCGCGTTGAGTCGGCATTTTGGCCGTGTCGATAATATCTTTTAGACCGACAGGAATGCCGTGCAGTGGCCCCGTCGCCATACCCGCCTTGCGGATACGGTCACATTCCGCCGCCTGCGCGAGGGCGGCATCGGGGTCCAGAAACGCCCATGCTTTGATTGCGCCGTCGGTTTCTTTGATCCGCGCAAGGCAGGACGTCACAAGTTGAACCGAGGTAAGGCGTCCCGACGCGATGGCGGACACCGCCTCGGTTGCCGTGAGTGTGTAGGCGTCTTTGATCATGGGATATATGGCCCAAAGAGGTAGTCAGGGAACCAAAGTGCGATGCCCGGGAAGGCGTACATTAGACACATCGTCAAGATCACGATCCCAAGGTAAGGCATGATGCCACGGAAAATCTCCATCAACTCGATCTGGTCTTTGAGCACCCCTTTTAAATAATAGGCCGACATGGCCATGGGCGGGGTCAAGAATGATGTCTGCAAGTTCAACGCGATTAACATTGCGAAGAAATAAGGGTTCACGCCAAACACTTCGAGAAGCGGCAAGAAGATAGGCACGAAAATGATCAGAATTTCCGACCATTCCAAAGGCCAGCCTAGCAAGAAAATGATGATCTGCGCGAGTACAAGAAATTCCCAAGGCTCAAGGTCCAACCCGCCAACCCAATGGGCGATGATGTCGTGACCGCCAAGATAGGAAAAGACCGACGCAAACGTCCATGATCCAATGAAGAGCCAGCACACCATTGCCGTCGATTTGGCCGTCAGAAACACACTTTCCTTCAGCTTGGTCCAAGACATCGACCGATAAAGGACCGCCAGCACCATGCCACCAAGGGCACCCATGGCCGCAGCTTCCGCCGGCGTGGCAAGACCACCAAGGATCGATCCTAGAACCAGCGCAATGAGCACAGTAAGCGGAACAAAGCTTTTCAGCAGATCGAGGTAAATCTCTTTTGGTGGAGGCACGTCTACCATCGTTGGCTTTGGTGCCAGTTCTGGGTTCATCCAAACCCTTGCGATCACATAGACAATATAAAGACCCGCCAGAAGCATTCCGGGAAAGACTGCTGCCGCGTAAAGACGCAGCGGCGACAAGTCCGCAATCGCTGCATAAACGATCAACATAATCGATGGCGGGATCAAAATTCCCAGCGTGCCACCTGCGCAGATCACGCCTGCCGCAAAGCTCTTGTTGTAGTTGGCATTGGCCATCGCGGGGAAGGCGAGCAATCCCATCAATGTGACGACCGCGCCCACAATGCCAGAGGCCGTTGAAAACACTGCACAGGTCACCAACGCCGCAATAGCAAGACTACCCGGCAAATTGCGCGCGGCTAAGTAGAGCGAGAAGAAAAGCTTATCCACGATGTTAGCGCGTTCAACGACATATCCCATGAACAAGAACAACGGAATCGCCACAAGGATCGGATTTTCCATAACCGAATAGGTATTCTGGTTCAGCAGGTAGAAGATATTGTTGTTGAAAATATCGCTGAACGTTTCGATTGGTCCGCCGTTGTAGTAGGCGTAATAGCCAAACCCAACGCCCATCGCGAGAAGCGTAAATGCGATCGGGAAACCAAGCAAAACAAGCATAATAAACAGCCCAAGCATCATCAGGGCGACTTCGGGATTTGTCATCTTTTTATCTTTCTAGAAGCGCTGAGGGCGGTTTATTTTTTGGTTGGAGAAAAGGCGCGGATCGCGTCGAGGTCGGCGGCGGTCAACAAGTCTTCGGTTTCTTTCACATCCA
The DNA here is from genome assembly GCA_047627695.1 of Yoonia sp. Taxonomy (GTDB): domain Bacteria; phylum Pseudomonadota; class Alphaproteobacteria; order Rhodobacterales; family Rhodobacteraceae; genus Yoonia. The sequence goes on along the minus strand of JBLHTS010000018.1, from coordinate 20,646 downwards.
CCAACCGTTCGGGCCAAACGCCTGTGCGGAACGCAAAGACGCAACGCACCAACTCAGCCACACCTTGAAGGGCAAGCAAGCCACCCGACAACGGGATCAATGTCTTGAAAAAGTAAATCTGGATACTGGCGGGGCTATTGAAGCTCACCTCTTTGTAGCGCCAGCTATCGGACGCAATCTCCCAGCCGTACCACACAAGCGCGAGGATACCGGGGAAGAAGAACAAAAAATACAGAACGAAATCGAGGCTTGCCTGAACCTTCACCGGAAACAGGCGATAGATCACATCAGCCCGCACATGGGTATCTTGCGCCAAAGCATAGGCACCGCACATCAGGAAAAGTGCGCCATACATCTGGATCATCATGTCAAACGCCCAGACCGTGGGCGAATTGAGCACATAGCGCACAAACACCTCGTAAGCCACCGACAGTGTCAGGATCAGGATGCACCACCCAAAGGCACGTCCAGTCCAAAGGCTAAGTCCCTCAATAGCATGTACGAATTTCATGTGTCTTCTGCTCCCCTCACAGATAAATCGGGCGTTCTTGATGGCCTAAACTGCAGACTGCCCGGGCGCCTAAGCGGCACCCGGACAGTGTAGATTTTCCTTACAATCAGCTGAAGTAGTGATCGTATGCCAGCTGATAGTTCGGCTGGTTCAGGTTCAGATAGCCCATGACCTCTTTTGCATAGGTCTTTTGGGACTCCATTACGCGGGCGAAGAACGGATCCTCGGCCGCGATGCGGTTTGCAACTGAATCCCATGCTACGAGTTGTGCTTGCATGACGGACTCTGGAGTGCGGTGAACTGAAACGCCGTCCTGTTCCTGAAGCTTGATCAAGTCATCGGAGTACCGCTTGGTGTTGCCCCAATAAAAGCCTGAGTTTTCAGCCATGGATGCATTGCGAATGATCGCCTGATGCTCGGGCGACAGCGCGTTCCACTTGTCCTTGTTGATCGTGACTTCAAAGCACTCTTGGCTCTGGTGGTAGGACGCAAGCATGTAGTCCTTGGACACATCCTGCATACCGAAGTCACGGTCAGACGTCGGGTTGTTGAACTCGGCCGCGTCAATCAGACCAGACTTCAGCGCAGGCTGGATTTCACCACCTGGAAGCTGAACGACGGACATGCCCATTTCCAGCATAACGTCCGCGGCAAGACCAACTGTACGATACTTAAGGCCCTCCATCTGGGACGCATCGGTGATCTGTTCTTGGAACCATCCCAGCGGCTGTGCTGGCATAGGTGAGTTGAAGAAGGACACAACGTTCAGCTGCAATTCTTCCATCAATTCGTCAAACAGTTCTTGACCGCCACCTGCGTGGATCCAGCCGAGCATTTCCTGACTAGACCAGCCAAAACATGGGCCAGTGCCGAACAAGGATGCAGATTTGGATTTGCCATACCAGTAGGCAGACACATAGTGGGCTGCGTCCAGAACGCCGCGGTGAACCGCGTCTTGCATCTGGCTGGTTTTTACAACGGAATCAACGGACAAGACTTCGATTGTCAAAGACCCGCCGGACATTTCATTGACGCGGTTCGCAAAGGACTGTGCGTTTTCCAGAAAAATGCCGCCGCCCCAGGCTGCTTGCATCTTGATGTTCGTGCCGTGGCCATCTGCGATTGCAGGTGTGGCCAGTGCTGCGGCGCCTATAACGGCTGATCCGCGCAGGAATTTTCTGCGATTAATAGAATCTTTCATAGTTCCTCCCTAGGAATAAAGTTCGTCCGAGCCTGTCAAACGCAGGGCCGACGCATTGCTTTTCTGGATTTTCAGACACCAATTTTTGCTTTAAACTCCGCCTCCTAACGTGAGTTCATGCCTCGGTTTTTGCCCTGATCCAAATAGACTTTAGAAGAATGATTCTACGACACAAGCGTCTAATGCCGGCGTGCATCCCCGTGGACAGCGCAGCGAGACCCTGTGCTTGCGCTAACAGATCCTTCTGAAAAACCACTTGGACTACGGCTCAAAATCGCTGGCCTTCCACCCCACTTAATTGAATTTAAAAAGAATTAATTTTTGTAGGTCGCCAAGAATTTAAGCACTTCGACCTTGATTTCCCCACCTATGTAGCCCGCCAGAACAGCCCCAAAATAATTTTCAAATCGGCCCGTTCGAACCGGAATGTATACATTTTTTGAGGATACTCTTCAAATTCTGCGTAAATTTGCGCCGAATCACCTTCCTGATCACAAAGTTGTATGCAAAAAGTTCGTTCCATCGACATCTCCAAGGATGAGAAATTCGCACCGGACTTTCTGAAAATCGCGCCTAACAACCGCATTTCCGCGATCGTCGATCGAGAGACAGGTATGCAAATGATGGAGACCGGAGCCATCATGATGTACCTCGCGGACAAGTATAAAAAGTTTCTGTGCGAAGGTGATGAATATTGGCGGATGGTTGAATGGCTGATGTGGCAAATGGGTGGTTTGGGCCCGATGCTGGAACAGGCCCATCACTTCGTGAAATACGACAAAGGCAAATCGGAATACGCCGAGAAAGCACGGCAAAGCGGTCAGCCTGGCAGTTGAGACGAGTTCGCATTGGTCTGCCACCATCACCAGTCTTCTTTCGAGGCACGGTTGCTGGTCAAAATGCTTGCGCTAACATTATCTGCGCTAGGTTCTGTTGACGCCCCCTCACGGGCATGTTTGACTGATATTTCAGTCCAATGCTGCAAACGGATGGGTCGGAGTTTCAAAGATGCCAAGCAAGCTCCTTGATTTTTTGACGCTAGGCGATATTTCAGCCCTGAATGCGGGTACGCATCACGCGCCCTTCGATGTGCTTGGTCCTCACAAAAGTGGCAGCCGTCGCTGGGTAACAACGTTTCAGCCCGACGCTGTTGAGGTGATCGCAACGGTTGGCAGAAAACAAACTCCGCTGAGCCGCGTTGACGGCGCTGTTTTTGCGGCCCCCGTCGCGGGCAAGACCTACACGTTAACGATGCGTTACGCGGATGGGTCAGAATATACGACGCTGGACGCTTTTGCCTTTGATCCTGTGCTGACCGACTTCGACCAATATCTGGTTGGCGAAGGCACCCATAAAGAGCTTTGGCGCGTACTCGGTGCCCACGTCACGAAACACCAACGCGTCACCGGAGTGCATTTCGCTGTGTGGGCGCCCAATGCCCAACGCGTCAGTGTCATCGGTGATTTCAACAATTGGGATGCGCGGCGTCATCCAATGCGCCCGGCAGGCCAAACCGGCGTTTGGGAAGTCTTTTTGCCCAACATCAGCGAGGGCGCACATTACAAATACCAGATTACCGCAGCCAATGGGCAGGTGGCCCAAAAGGCCGATCCTGTCGCGTTCGGATCGCAGCACCCGCCTGAAAAGGCCTCGGTCGTGCGCGATATTGCTGGATATGGTTGGAACGATCAAGCGTGGATGAAATCTCGTGCCAAACGCGCAGACCGCGCCAGCCCTATTTCTATTTACGAGGTCCATCTTGGATCTTGGCGGCGACGCTATGATGAAAACGGCCGCCCGCTCAGTTACAAGGAACTAGCCCGCGATCTGGTGTCCTACGTTAATTATATGGGCTTTACTCATATCGAGTTGATGCCGGTGTCAGAGTTTCCCTTCGACGGGTCATGGGGCTATCAACCTGTCGGCCTTTATGCGCCCACAATCCGTTTCGGGCCACCGCACGAATTCCGGGATTTTGTTGAAGCAGCCCATAACGCTGGTATCGGTGTCTTGCTGGATTGGGTGCCAGGGCATTTTCCGACCGATGATCACGGGCTGGCGCAATTCGATGGCACCGCTCTTTACGAACACGCCGACCCGCGCGAAGGCTTCCACCAAGACTGGAACACGCTGATCTATAACTATGGGCGGCGCGAGGTGAAAAACTATCTGGTCGCCAACGCGCTTTATTGGCTGAAGGAATACCATCTTGATGGGCTGCGGGTCGATGCAGTGGCGTCGATGCTGTACCGCGATTATTCCCGCAATGACGGTGAATGGGTGCCAAACAAAGACGGTGGCCGCGAAAATTACGAGGCGATCGCCTTTCTGCAGGAGATGAACATCGCGACCTACGGTGCTGACCCCAGCATTATGACCGTGGCCGAAGAAAGCACGTCTTTCCCTGCCGTTTCGCAGCCTGTCCACACGGGCGGGCTGGGCTTTGGCTACAAGTGGAACATGGGCTGGATGAACGACACGCTGCGATATATGGAAACCGATCCGATCTACCGCCAGCACCACCATCACCTGATGACCTTTCCCATCGACTGGGCGTTTACCGAAAACTTTATCCTGCCCATCAGCCATGACGAGGTCGTGCACGGCAAGGGGTCGATGCTAACCAAAATGCCGGGGACGGCATGGGAGAAGTTTGCGAACCTGCGCGCCTATTATGCGTACATGTGGATGCAACCTGGTAAGAAGCTGCTGTTTATGGGATGTGAATTTGCCCAACCTGAAGAATGGAACCACGACAAGGAACTGAACTGGGGCGCGGCAGAGTTGCCTGCGCATAAGGGCATTCAGCATCTGATCCGCGATCTGAACAAGCTTTACCGTGATATTCCGGCACTTCACGTCAATGACTGCGCATCTGACGGGTTTGCTTGGCTTAGCAATGACCCAACGCAATCCACCATTGGGTTCATGCGGTATGGCGCAAAAGATGACGCACCTGTGTTGGTAATGTGCAATTTCACACCCGTCGCGCGCGATGGGTTCCAAGTAGGTGTGCCAAGTGCTGGTTTCTGGGAGGAGATCTTGAACACTGACGCCGCCGCTTACGGGGGCGACAATCGCGGAAACTTGGGCGGCTGCGGATCGCAAGATGTGCCAGCAGACGGGCATGCACAGTCAGTTACGCTGACGTTGCCGCCGCTTTCCGTGGTCATGCTGCAAAAACGCGATACAAATAAATAATCACTAGGGGGAACGACATGCCGACAAAGCGTACTACACAAAGGTCCATGGTTTTCGTATTGGCTGGTGGCCGCGGAAGTCGCCTGAAAGAACTGACAGACCGCCGCGTCAAACCCGCGGTGCCATTCGGCGGCAAAGCGCGGATTATCGACTTTGCCCTGTCGAACGCTATGAATTCTGGCATTCGTAAGATGGCGATAGCAACACAATACAAAGCGCACAGCCTGATCCGCCATACCCAACGCGGGTGGAACTTCTTTCGCCCCGAACGCAATGAATTCCTTGATGTACTGCCCGCCTCGCAGCGAGGCGGCAATGAAAGCTGGTACAAGGGAACTGCGGACGCTGTGACCCAAAACATCGACATCGTCGACAGCTATGACGTGGATTACGTGATCATCCTTGCGGGTGATCATATCTACAAAATGGACTATGAAATCATGCTACGCCAGCATGTCGACAGCGGCGCAGATGTGACCGTCGGTTGCCTGACCGTGCCCCGGATAGAGGCCACAGCCTTTGGTGTCATGGACACTGACGCGGACGGGCGCATTACCAGTTTCCTTGAAAAACCCACTGATCCACCCGGAACGCCAGAAGACCCTGACAAAGCGCTCGCTTCCATGGGGATCTATGTCTTTGATTGGTTATTTCTGCGCGACCTGCTGCTCAAAGACGCAGAGGATCCCAATTCTACAAATGATTTTGGCAACGACCTGATCCCCGACATCGTCAAGCACGGGAAAGCGATGGCACACCGTTTCGACGAAAGCTGTGTGCGCACCGAAAGTGCGCCCGCCTATTGGAAAGACGTCGGCACCATTGACGCCTTTTGGCAAGCGCATATTGATCTTACCAGCTTCACACCAGAATTGGATTTGTGGGACAAAAGTTGGCCCATCTGGACGTACAATGAAAGCGTCCCGCCCGCAAAGTTCATCCATGATGAACGCGACCGGCGCGGCATGGCGATTTCATCCATGGTGTCGGGCGGATGCATCATTTCGGGAACCGAGGTGCGGAATTCATGCCTATTTACCAACGTGCATACCAACTCCTACGCTGTGTTGGATCACGCGGTCGTGCTCCCTAATGTGGTCGTACACCGCTCTGCCAGGCTGCGCCAAGTTGTCGTGGATTCCAGCGTCGTCATCCCTGAAGGCCTTGTAGTCGGCGAGGACCCTGTCGAGGACGCAAAGTGGTTCCGCGTCACGGAACGTGGCACGACATTGATCACCCAAGCGATGCTGGACAAAAGGGCCGCCTCTAAATGACCAAAGCGCTTTTCGTTGTGTCCGAATGCGCCCCGCTGGTGAAAACCGGCGGGCTGGCGGATGTGGCGGGCGCCTTGCCCATCGCATTGGCCGAACACGGTGTTGCAGTGCGGGTTCTACTACCCGGCTACCGCACTGTGCTAGGGCAGATCGGCAAAGCGAAGACGGTTGCGACCTATAAGAACCTCTTTGGCGGGCCTGCGAAATTGCAGGCATGTCAGGTCGCGGGCCTCGATCTGTTGCTCCTTAACGCACCACATCTTTATGATCGTGATGGCGCGATCTACGGCGATGCGACGGGCAAAGACTGGTCCGATAATCCCGAAAGATTTGCAGCGCTTTGCAAGGTAGCCGCGATGATTGCGGCAGACGGCGTGGGCGGTTGGACCCCTGACATCGTGCATGGCCACGATTGGCAAGCTGGACTGACGTCTGAATATCTGCACGCGCTGGGCGTGGATGTGCCGTTTGTTTTTACGGTCCACAACATCGCGTTTCACGGGAATGCAGACGCGAGAAAGCTCAAGCCACTTGGCCTTGATCCCGCGCGTTTCACATCCGGGTATTTTGAGTTTTGGGGGCAAATTTCAGCCCTGAAAGCGGGACTTGTTGGTGCGAACAAGATCACAACAGTTTCGCAAACCTATGCCGAAGAACTGCTGACGCCCGCCTTTGGCATCGGCATGGACGGTGTGTTGCGCGCGCGCAAAGCGGACCTGATAGGGATCGTAAACGGGATTGATCTGGATGCTTGGAACCCTGCGACCGACCCGAACATCACGCCTTACAAGACTGCCGCTGGCAAAGGGGCCAACAAAAAAGTATTGCGCAAAACCTTTGGGCTTGGGAAATCGGACGGCCCGCTTTGCGTGCTGGTATCCCGCCTAACCGAACAAAAAGGCATCGATCTATTTCTGGACGCATTGCCCACGTTGCTAGATCGAGGCGGACAGGTAGCGTTGCTTGGTTCAGGTGATCCAAAACTTGAAGTCGCTTTGTTGGAGGCCGCCGATACCTACGAAAACCTGTCCGTCAAAATCGGCTATAACGAGGCGCTCTCGCATCAAATGATCGCTGGCGGGGACGTGATTATGGTCCCGTCACGGTTTGAACCTTGCGGTCTTACACAGCTTTACGGGCTGCGTTATGGCACCTTGCCCTTGGTCGCTTTGACCGGCGGCTTGGCCGATACGGTCATCAATGCCTCACCCGCTGCCTTGGCGCGTGGCGTTGCGACCGGTGTGCAATTCTTCCCAATCGATGCGCCCGCCTTGGCCAACGCGTTTGGACGCCTTTGCGATCTCTATGACGACCCTAAAACTTGGAAAACCATGCAGCGCAACGCGATGAATCAGCCTGTGGGCTGGGAAACCTCCGCTGCGGCATATCAAGCGATCTATGACAGCTTGATCGAGAAACGCGCTTGAACACCGGACAGTTTGAAACGCGGCCGGGCCGGCCTTCACCATTGGGTGCGACGCTTGATGCTGGTGGCGTGAACTTTGCCGTTTTTTCGCGGCACGCGACAAAGGTGATGCTGTGCCTGTTCGACGAGGACGGAAGCGAACACCAGATTATAACGCTGCCCGAACGCGAAGGCCACGTGTGGCATGGGTATTTTCCGGGTATGAAGGCGGGCCAACAGTACGGCCTTCGTATGAATGGCCCCTATGCGCCTGATGAAGGGCATCGCTTTAATCCTTACAAACTGCTGATTGACCCATATGCCAAACAACTGTCAGGCCACCCTAAATGGGACGACTGCTTGTTTGGATATCAGACGGAACATAAGGACAATGACCTGAGTTTCAGCAAAACAGACAGCGCACCTTTTATGCCGCGCAGCATTGTTGTTGATCCGTCGTTCAATTGGGAAAATGCCGCAGAGCCGCGCCATGCGCTTGAAGGCTCGATCATCTACGAAGCCCATGTCAAAGGCCTGACCGCTGGTCGAAGCGACATTCCGAACCCCGGCACTTATCTGGCGATGGCCTCTGATCCGATCTTGGAGCACCTTAATAACCTTGGTGTCACAGCGGTTGAACTTCTACCTGTCCAAGCCTTTTTGAACGAAAAGTTTCTGCTAGATCGCGGACTGACGAACTACTGGGGCTACATGACCTACGGGTTCTTCGCCCCCGACCCACGTTACATGCAAGGCGCTGATATTGCAGAGTTTCAGCAGATGGTACGCCGTTTCCATTCGGCGGGCATCGAGGTGATCTTGGACGTGGTTTATAACCACACTGCTGAGGGGTCGGAGATGGGACCAACCCTGATGTTCCGTGGTTTGGATAACGCGAGCTACTACCGTTTGGCCGACAACCCGCGCTATTACATCGACGATGCGGGCTGTGGGAACACGCTTGATTTCGAAAACCCCTTTGTCATCCGTCTTGTCATGGACAGCCTGCGCTATTGGGTTGAAGTCATGCATGTGGACGGGTTCCGGTTTGATCTTTGCTCTGCCCTAGGGCGCACTTCGCGCGGGTTTGAACGCGATGGGCCGTTCTTTCGCGCCATCGGCCAAGATCCGGTACTGAACCGCGTGAAACTGATCGCAGAGCCTTGGGATATCGGCCCGGGTGGCTATCAATTGGGTGCATATCCTGCACCATTTGCGGAATGGAACGACAAATACCGCGATAACGTGCGCGAATTCTGGCGTGGTGACAGCGGCAAGGCTGCTGACGTTGCGGCGCGACTTGTCGGTTCTGCACAGTTCTTTGACCATGACGGGCGGGCTGCGACGTCATCGCTGAATTTCCTGACCGCGCATGACGGGTTCACGCTGCAAGATACGGTCAGCTATAACAACAAGCACAATCTGAACAATGGTGAGAATGACCGCGACGGGCATTCCAACAACCATTCTGACAATATGGGGGTCGAAGGACAAACTGATGTCCCCGCGGTCAGTGCTGCCCGCCTGCGTCGTAAACGTAATTTGATGGCCACATTGATGTTGTCGCAAGGCACGCCGATGATACTTGCGGGAGATGAACTTAGCAATTCGCAAGGCGGCAACAACAACGCCTATTGCCAAGATAACAAGATCGGCTGGGTCAATTGGCCCGAAAAAAACGATCCATTTTTTACCTTCTGCAAGCAGGCGATTGCCTTTCGCAAGATGCACCCTTTGCTTCGGCAAACACGGTTCTTGCATTCGCGCCAGCGGCTTGTTGATGGCGAGCCGGATTTGTTCTGGCGGCGTGCCAATGGCGAAGCCATGCGCCAAGAGGACTGGGATGATCCTGATCTGGATACGTTGGTCGCTGAGATGCGCATGGCGTCTGGATCACCTGAATATGTACAGCGCGAAGGGGCCTTGTTGGTCGTGCTTAATCGTGGCGGTGCGGTCGAAATCATTGCACCTGAACTGCCTGATGACGGATTGTGGGTACGGCGGTTCGATACTAGCCAAGAGGACGCGATCCAGGTGACTGGCGGGATGCAAGTTGCTGCGGACAGTGTTGTGGTATTCTCACACGAGACGATGGATTAGCGGACGCGGGTGCCGATTGAACAAGACAAAAGGGGAGGGCTAGAAATGCCGATTCAAGACGTTCGAACAAACCCAATCGAAGGCCAGAAACCCGGTACAAGCGGGCTTCGCAAGAAGACCACTGTCTTCAAGCGACCCCATTTTCTGGAAAACTATGTTCAGGCCATTTTCGATGGCATTGGCGGGATCGAAGGCAGTGATCTGGTTGTTGGCGGCGACGGGCGCTATTTTAACGACAGTGCTATCCAGATCATCTTGCGGATGGCTGCAGCGAATGGTGCCGCGAAGTGTATTGTTGGCTGGGGCGGAATTCTATCGACGCCTGCTGCCTCGCACCTGATCAGGTTGCGCAAAGCCAGCGGAGGACTGATCCTATCGGCCAGCCATAACCCGGGCGGACCAGACGCCGACTTTGGTCTTAAATACAACGGACCGAACGGCGGGCCCGCGTCCGAGGCCGTGACCGACAGAATCTTCGAATGCACCAGAACGATTGACCTTTATCAAATCACCGCGGCAGACGATGTTGATCTGGGAACCATCGGCACCCAAACCCTAGACGACATGACGGTCGAAATAGTCGACCCCGTTGCAGACTACGTCGCGTTGATGCAAACCATCGTTGATTTCGACAAAATCCGCGCGCTGTTCGCAGGCGGGTTCACGATGTGCTTTGACGCGATGCATGCGGTCACGGGGCCTTATGCGCATGCCATTCTGGAAGATATGCTGGGCGCACCAAAGGGTACCGTCATTAACGGCATACCCAGCCCTGATTTTGGCGGCGGGCATCCTGACCCCAACCCGGTCTGGGCGAAAGAACTGATGGATAAGATGCTGGGTGCGGACGCTCCTGATTTCGGCGCGGCCTCTGATGGGGATGGCGACCGGAATATGATCGTCGGGCGGGGTGCCTATGTGACGCCGTCTGACAGCTTGGCGCTTTTGACCGCTCTGGCGCATCTGGCCCCTGCGTATAGTGGTGGTTTGGCAGGTGTTGCGCGGTCCATGCCAACTTCGCGGGCGGTGGACCGTGTGGCGGCAAGCCTTGGCATTGATTGCTTTGAAACACCGACAGGGTGGAAGTTTTTCGGTAATTTGCTGGATGCTGGCAAAGTATCACTTTGCGGCGAAGAAAGTGCAGGCACAGGGTCCGATCACGTGCGCGAAAAAGACGGACTTTGGGCGGTTCTACTTTGGCTAAACATTCTGGCCGAGACCAAGAAATCCGTGGCTGAATTGATGAGCGATCTTTGGGCGGCACATGGGCGGTGCTATTATTCCCGTCTTGATTATGAAGATGTCGAAAGCGAGGGCGCGCATGAGATGATTAACGCGCTGCGGGCAAAGCTACCAACGCTGGCAGGTACACCGGCAGCCGGTCTTGTGATCGAAACGGCGGACGAGTTTTCGTACCTTGATCCTGTAGATGGATCGACGTCATCAGGCCAAGGCATCCGGATCGCATTTGCAGGCGGCGCGCGGGCTGTATTCCGCCTTTCAGGGACTGGCACACTAGGGGCCACGATCCGCATTTACCTTGAACAGTTGGAAACAAATCCCGACCGTTTGAATTTACAGCCAGAAACCGTCTTGGCCCAGGTGCGCGGCGCCGCGCTGGCCTTGTCTGATTTAACTGCTATGACAGGTCGGGTTGATCCGGACGTTGTGACTTAACACAGTGCATCGCAGGCAAAATTGACGACAAAGAGGTTTTCGTGAGCGTTATGAAAGACTTAACCACTGAGGCAATGCGCCTACGCATTGATCAGCACCTGACCTATACGCTGGGCAAAGATAAACCCCACGCCAGCCTTTACGATTGGCGCATGGCAGTCAGCTATGCCGTGCGCGACCTGATCGTGGAACCGTGGTTCGCCGCGACCCGCAAAACCTATCAAGCACAGGGCAAGCGGGTCTATTACCTGTCAATGGAGTTCCTGATTGGCCGCATCCTTGAGGACGCTATGGTCAATCTGAACTTGCGCGACACCGTGGCACAGGTGCTAAACGCCGAAGGTATTTCTATCGCCGACCTGATCGAAGACGAACCAGACGCCGCCCTTGGCAATGGCGGATTGGGGCGGCTGGCCGCTTGTTTCCTTGAAAGCATGTCCACGCTGGCTTGCCCCGCATATGGGTATGGCATCCGCTATGAACACGGGCTCTTTCGCCAGAAATTTGAAGGCGGCCGACAGGTCGAACTTCCCGAAGATTGGCTGAACCAACCCCACCCATGGGAATTTGAGCGGCCAGAGGCGCGTTATACAATCCCCTTCAAAGGTTTCGTTGACGACAACGCCATTTGGCACCCGTCCGAAACTGTTTTTGCACGCGCCTACGACATGCCCGTGATTGGCTGGCAGGGGCAGTGGGCGAATACGCTACGCCTTTGGGGCGCACATCCAACTGAACACTTTGACCTCGAACGCTTTAACGCAGGCGACCACAACGCAGCCGCCGCACCCGAAGCTTTGGCCCGCACCCTGTCGCGCGTCCTTTATCCCGAAGACACGACCGATACGGGCAAAGAGTTGCGCCTCAAGCAGGAATTCTTCCTAACCTCCGCCGCGCTGCAAGATATTCTGCGCCGATTCCTCAGTGAATATGACGACCTTGCAATGCTACCCCAAAAGGTCGCGATCCAACTTAACGACACCCACCCCGCCCTTGCAGGACCAGAGCTGATCCGGCTTTTGACCGACGTACACGGGCTTGACTGGGACACCTCGAAACGTATCGCATCTGGCTGTTTGAACTACACCAACCACACACTGTTGCCAGAAGCTCTTGAGACTTGGTCCACTTGGCTGATGGGCCGCGTCTTGCCCAGCCATATGGATATTATTGAACGGATTGATGCAGAACACCGTGCAGCCACAGGGTGCAGGCCCGATTTGGGCATCGTCTGGCATAACCAAGTGCACATGGGCACGCTGGCCTATGTGATGGCGACCCATGTGAACGGCGTGTCCACGCTGCATACCGATTTGATGAAAGAGACTGTCTTTGCCGGTCTCAACGGGCTCTATCCCGCAAAAATCGTAAACCAGACGAACGGCGTCACGCCCCGCCGCTGGATCAAGCTGTCAAATCCGGTCCTGTCCAAGGTATTGACCGATCGGGTCGGCGCTGGCTGGGAAAGTGATCTGGACAAGCTGCAAGGGCTTCTGGCCCATGAGGACGACCGCGATCTGCGCGACGCACTGGGTGCTGCGAAACGCGCAAACAAAGTAGCCTTGTCCAATTGGACCGCTGACACTTTGGGTGTCGCGATCAACCCTGATGCGATGTTCGACGTGCAGATCAAGCGGATACATGAATATAAACGCCAACTGCTCAACATCTTTGAAACCATCGCGCGGTGGTCCGCCATTCGCGCCAATCCCACAGGCGATTGGGCACCACGGGTCAAGATTTTCGGCGGCAAGGCGGCACCCGGTTATTTCGTCGCCAAAGACATCATTCATTTCATCAATGATGTGGCCCAGACGATCAACAGTGACCCTTTGACCAGCGATCTGCTCAAGGTTATTTATCCCGCAAACTACAACGTCTCGATGGCGCAGCGGCTGATCCCAGCAACAGATTTGTCCGAGCAAATCTCGACCGCTGGTAAAGAGGCGTCGGGCACCGGAAACATGAAATTCACTATGAACGGGGCGCTGACCATCGGCACGCTGGATGGGGCCAATGTTGAAATTCGCGAGCATGTTGGGGCTGAAAACTTCTTTCTGTTCGGCATGACCGCAACAGAGGTGCAATCGCGCTACCAAGTCCCCGATCACGCACGACAAGCGATCCATTCTAGTCGGCCCTTGCAAGACATCCTACAAATGGTGGTCGAAGGACGCTTTAGCCCAGATGACAAAACCCGCCACAACGGGCTGGTTGATGCGATCTGGAACCATGATCCGTTCCTGGTTGCGTCGGATTTTGACAGCTATCTTGCGTGCCAGTCGCAGGTGGACAGCATTTTTGCAAAACCCGACGATTGGAACCGCTTGGTGCTACGTAATATCGCAGGATCTGGCTACTTTTCGTCAGACCGCACGATCAAAGGCTATATGCGCGACATTTGGGACGCAAAAAGCTTAGGTTAAGTAGGCAAAACCATTGCCTTCCAAGATCAACTTGCCACCCATTAGCGTTGCCCCATTGCCGACGGCAATTTCTGCGGCCTGTGGCATCGGGATGGTCTGCGGGTTCTTGGACAGGTTGAAAACGCAGGTCAGCGATTCTTCGTCTGCTGTGCGGGTGAAGGCCAGCAAAGGTTCGGGCAACGAAATGAACGTGGTCTTTCCATGGGTCAGCGCAGGGCTGGCTTTGCGGTAGACGATCATGTCTTTGTAGTAGGTCAGAATGCTGCTTTCGCCTTGCTGGTCAACGGAGTTGGCCGCTTGCGGGGCCTTCACTGGCAGCCAAGGTTTTCCGGTCGAAAAGCCCGCATTCGGCGTGTCTTTCTCCCAGACCATCGGCGTGCGGCACCCATCGCGGCCTTTGACGGCAGGCCAATAGCGGATCGCAGGCGGATCGGTCAGTTCTTCAAAAACCAGTTCGGTTTCGGTTTGACCCAGTTCTTCGCCTTGATAGATCCCAATCGTGCCCTCAAAAGACATCAGCATCGCACAAGAAAGGCGCGCCATCGCGTCCTCTGACACGGCGAATTCAGCCCAGCGGCTAACTTGGCGGGGCACATCGTGGTTGCTGAATGACCAATAGGGGTGGCCATCAGGCGCACCAGTTTGAAAGCCCTCGATGCAATTGCGGAAGTGCTCGACGTTGAAATCTGGCCCCAACATCGCAAAGCTATACGCCATGTGCAGCCGATCCGTGCCTGCCGTATATTCGCCCATGATCTCGATCGAACGGCGGCCCATTTCACCCACTTCGCCGACCATCATGATGTCATCATACTGGTCGGTGAGGGCGCGCAAACGTTCCAAAAACCCAAGGTTTTCTGGCCGCGTTTTGTTGTATATATTGTCCTGCATCCCATAGAGATCAGTCGCCATAACCTGCGGCTTGGCTTGCGCAGGAGGGTTCGAACGCAGCTTTTGATCGTGAAAATAGTAGTTCACCGTATCAAGTCTGAAGCCGTCCAAACCACGATCGAGCCAGAACTTGCAGGTCTCAAGGATTGCGTCAATCACATCGGGATTATGGAAGTTCAGATCAGGTTGAGAGGCTAGAAAGTTGTGCAGAAAATACTGACCGCGCCCCGGATCAAACTCCCAAGCGGGGCCACCAAAATGACTATGCCAATTCGTTGGTGGTGTGCCGTCGGGCAAAGGATCGGCCCAGACGTACCAGTCTGCTTTTGGGTTCGTTCGGTCTTTGCGGGATTCCTTGAACCATGCGTGCTGGTCAGAGCTATGCGATAGAACCTGATCCACGATGACCTTCAGACCACGCGCATGGGCGGCTTCAATCAGCGCATCAAAGGCATCCAGATCGCCAAACAGCGGATCGACAGCCAAATAATCAGACACATCATACCCCATATCCGCCTGTGGCGAGGCAAAGATCGGGGACAGCCAAATGCAGTCGACCCCAAGCGCTGCGATATGATCTAAACGCCGCGTGATACCTGCCAGATCGCCGACACCGTCGCCATCATCATCTTGATAGGATCGCGGATAGACCTGATAGATTACCGCACTGCGCCACCATTCTTGCATGTCAGCCGTTCCTATTCAGTTTTGTGGCAAATGGGATTTGCGTCCCATGCCCACATAAGCTTCAAACCCCGCTTCAAGCACGTCGTCGCAAGAATACATATTTCGCAGATCTGCCATGCGGGGGACGGCCATGCGCCCTGCCAACTCGCGTAGATCAAGTGCGCAGAATTCATTCCATTCGGTAAGCATAATGACCGCATGCGCGCCCTCGACAGCGGCATAGGGATCGTCAAACCACGTCACATTCGGCAGCATTTCTTTCGCTTCGCGGAAGGCTTGCGGATCGACCACGCGCACGTTCGCGCCAAGCCCAACCAAAGCAGGCACGACCGTCAACGACGGTGCGTCGCGCATATCATCGGTGTCGGGTTTGAACGTCAGGCCCAGCACCGCGATCGTCTTCTTTTGCAGCTCTTCATCACACAGATCGATGATCTTTTCGACCATCAAACGCTTAACCTCTTCGTTGACCTTTATGACCGTTTCGACGATCTGTAGCGGCGTGGAATTGTCCTGTCCAATCCGCGCCAAGGCCTTGGTATCTTTTGGGAAACATGATCCGCCATACCCCGGACCTGCTTGCAAGAACTTCGGGCCGATGCGGCTATCAAAACCCATTCCGTTGGCCACGTCTTTGACATCTGCACCGGTGCGTTCGCACAGCATGGCAATTTCATTGATGAATGTAACCTTGGTCGCCAAAAACGCATTGGCCGCGTATTTGATCATCTCTGCGGTCTCGAGGTCAGTGGTCAAGACCGGATAGTCGCGCAGCGACAAAGGACGGTACACCTTTTGCATGACCTCTTCAGCGTGGGCAGATTGCACCCCAATAACAACACGGTCTGGGTGCATAAAATCGTCAATCGCGGCGCCTTCGCGCAAAAATTCGGGGTTGGACACGACATCGCACGCCAGATCAGGGCGGGTTTCTTTCAGCAGCTCGGCTACTTTCCGGTTGGTTCCTACTGGCACGGTGGATTTGGTGACAATCACTGCAGGCTTGGTCAACGCCACTGCGATCTCTTTGACCGCACCAAATACATAGCTGAGGTCTGCGTGGCCGTCGCCACGGCGGCTGGGGGTGCCAACTGCGATAAACACGGCATCGGCACCGTCAGTCGCCTCTTTTAGGTTGTCGGTGAACGACAGACGGTTCGCAGCAATGTTGCGGACCATTAAACTGTCTAAACCAGGCTCAAAGATCGGCGTTTTGCCGGCACGCAGCTGCGCTAGCTTGTCTTGATTCTTATCCACGCAGACAACTTCATGTCCGAAATCAGACAGACAAACACCAGACACCAAACCAATGTAGCCGGTGCCAATCATCGCAATTTTCATTATTTCTACCTTTAACCGCACATGGTTCAACGCGCAGCATACGTGGTTATGAGACCGTTTAAACCCTACTTATCGCCGCCGTACTTAGTCATGTGGCGGGGTAGGTCAACTGGCCTAAAGCAATCCATTCGGCAATGGTTGCTCGTTTGCGGTGTTCACACGGCGGAACCAGAACGTCACCATCGTCGACGTGATCACGATGAACAGCGAATACAGCACAGGAACGGCCATGATCGATTGCGCCTCTGTTCCGGCAAAGGTGAACGCGATAATTGCGATTGCCAGTGGACCATTCTGTATACCGGTTTCAAGTGCGACAGTGCGCGCATTGCGCGGGTGCAGGCGCAGCAAGATCGAAAACCCATAGCCCAGCGCAAAACCGCAGAGCCCCAGTACAATAGAGCCAAAGTAGGTGGCCCAAGTCGTTGTCAGCAGGAACTCCCAGTTGCGCGGAATCCATGACACGATCAAAAACAGGATAAAGAAGATCGCAAGCATCGAGCCCATGAATTCAGTCACCGCACCAACATTGGCGTTGAATTTACGCAGTACCATGCCGATGGCCACAGGCACCAACAACAGCACCAATGTCGCGATGATATTCTCGCGCGGGATATCAAGATCAAGCGCACCCGCGTATAGCACCAATACAATCGGAATCAGGATCACGCCAAAGACGGTCGAAGTCACGGTCATCAAGACTGACAGTGCCAGATTGCCTTTTGAGAAATAGGTGAAAATATTCGATGTCGTCCCACCCGGCATACAAGCCATAATCAGAATACCGATCTTGATGGGATCAGAGACAGGCAAGGTCGACGCAAGGATAAAACCGATCAGTGGCATAAATCCGTATTGTGATATCACGCCAATCATCAACCCATAGGGACGCCTAAGCGCCAGTGTGAAATCTCGTGGGGTCAATGAAGCGCCCATTCCCAGCATGATCACAAAAATCACCAGGGCCAAAATGGCTTGTTCAAGTGGTCCAACCATCGCTTAACCCTCCGCTTTCAGTTTTTCTTCTGCGCGAAGGTCTTTGCGCAGGATTTTTCCGACATTCGATTTCGGCAACTCGTCGCGGAATTCGACTGCTTTGGGCACTTTGTAAGCCGTCAGGTGTTCCTTGCAGTAGGCACGCAACGAATCTTTGTTCAGCGATTGATCGCGCTTGACGATGAAGGCTTTAACCGCTTCGCCCGATGCGCCGTCTGGCACACCGATCACAGCGACTTCTTCGACACCGGGGTGGGCTGCGATGACATCCTCGATTTCGTTTGGATAGACGTTGAAGCCAGACACAATGATCATGTCCTTCTTGCGATCCACCACGCGGAAGTAGCCGTCAGCGTCCATCACACCGATATCACCTGTCAAAAGCCAGCCGTTCTGGATGGTCTTGGCGGTTTCTTCGGGTTTGTTCCAATAGCCCTTCATAATCTGCGGGCCTTTGGCGATCAACTCGCCTGCTTCGCCTTGCGGCACGTCTTTGCCGTCTTCATCCACACAGCGCAGATCTGTCGAAGGCAAAGGCACACCGATTGAATTGAGGCGGGTCTTACCGAAAGGGTTGAACGTCAACACGGGCGAGGATTCGGTCAACCCGTACCCCTCCAACACAGTTTTTCCTGTGACGGCTTCCCAGCGTTCGGCAACAACGCCTTGCAGAGCCATGCCCCCCGCCGATGCAAATTTGAGGTGCTTTGGCGGGGTGTCCTGAAACCAGACCTCGCCATTCAGGCCGTTGAACAGGGTGTTTACACCGCTCATCCACGTGATTTTGTAGTTCTCGAATGCACGCTTGAGATTGCTTAGTGGTCGCGGATTCGGGATCAGAATATTGTGTGAGCCGATCGAATAGAATCCAAGAAAATTCACCGTAAACGCAAAGATATGGTAAAGTGGCAGCGCCGTTAAAGCGACCTCCTTCCCTTTTTCGAGGTTCGGGATCAGCTCCATGGTTTGTTCCATGTTCATCAAGATATTCTTGTGGGTCAGCATCGCGCCCTTGGACACGCCCGTTGTGCCGCCAGTGTACTGCAAGCACGCCACGTCATCTGGATCAATATTGCTGCGATAGGTCTCAAGGCTGTTTTGAAGGCTTTGCTTCTTGGCGCGTCCTGCATTCACTGCGTCCGGCAAGCGCATATGGGGGATGGCAATGGGGTGGATCGACTTGTCCCAATATTTCTGGACGGCACCCACAATCATCTTGGGTAAAGCAGGCAGGAATTCAGCTACACGTGTCACAATCACACTTGGGATCGGATGCCCCTTCATAGCCTCGACCAACTTGTCGGCAAACATATCAACAATGACAATGGCGGTTGGTTCGGAATCGACGAACTGCTTTGCCATTTCCTCGGCGGTATAAAGCGGATTGATGTTTACCAGAACACAGCCCGCCTTGAAAATCGCCATGGCCGCAATGGGATAAGCAAGACAGTTCGGTACCTGAATAGCCACCCGGTCGCCGGCTTTCAGTCCTGCAACCTCGCGAAAGTAAACGGCCAGCGCATCAGACATATCGTCAGCTTGGCGATAGGTCAGTGTGCCATTCATCCCGTTGGGCAAACAGGCCGTAAAGGCGGGCAAATCTCCGAAAGTATCAGCAGTGGCGCTGATAAAATCACCAATTGTGCGGTATTTCGGGGCATCTATGGTCTTGCGAACAGACGGACCATAAAAGGCCGTCCATGGACGATCTTGATCTAGCAAAACACTTCCCCCCAAAAGCTTTTGGGCGACGATAGCCTAGTTTTCCGCTTTGTGAAGATGCTGTGGCGCAAGGCAAGGCAGGTGTGACCCAACGTTTCGGATCGTGTTGTTTGAGAGATATCCCTGATCTTCCCCTGCCAATTCAGGCCACTAACGCACAAATCGTCCTAACCGCAGCTATTGCCGGCGGTAGAGCCTTCATGATGAGGTCATGTCTAGAAGAGACGGCGCAGTCTAACTTAAAAAACCGGCCCTACGGCGGTTATGCCCAGCCGAGCTGCTTTAACGAGTGACCGTCGTTCCAAATCTTTATCATGTGCCGAACTTTGTCGCCGTCGAACTCCATCGCATAGACGTAATCGGCCACAACCTTGTTTCCGGTCGCTGGCACTGGCCCGTCTACCGAGTGGGTTCCGTGAAAAACGGCAAATGCAGTGACGACGCCACGATCTACATCAGTAGAGAATGACTTTAGCTCATAATGCCCATCTGGGACGGGTGTCAGCAAGCCCTTCATCCAATCCGCATAACCCTCCAGTGTAGATACGTCAGCTAAAGCGTCGGCCTGAGCCGAGAATGTAGCGCCTTCATGGCAATAGCCTTTGCACCCATCCCAACCCTTACCAGTCTCGCAAGCCTCAAAAATTCTCGTGCAGTCGTTTCGATTGACATAGTTTGTACCCCCAAGGAAGTTGATTACTTCATTCAGCTTTTCGACAGAGCAGTGTGGCCAGTGTACACTAAAGTCGGTCGTATGCAAAAATACCACAGCCTACACATTGCTAAACGTGCCTATGGGAATGGTGTCATGCTGGTTTTCCGAAGTCCGCTGTGGGCTCAGACCTGCCGTTCGCTGCGAATGTCATGAAGGTCCGCTAAGGGCCGTTCGGGACATCAGACACGAACTGCAGATTCTAGACCTACGCTCCATGCGTCATGCAGGTCTAGTAAACCAATCCTTGGGTAAACACCTTGCTGGCAGGTGGATTGCAGCACGGAAACCAATGCAATGACGGATCGGAAACAATCGAAGGGAAACGCAAATATAGCGTCAAAAATAGCGTGAAACGACTGAGATAAAGTGCATTTTCAGTCAACGTAACAACATATTTCAGCATTAATATCAAAATTGGAAATATTGTTTTTTCCGGCGCGATCGCGTGAAATGATGATCGTGTCAATGTTCCCAAGTCCGCCGTTTCGTGGCCGGTCTG
>JBLHTS010000017.1:0-24056 GCA_047627695.1 Yoonia sp. | reverse complement strand
ATTGCCCTGATCATAAAGGATGTCATTGCCGCTGCCGCCATGCATCATGTCCGCGCCAGCCCCACCGACCAACACATCGTTGCCCAATGAACCCAGCAACGCATCGTCCATGTCCACGAATAGGAATGCCGAGACCGCCATTCCCATCCATCCCAAGATTGCGAGCATCGTTCATATCTGTGTAAGCGAGTCGCCCCCGATCCAGTCAGTCCAGAGTACCATAGGCACTTAGCATCTTGGTTCTAAAACGGACCAAATGGTTAACGCTGGGGATTATCTGAGTGTGCCGCCCAAACAATCGGTTGCTGGTTGTAGCTGATATAAAGCGGATGTTTGGGGTGGCCGTGCTTGCTTAGACCAAGGGTGTACAGTGGCTTACCTGTCCCTTGCAGCATTGCGGCCATTTGCGGCCCGCGGTCCAGATGCGCGCCATGGGTGCCCCAAGCAGCGATCACCTGATCTGCCCACGCGACGCCAGCAAGGATGGCGGCATCATTGTCGGGTCCAATAGGATCTTTGGCTTTGCGCATCTGGAACGGGTCCGTGTCGCGCCACGCAAAGATATTCGTGACCTGAAACGCCCCGAACCCCAGCGCCCGCGCACGGCGTTCGCAGCGTTCGACCGTGGGATCATTCTGCACTTCGGTTGCTTTGGAAGGGTTAAGCATGACAAACAACACGCGCTTGCCGCCTGCGTCCCACGTCCGTGTCAGGGCATAGCGGTAGCGCTCGCAATTCGAATATGTCGCTTTGGAAGGCGCGTCATCTTTGATATGTGTGCGGGTAATCACCTAGTCCACGAAGACGCGGCTTGGCTGTATTTCGCCGCCACGATAGGTGCCGACTGCAATGGCTTTGCCGTCGTAAGAGGCCCAAACCTCTTCACCATATTCGACATCACTGGCAATCACCGAAGCTGGATTTCCGTTGCGGAGTTTGGCAACGCTTTCCGCAAGGCAACGGACCTCTGGCAAGTCGGTCAGGCCCACTTCGAGCGGTTGCAGAAAGGCATCCAGCTCAGGTGTTCTTGCCATGGCGTCAACTTGATCAAGTGTTACCCCTTCGCTGGCTTGAAACGGTCCGGACCAAACGCGGCGCAGCGATTTGACATGGGCGTGACAGCCCAGTGCCTCGCCCAGATCTCGCGCAATAGAGCGGACATAGCCGCCCTTGCCGCAAGTCATTTCAAGCACGATGTGGTCATCGTCAAGGCGGTCAACCAGCAGCAGTTCTTCCACCCACAAAGGGCGGGCGGCGAGGGTCATTTCCTCGCCATCGCGTGCTTTCTTGTAGGCGCGTTCGCCGTCGACTTTCACGGCAGAAAACTGCGGCGGAACTTGCATGACGTCGCCAATGAATGCGCCAAGTGCAGCTTTGATCGCCGCGTCATCGGGACGTAGATCAGAGGTAGCGATCACTTCGCCCTCGGCATCGTCGGTGTTTGTGGACTGGCCCAAACGGACGGTAAAGCTGTACGCCTTGAGGGCATCTGTGATGAATAGCACGGTTTTCGTGGCCTCACCCAGTGCAATCGCCAGAACACCTGTGGCTTCGGGATCAAGGGTGCCTGCATGACCTGCCTTTTTGGCATCCATCGCCCAACGCACTTTGTTCACGACCGCAGTCGAGGTGATGCCAGCGGGTTTATCAACAACCAACCAACCAGAGATATCGCGACCTTTGCGTTTGCGTGCCATCTGCATGCCCTTTGTTAGATTGGGGGCTAGCTAGTGGGAAGTCAGCAGAGGGTCAATGACTGGCGATTTCCGGGATGGTTTGAAGGCGGGAAGGAAAGTGGGAATGTCGAAACAATATTTTATGCACAGCTAGCTAAAACCGCACAAATCATCAATTCTCAAGTTGTCTTTGCGGATAGTCGCCGGGATCACGCGGTTGTACCGAACGCCCAAAAGCGCAGCGCGACAAATGTCGCTGCGGGTACCAAAACCCCGACAGAGATCATCGCGAAGGTAAAGCCAAGCCCGAGCTTTATATCAATCAGCCAAACTGTACTGGTACTGACCGCCAAGCCAAACACCGCCACAAAAAGAAAGCGTAGGAATTGAGGCAACGCTGTTTCGCTTGCGCCGAATGTGAAACGCTCATGCCCGATATACGAGACGAGAAAGGCTACTCCGAATCCAACGAAGTTTGCCAGTAACGGAGCAAGCCCAAAAGCATTGCGTGCCGCCAATGCGACCAAGATGTGCACGATAGTCGCCAGTACACCAACACCACCAAAACGGGCGAGCTGTCCGACTATCGCAGGATCAAACCATTTCACGGTGCTGGCCTGTCGAAGTCGGCGAATTCAAGTTGTGCGCCAACAAGGTGATGTGGCCAAGTTGTTCGTCTCTCAACGCGCGATTCTGCTTAAGTTGCCTGGCGTTCATACGATCATAAACACTACGCTCCATCTTCGTCCTGACTTTGCGGGCTGCGATAATGTGAACGGACGATATAAACCGGTCTTTGCTGCACCTCGGTATAAATGCGCCCTACGTATTCGCCGATAATCCCTAAGGCGAACATGTTCATTCCGCCAAAAATCAGGATCAGTATGACTGTGGATGCATATCCTGGCACATCAGCGCCAAAAAACAGCGTGCTAATGAAAACGACAAGCGAGTAAATCAAGGATGCGAATGCCAAGAAAAAGCCGATATAGGTCCATATCCGCAGCGGTACGGTCGACGATGCAAAGATACCGTCCAAGGCCAACTTCCAAAGCTTCCAGTAGGACCAACTGGTTTCGCCCGTAGATCGTGCTGGACGCTCGAATGTGACTTCTTCGGCTTCGAAGCCGACCCAGGAAAACAGAGCTTTGTTAAAGCGTGTGCGTTCACCCAATTGGCAAATCGCATCCACAACTTCGCGATCAAACAGCCTGAAGTCGCCAACGTCTCGCGGGATGGGTTGTTCTGCCAATGCGTTGAAAACTCGGTAGAAGGCGTTGGCCGTCACATTTTTAAGGCGGCTGTCACCATCGCGACACGTGCGGCGCGCATTGACAACTTTTGCCCCGGCAATCCAGCGTAGAACCATATCAACGATAACCTGAGGCGGATCTTGTAGGTCCACATCAAGCGGGATGACGGCGTCGCCCTTTGCGTGGGACATTCCAGCGAACAAGGCGGCTTCTTTGCCAAAATTGCGAGACAAATTCAGCAGGGCAATATCATCGCGGTTGTCTGCGGCAGCCATAATAGCGCGTTCTGTCCCGTCGCGACTGCCATCATTGACAAAAAGAATGTCAAAACGCACTTGCGTCCGCATCTTTTCAATGACCGGCGACAGTGTGTCGAGAAAGCCCAAAACGCTTTCCACTTCGTTATAGACGGGCACAATCAAAGTCACACTGGACGCAGCAGTATCACCTACGACCAGTTGGGCATCTGCTTGCAACGGGCGTTTTTTGCTAGAATTCATTGCAGTGGTTTCTCATGGCTGACTTCCTCTTCTAGAGGCGTTAGAAAACTGCAGGCATGGCCAAAATGTGACCACTCGTGGACAATCATTGAAATAAAGCATGACTTTGTCAATTTTCGTGATGAATGGCGTCGTTCGACGGTCGTTCCGTCCTCTGGACTTCATCATGCACGACGAACTGACCTTGAAGGTCGTGCGTTGAACATCATCAAGGCAAGCAGCAAAACCGCGATACCTGAGATCGCAAAACCAACTCGCTCACTTGTTTGATAGGGAAGGGTCAAGGTGATCTTGCGCCCCTGAAAGCCGTCCTCTGGAGCAAGAACATCGATCGTTCCAAATTCAGGATTTACCGACAGTTCCAACGGACCGCTCCCTTCTATTTCGGCGCGCCATAGCGCCCAATATTGCAGTGGGACGGACAACCGCTGAACATCTGAAGCGGGGACAACTTCGACCCGCCGTGGACCGATTTCGAATGACTGAAAAGCTGCAGACATATCAGCCGTGTCTGCCACGATCGCCGCCATAGCCACAGCCGTTTTGGACTGCACAATTGAATTGCCCAAATCGACGTTTGAGCGTGTTTTGACAACGTCCAGCATTTCAGGGCTGAGGTATTCGATGGCGCCTGACCAATCGTTATCCTTTTCGAAACTCGTCGATAACGTGGCAACCGTCTCGGAGACAATAATATAAATGGGGAACGTCGCGCATAGTAGAAGGACACTTACAGTTCTCATTCTGCGCAAAACACTCATGTTCATTAGGACAAATGTAGTCGCAATTGCCGCAGAGAAATCAACAAATACCATCATGCGCCACGGGAACTGAACCTTGTTGATGATCCAGTTTTTCCAAATGAAATCTGCCACTTCAAGATTAAGAAAAACACTCAGTACAACCGGGACAAGAGCCCACATTAGCATTGCTCCACGGCTCAAAACAGCGGATGCAAAGATGAAAGGAATAACCACGAGAAAGCTATAAAAGACAATCTGTGAAAATATTGGATCTGGTTGATCAAAACGCAAACCGAACAACCACCGCTCAGCGTGGTTGTATTCGGAGTATAGCGCGGAAGAAGAGACCGTGTCCAAAAGGGCCACCGCGGGAAGCCAATAGAAAGACGACACCAGCCCCCCCAAGATGGCCCACCCTGCGACCGAGGCCAAGAACTTCAAAGGTTCGTCTTTCGCGCGAATCTTTTGCGCGACAATACAAATCGTAACGAATCCTAAGACGTGCGCCGCAAGAAGTGCTGTAGGCAAATGGCTAAGTGCTACGCCCGCCACGCCAATTGACAAAACCCAACCAGACCCCGCGCGAACACGAACAGCGTCAATCCCAAGTGCCATGAGGGGCAAAAAGGCGTAGGCTACAAATTCACCAACGGCTTGGCGGATGAACCAGTCGATCCACAGGTGATAAGGCAAAAGCAAGTAAACGAACGCGCCAACGATTGCGCCCTGTCTGTCAAAGTAACGGCGCACGAAGAAATAAAATGTGCAGCCGCTAAATAGCCAAAGAACTGCGGTCCCAAGGACAAATTCTGTTTCCGGGCTACACCCAACGCAGATCGGCGATACAAAAGCAGCCACAAACCAGAATGGGATCGGGGCATAAAAGAAAAAATCAAAACCGCCAAGCCCGTCCCAAAGGCCAGGTAGATGCCTTGGTAAGAACGCACCCATTTCGAAAGTGTCTAAGTATTGGATAGCCCATGGAAAATTATAGCTGGCGCTGTGCCCATCGGATATGCCCACGGTCACGAAGAATAAAATACTTGCTGTCGCAAACGCTGTCAGTAGTCCAATACGCAAAATCAAATTCTATACTTCCGTTCCAAATACAAACCTTACGGTGAATTCCTCAATCATATTGAGTTGGCCTTGTTGGGTAACGACCTTTATGCGGAAAACAATCACCGTTTCGGCAGAGTTGTCCAGTATTTGCAATCAGAGCTCTCTGGTGCAGCAATCATGCCACTTAATCGCTCTCCAACACTTCTAAAAATGCGTCTCCAAACCGCTCAGCGTATCTATCCCCAATCAGCCGCACTAGATTATCCATATCTGCACTGCGCAGTTGTGCGACCTTGGCCAGCATCGAAGCAGAGCAGCTCATCGGTTTATCAACGCCGTGGGGGCCGCGGTTGAGCGTTGCCTGAACCTCCATCAACCTGTCATAAATCGCGCCTTCGTTCCGGCCTGCCAGCTTGCGGCGCATCGGGTGCACGTCTTCGACTGTTCCCGCGATGACCTCTAGAAAATCACGACCGTAATTTTCCAGCTTTTTCGCGCCAACACCGCCGATATGGGCCATGTCATCCAGCGTCATTGGTCGCTTTTCGGCCATTTCGATCAAAGTGCGGTCGTTGAAAATAATATAGGCGGGCGCGTTTGCTTGGTCGGCCAGAAAGCGCCGCTTGGCCTTGAGCGCGGACAAAAGCGGCGCGTCTTCTTCGCTGACCAACATGCGGACCTTGGGGCCACCGGACCCGCGTGCGGATTTGATCGTGTCGCGACGCAGTTCAATCGTCGCCTCGCCGCGCAGGATTGGCCGCGCTTGTTCGGTCATCCGTAGCGCGCCGTGTCGGTCACGGTCTGGACGCAGCAAGTCATGGCCCATCATTTGCCGGAAAATTGCCTGCCATTGGCGTTTGTCGTATTCTTTGCCGACACCGTAAGTGGGCAAGCTGTCATGGCCGCGGGCTTGAATTTTATCGGTTTGGTTGCCCAGCAGAATATCAATCAGATGCCCCGCGCCGAACCATTCATCGGTGCGCAAAGCCGCAGATAGCGCCATACGTACCGCCGTTGTGCCGTCGAAAACCTCTGCGGGTTTGTCACAAAGGTCGCAATTTCCGCAAGGCTGTGGGCTTTCGCCGAAATATTCGAGTAGGTTCTGGCGACGACAGCGCAGCGCCTCGGCCAATCCCAGCAGCGCGTTCAGGCGGCCGTGATCGGCAGCACGGCGTTCGGGGGGCGCCAACCCTTCGTCGATTTGCTGGCGTCTGTAGCGGATGTCGTCAGGACCAAAAAGAGTCAGCGTTTCCGCAGGCGCGCCATCGCGTCCCGAACGTCCGATTTCTTGGTAATAGGATTCAATAGATTTGGGCAGATCGGCGTGGGCAACCCAGCGGATATCGGGCTTATCGATCCCCATGCCAAAGGCGACGGTGGCGCTGACAATCAGCCCGTCCTCTTGCTGAAAGCGGCGTTCGACGATGCGGCGATCTTCGGCCTCCATCCCGCCGTGATAGTGGCAAGCACTATGGCCCGCTTCCGACAGCGCCCTTGCCAGCGTTTCGGTTTTGGCACGGGTGCCGCAATAAACGATGCCTGACTGACCTTTGCGGGCATCAGCGAAGTTCAGGATTTGGTTGCGCGGTCCGTCTTTGACGGCAAAGGCAAGGTGGATGTTGGGACGGTCAAAGCCGCGAAGAAAAGTCGCGGGCTGTTCGCCACCGAACAGCTTTTCGACAATCTCTAGGCGGGTTTCGGCGTCTGCAGTCGCGGTAAAGGCCGCCAAAGGCACATCTAGCGTGCGCTTTAATTCACCAATCCGCAGGTAATCAGGGCGGAAGTCATGGCCCCATTGGCTAACGCAATGCGCCTCGTCCACCGCGATCATGCTCACTCCCACACGGCGCAGCATGTTGATCGTGCCACCAGATGCAAGACGTTCAGGGGCCATATAAAGCAACTTTAGCGTGCCCGCTTCAAGCGATGCCCAGACTTCGTCGGTTTCTTCTTGGGTATTGCCAGAGGTCAGCGCGCCCGCGTTCACACCCGCCTCGCGCAGGCCGCGTACTTGGTCGCGCATCAAGGCAATCAGTGGGGAAATGACGACAGTGACACCACTGCGCACCAATGCAGGCAGTTGAAAGCACAGCGATTTGCCTCCACCCGTCGGCATAATCGCCAGCGCGTTTTGGCCATCGACCACAGCATCTACGATTTCCTGCTGCCCAGGGCGAAAGGCATCAAAGCCGAAAACGTCACGCAGAAGTGTTGCCGTGGACACGTAATAGACCCTGTATTTTTGTTTTGGCTGCTCTTTTGCGGTGACAATCCCATGCCACGTTCACCTTAACAAGTGATGTGCCGCGTGATGCGGCAAAAAACCCTGCGCACGTAGCGTTGCCAAGGGGCACTTGTCTGCGTACCTCTGTCCCAACAGAGAGGGTTCCTATGGGCGAGATAATTCTAGTGCGGCACGGACAGGCCAATTCGGGG
This sequence comes from Yoonia sp., assembly GCA_047627695.1. Lineage (GTDB taxonomy): Bacteria > Pseudomonadota > Alphaproteobacteria > Rhodobacterales > Rhodobacteraceae > Yoonia. Next base: position 16,386 of record JBLHTS010000017.1, on the reverse strand, counting down.
GCCACGGATGAAGAAAGCTATGACAAGCTGTCTGAACTGGGGCACCAGCAGGCCCGCTGGTTGGGGGATTACCTGCGTGATCGCGAAGCCCCTTTTGACAAGGTCATTTCCGGTAGCTTGCGCCGTCACCGCGAAACGGCGAAAGGGATCGGTTATGATGATCCACAGATTGATCCGCGCTTGAACGAAATGGATTATTTCAACCTTGGTCAAGCGCTGCAGGATGTTCACGGTGTGCCGTTTCCCGGTCCCGAGGACTTCGCTGCCCACGTTCCCCAAGTGATGGAGGCATGGCACCGCGCCGAAATCAAAGGCGTCGAGACTTTTGCATCATTCGAGGATCGCGTGACATCAGTGCTGCAAGAAGCCGCCCAACCAGGTGTACGCGTGTTGTGTGTGACTTCGGGCGGGGTCATCGGGATGATCATCCGGCACCTGCTGGATCTTAATCCGACCCGCTTTGCGCATGTGCTTTTGCCGATCATGAACAGTTCGGTCCACCGTGTGCATGTGATCCCCCAAGGACCGATCCTTGCTAGTTTCAACGCGATCCCGCATCTTGATCAGGCTGACCGCGCGCACGCCAAAACGCATTATTGAAGGACTGACCATGCTGAAACTGCACTATGCCCCGCGCACGATTTCCGTCGCAGTCGCCATCATTCTTGAACAAACGGGTACGCCCTACGAGGCAATCCGCGTCGATTTCGCCAATGCAGAGCAGACCAAAGACGCCTACCGCCGCGTGAACCCCAAGGGCCGCGTGCCTGCCTTGGAGACGGATTCCGGTATCTTGACAGAAACGCCCGCAATCGTTGAATATATCTCCCCTGAACTTGTGCCTCAGGATGCTTTTGCCACTGCGAAGATGCGCGAGTTGATCTCGTATCTGAACGCGACCATGCACCCGCACCACGCACATGGGGGAAGGGGGTCGCGATGGGCGGACGCGCAAAGTTCGCTTGATGATATGAAGCGCAAGATGCCCCAACGCATGGCTGAATGTGCGGCACATCTAGAAGAGTATCTGCCTAGCCTACCTTTTGCCGTTGGGCAGCTTGAGGTTTTGTCGGACGCTTACCTTTATGTCGTCCTGACTTGGTTGAAGAGCGATGGCGTCGATATCGAACACTATCCGCGATTGGCCGCATTCCAGCACCAGATGAATACACTTGCGTCAGTACAGGCCGTTTATCAAAAGGGCATGCTGTGATGACCCATATCTGGGTCCGATCTGAAAGCCGCGCGCACGAAGAACGTGTTGGACTAACGCCACAAGGGGCGGCCAAGCTGCTCGCGGCGGGGTACAGCGTGACGGTAGAAGAAAGCCGCCAACGCATCTTGCCGATTGCAGATTATGCCGCCACGGGCTGCGCTATTGCGCCAGAGTTTTCTTGGGTCGATGCGCCCGACGATGCGATCATTTTCGGTCTGAAGGAGTTGCCTGACGACGGCACGCGCTTGCGGCATCGCCATATCATGTTTGGACATGCCTATAAGGGACAGCCTTCGGGGCAGATCTTGCTTGAGCGGTTCAAGGCCGGTGGCGGAACGTTGCTGGACCTCGAATATCTGACTAGTGCAGACGGAAGGCGTGTTGCCGCGTTCGGATATTGGGCAGGGTACGCTGGGGCCGCTGTTGCGCTGATGTGCTGGCTGACACAGCAAAACGGCCGACTTGCCGGAGCGGTGAAAGCATATCCAAGCGCGAACCATATGTTGCTGGAACTGCAGCAGGGCCTTGTCGCTCTAAGTGCCGCGCGGCCGACTGCGTTGATTATCGGGGCCATGGGGCGCGTTGGCAGCGGTGCTGCCGATCTGTGTCAGGCGATGGGGGTTGCGACGACAAAGTGGGATATGGCTGAAACCGCATCGGGCGGGCCTTTTCCCGAAATTTTGCTGCACGATATTTTCTTGAACTGTATTCTGGCGCGACCTGGCACGCCTGTATTTTTGCCCGCCAGCGCCAAAGTGGCACAGCGCAGCCTGTCTGTGATTGGCGATATCGCCTGCGACCCTGATAGCGATTTTTCTCCGATCAAGGTTTATGATCGGACAACCACTTGGGACGCACCTGCACTGCGCGTGCATGATCAGCCGATCTTAGACGTAACAGCGATTGATAACCTGCCGTCAATGTTGCCTGCAGAAAGCAGCGAGGATTTCGCAGGGCAGCTGCTGCCACACCTGCTGGAACTGGACGCGATAGACGCAGGCGTTTGGGGTCGAGCGCAGGAATGGTTTAATCGATCAATCAAGTAGAATGGAAACTGATCCGCCTTACGCGGGCCGATAAAGATCATCCTCTGCATCAGTGGCATCAATGCGAAGCGCCTCCATTCCCGCCTCTAGATGGTCGGCCAGATGCGGTGAACCTTTAAGATAACTTGAGGTGGGTGTTGTGGCTTCGTGCGTGGCTGTAGCAATCGCTTCTACCAAATCTTCCGCCTCGAAACTACCACGACCAATCCAGAAGATCGCGACAAGTCCTGCTTTTTCATAGTCGTTCAGTTGATTTACAAAGCCGTCAAATTCATTCTCGGCGCGGTCAAGTTCGCGGGCCAGAATGATGACTTCGGCAATTTTGTCAGAAGAAATAGGTAGCATTGTGCGTCCTCCTTATGCGTCAACATAGACATCAGGACACCGACCACTTTGATTTGGCGCAACTCCCGCAAAAATGGCCGCTCAGGTCACTTTTTGTCGCGGGCCGCTTTCTCTTCTTTGGTCAGCTTGTTGTTCCATTGGTTGTTGCTCAGGCCAAGCTCTGAGGACAATGGTTTTGTCTTGCCGACGCTGACTTTGCCGCCATTTTTCAAGAATTCCTGAATAAGCGCATCGTCAGTGGTTTCTTTGGGAACATGTTTCATACGGATAGGTTAACCCAGCTTGCGGGCATGGGCAACGACTGCCGCAATCTACCTATTTCGCCCCAAACAATCGATAATACATCCAATCCGGCATGAACTGTGACAGTCGGAACACCCATGAGAACACCATTGGAAAACTTTTCTTAAAGTGATCGGTGTTCATATGTTCAAACACCTCTTTTGCGGCATCTTCGGGTGACATGATGAACGGCATGTTGAAATCGTTCTTTTCGGTCAACCGCGTTTTGATAAAGCCGGGGTTGATCAATTGGACATTGATCGGGGATGTGCGCAGGTCGGCTTGCATGGATTCAGCCAAAGCCATCATGCCGGCCTTGGATGAACAATAGCCGATCGCACCTGGCAGGCCGCGAAAGCCGGACAGGGACCCGACCAGCACGACGTGGCCCGCGTTCTTTGCGACCATGTCTTTGATCACTGAACCGACGACACGGGACGCGCCAAGAAAGTTCACTTCGCCCATCATGTCGGCTTTTTCATTGTCCCATTCTTGGGATTTCATGGGCCAGTAGACGCCCGCAAGGTAGACGACACCGTCAATGTCACCGATTTGGGCGGCGGCGGCTTCGACTGCTGTGCGGTCGGTCACATCGACGGTGACATAAGATGCTTTTCCGGGCAGGTCGGCGACCAATCCCTTAAGGCGGTCTTCTGATCTGGCAGAAACGATCACTTCGGCCCCTTCGCGACTAAGGCAGAACGCCACTTCGCGGCCTAACCCCTCGCTTGCGCCCACAAGCCAATATCGTTTTCCTTGCCAATCAGTCACGTCATTCTCCTGCGTAGGCTTGATCTTTGGGGTGCATCGTCGCCACCAATTCTGCCACTTTGATGCCGAATTTTCGGAACTGGCTGCGGTTCATGATAGACCCGTTGGACATCAGATACATCCAGTCGGTCACATCCAGCGCATGCCCACCCGCGTCCTCAGTCAGTTTGATCCGGTAGTTAAGCAACACAGCCGAACCTGATTGCCGGCCAGTCCCTGTGCCCAGAACATCCGGCGCCTCGGCTTTTATACGGCCATCGTTGCCAAGGGTCAGCGTCCAGACGCGATCTTGTACCTTGCCGCTGTCATAGTGAAACTTTTCGCGCATCGTGCCGATGTTGCCATCCCAAGAAGCTTCGAAGTCCGCAACAAAACGCGACGTGACCTTGCCGGTTGGCCCGTAAATCAAGCCCTCACAGGCAATAGGCCCATTGAAACGTTCGCGGATGTCAAAGATCGGGCCATCTGCATAATCGTCGGAATTTTGCGCCCTAAAAGACAAATACCGTGTCTTAAGCAGGGCCGCAGCACCCACTAGAGCCGCTCCAATCAGAATGTAGGTCATAAACGACATCGTTTAGTCCTCAAGCTTTGTGGCGATCAGCAAGCCGATAGCCACCAGTTTCAAAAGTGACGGTACCAATGCGTAAAGCACCGTCAGCATTATAATGGCGTCCTGCGGCACGTTCGTCGCGCCAGCCTGGAAGCCGGATCGTTCAAGCAACGGCAGCAAAACCACCGCAGCGAAGGCAAGCGTGAACTTGTTTACCAAATTCCAAAGGCCAAACCCCTGAGCTCCATTTGGCGAAATGGCTGCCATGCGTTTCGCAAACATCGCTGGCAGAAGTGTGAGGTCTGCCCCTATCGTTGCACCACTTAATACGCAGATAATCGCAAAGGGGATCACATCGCCGGGTGATAAAGTCAGTGTGTAGGCAAAAGAAGCCACCGAAAGGATCATCGCGTACAGCAAGACCGGCTTGGCCCCATAGCGTCGCGCAAGTGCCGACCACATCGGGGATGAAATCGCTGCAGCCAAGAAAAACAGCACCAATAGCGCGCCTTCCCAGCCGACAGCGCCCAGTTTGCCTTCGACATAGAACAAGAAGAGCGTGGACGAGACGGCCAATGGTGTCGCGTTCACCAGCGCCAAGATAAGTAATTTGCGTGCCGTTTTGTCCCGGATGATTTCGCTGATTTGCGATGGCTCTGGGTTCACGCGACCTTTCCATTCCGGCCACATAAAAAACGCCGCGATCAGGGTGAGAGCGGCAAAACCATATGCAAATGCTGCAAATGGATCGGCGACAACACCGATCAGCACCGTCGGTACGACGGCAGCTATGCACACGCCCAGCAACGCCCCACTTTCGCGCCATGCCGCCAGCCGCACATGCCCTTGGGGGTCTCTGCCTGCTTTGCTGACCCCTTGGGCGTAAAAGTTGATGGTGAGGAAACTGAAGGCTGTGAACAAGCCCGTCACCGTGATGCCGAACCACCAAATGGGCGCGATGGGTGGGGCAACAGCAAATAGTCCGATCATGGATATCGCCATCACGACCGCAGCCAATGTCATCGCCAGTTTCTTGCCGCGGGTCAGGCGTTCGCTGATCCAGCCCAAGACGGGGTCTTGGATCATGTCGAAAAGACGCATCGCAAACAATAGTGCGCCCAAGGCGGCAAGGCTGACGCCAAAGGTATCGGCGTAGTATTTCGGCGCATAGATATAAATCGGCAGGCCAGCGCCGGACAGTACAGCGGCGAAAACCGTGTATGCTGGCAACCGCTCGGACAGGGCTTTCATCTGCTGACCTCTTCGCGAGGGGGCTTGGGTTGCGACCGGAATGTCGCTCCTTTCCACCACAGCTTGATCGCTTGCCAATGGATCAGTGCCAGCACGCGGCGTGATCCAAAGGGACGGCGCAGCGCGGCCTTGAGAATGGACCCATTCGTAATTGGCTTACGCGGGCCTGTAAGCGTCGCAATCAGCCCGCCATTTCCGCGCGAATAATCGATCCAGATACCGATGCTGTCTGGTTGGATATCGAAGCGGAAGACATAGCCGCCTTCAACCGGTTGAAAGGGCGAGACATGCATCAGCTTTTGCGCCGCAAGCGTGTCTTCTTTGGTGATCGCATGCCCGTCGTCGTGGCGACATAGGTAGGAGTGGCGGTCACCGAAGGTGTTGGACACTTCTGCAATCACAGTGCGCAAGATACCCGCGTCGTCATAGCAAAGCCAAAAAGACACCGGATTAAACACATGTCCCAGCAGGCGCGGCTGGCCGAGCAGTTCGATCCGCGCGGTATCGTTGATATTGTAAGCCGCAAGCACTTCGCGGACCCAAACGGCGCCTTTGCCGTGTTTGGGCGCACCGCCATGATCGCGGTCTTGTAGCGACATCAGATTGCCAGCGTTGCGTGAAAAAAGGGCCGGTGTTTGCGGCATAGCCTCGGCGTCGGTCAGCACATAGTCGATGGAATAGCGAAAGGCGTTTTTGGTCGCCCCACGCCGCCCATGGTAAGTTTCACCTGCGATATGATGAACCGGTTGAGTCACTCTGCGGCAAGGCGCATGCGATCAGAGGCGTTCAGTGCATCTACCACGTCCAAACCGCTGGACAGCCCGTCTTCGTGAAAGCCGTTCTTCATCCATGCGCCACAAAACCACGTATGGTTCGCGCCGTTCATGGCTGTTGCTGCCTTTTGGGCGGCAATCGCTTCGAGATCATATACAGGATGCCGCAAAGATACTTCGTCCCAGATCAGATCTTCGTTGATCGGGCGCTCACTGTTGAGGGTGACCATCATGTCTTGATCTTTAAGCCAAGGCTGCAAGGAATTCATCCAATATGTCAGATTGATCTCTGTATCGGTGCGCTGGGCGTCCTGCGTATAGACCCAAGAGGACCAGACTTGACGGCGCTTGGGCATGATCGACGTATCCGAATGCAGCACTATCTTGTTGGGTTGATAGCGCACTGCACCCAATACTGAATGTTCGACCGTGGTGGCGTCTGACAACATGCGCAGCGTGTCGTCAGAATGGGTGGCAAAGACGACTTCGTCAAAGTTTTCCCAGTCGGCACCATGCGATTTGACCTCTGCCCCGTTTGCCGTACGGCGCACCGCATCGATCGGCGCGCCAAAGCGGATGTCGATCCCGCGTTGCAGCATATCCGACCCCAGCCGAGAGACATACTCGATTGATCCGCCATCGACGGTATACCACTGATGCTGGCCAGTTGCCCCTAACAACGCGTGATTGTCGAAAAAGCGCATCATCGCATGGGCGGGGAAATCGAGAATTTTCTCTTTGGGAGTTGACCAGATAGCGCCCGAAAACGGCAGCAAATAATGGTCGCGGAAATAGTCGCTGAGCTTCAGTTTTTTTAACAACTGACCTATGGTCATGTCGTCGTCTTGGCTTGCCGTAAGACCTTCGGCGTTGAACTTGAGGATATCACGGACCATGCGTAGAAACTTAGGGTTTGCGATGTTCATTCGCTGGGCAAAAAGTGCGTCAAGGCTTGCTAGACCATACTCCAACTTGCCGCCATTGAAGGAAGCGCCAAAGCTCATGTTGCTTTTGGTGACAGGCACGCGCAGATCATCAAACAGCTTGGTCAGGTTTGGATAGTTGGCATAATTGAACACGATAAAGCCAGTATCTACGGGCTGATCTTTGTTCTTGCCGGCCATCCGCGTGCGGGAATGTCCACCAAGACGTTTTTCAGCTTCGAACAGAACGACACTGTGGTCTTTGGCAAGTGCATGCGCTGCCCCCATCCCAGAAATGCCTGCACCGATCACCGCGATTTTCTTGGGCGCGGTCGTCCCGGTTTCAAATGGCATTCATTAGTCTCCGACGTGTGTATTATTTGTTAATGTGTTTGGTACGTCGCCACAACTTGCATGGATCATAACAAAAAACATCGAAGCAGTGATCCAATCTGAAAAGTCGTGCGTATTGACCATATGCTAACGGACACCAATACCCTCGCGAATGTTGATGCGGCTCCTTCACCCACCGTTTACGGTGGCTATGACGGACGACGTGCGCGCACAGTGGGGGCCCTTAAGGTGACAGCGGAAGCAACAGCAAAACGGATGGCTTGGGTTGCGCAGATTCATGCAGTTCGGGACAATAAAGACCGGGCCGCATTTGCGGAGCTGTTTGGCTATTTCGCGCCACGTCTAAAGTCGTTTTTGATGAAATCGGGTGCCAGCCCAGATCTGGCAGAAGAATGTACGCAAGAGGTCATGGCAACCCTTTGGAACAAGGCCCATATGTTCGACCCCGCAAAGGCAAGCGTATCAACGTGGATTTTTACGATCGCGCGAAACCGCAAGATTGATCTGCTGCGCAAGCAACGCCGGCCTGAACCCGAAGACCTGCCATGGGGCCCCGAATCATCGCCTGATCAGGCTGACGCGCTGGGACTTGCACAAGAGACGGAGCAACTCGGGCAGGCTTTGGCCACATTGCCCGCTGAACAAAGAAAACTGATCGAACGCGCCTACTTTGGCGAGTTGAGCCATAGTGAAATTGCCGCCGAGACGGGATTGCCACTGGGCACGATTAAATCGAGAATTAGATTAGCGTTAGACCGCTTACGCCACGCAATGAAGTGATGAATAAAATGAAACTGATCAAACACCACCTCACAGAGCCTCTTTTGATGGGCTACGCTGCTGGCACTTTGCCAGAGGCGTTCAATCTGGTTGTCGCGACGCACATTACGATGTGTGACGATTGCCGCGCGACCTTGGCAGGTTATGACGCCGTGGGCGGCGAAGTGATGTTGGACAGCGATCCTGTCACAGTGGCCGAAGACGCGCTTGCTGCTACTATGGCGATGATCGAAAGCGGTTTTGAAACAGATAAGCCCGTGCCTGTTCGCGCGCGGAACTCTATTTTTCCCGGTCCTTTGCAGGATTACGTGAGCGGTGATCTGGACGGTCTGAAATGGCGCAAGGTTGGTGGCGGTGTCAGCCAATTGGTTTTGAAGACCTCGAGCGACGCCAGCGTGCGTCTTTTGCGTATTGCTGCGGGTACGAAGGTACCAGATCACGGCCACCGTGGCACCGAACTGACGCTTGTGTTGCAGGGCGCGTTCATGGACGCGAATGAGCACTTTGGTGCGGGTGATGTTGAGGTCGCGAACGAAGATATGAACCACACCCCGATTGCAGAGACAGGAATGGATTGCATCTGCCTTGCTGCAACTGATGCGCCTTTGCGCTTTAGCGGTATTATGCCGCGTCTGGCGCAGCGTTTCATCGGAATTTAAGCTCTTGATGCCCATAAATGCAAAAAGCCCAGATTTTCACCGAGGCTCTTTTTGCGCGTCGTCAACCTAAGGCGGCGTTCATGATAAAGAAGAAACATGCCGACAAAAGTGCAGCTGCTGGAACAGTGACGACCCAAGCGGCGATGATTGTCATGAAATGGGACCGGCGAACTAACTTGCGGCGCCTGCGTTCTTCGGGTGCATACACAGTGCGGTCAGGCATCGCCAAGCGCGCATTTTTGATGCGGCGTTCTGCATCCCACTCGCGGAAAAAACCAACGCCGAAAACCGCACCCACAGCAATGTGGGTCGAACTGACAGGCAGGCCAAGCCAGCTTGCCACGATGACCGTGATCGCCGCTGAAAGTGCCACGCAATAAGCGCGCATAGGATTAAGCTTTGTAATCTGGCTGCCGACAAGGCGGATCAGCTTGGGACCAAACAAGAACAGCCCGAAGGAAATGCCCAAGGCGCCGATTACCATGACCCACAACGGAATGCTAAAGGCAGAGACAAAGTCGCCGGACTGGGCGGCTTGCACGATTGCAGCTAACGGGCCAACGGCGTTGGCCACATCATTTGCACCATGTGCGAAGCTAAGCAATGCCGCCGAAACGACCAGTGGAATGCCGAACAAAACCTTGAGGGACTTGTTGCGGTTTTCTAGACCTTCGGACTGCTTTTTGATCACAGGAATCATGATCGCCCAAATCGCAATTCCGATCACGGCACCGATCAATAGGGCGGTTGGTAGATCGATATTGATCAGGCTCTTCAAGCCTTTCAGCGCAAGATAGGCTGTAAATGTGCCCCCCATGATGCCCACAAGGATGGGAACCCATTTGCGCGCGGCTGCGATTTTGTCGTCTTGGTAGATGATCCGCGATTTGATCAGCGCCAAGAAACCAGCCGCGATCAAACCGCCAAGCAGAGGTGAGATGACCCAACTGGCTGCGATGGCACCCATCGTTGGCCAGTTCACAGCTGCAAATCCGGCAGCGGCAATACCTGCCCCCATTACTCCACCAACAACCGAATGCGTGGTTGAGACCGGCGCGCCGACCCAAGTTGCGAGATTCACCCAAAATGCAGCGGCCAAGAGGGCGGACATCATGGCCCAAATGAACGTGGTCGCAGTGCCCATGCTTTCAGGCGCAATGATGCCCTTTGCGATGGTTGATACGACGTCGCCGCCTGCAATCAGCGCGCCCGCACTTTCAAAAACAACCGCAATCGCAATCGCACCGCCCATGGTAAGCGCGTTTGCACCAACAGCCGGACCCATATTGTTGGCGACATCATTTGCACCGATATTCAGCGCCATATAGGCGCCCAAACATGCAGCCATGACGACAATAAACGAGTTGTTTGCATGACCAAAAAACAGCGCCGAGGCGATTCCCGCAACAACGACAAACATCAATGCAAGTCCCATGCCGACCAGAGGACGCGCTGCATAGCTTGTTGCGAGTTCAAGGTTTGCGTACCGCGCAAGGTCGCGGTCCAAGGTTTCGAGGTGGCGTGGGTCGCCCTCGTTTAAACTCGTCATCTTCGCCCCTCCCAGGAATTCACCACCGTGACTAGCGGGCGAAGGGTGGCAAAATCAACTGTGTTGAACCTTCTTAGGGAAAAGATTGGTCATTCGGAGCAGAATTTCTTTCAATTCGCCCTCTCGAACAAGATCAGCGGCAACGTGGGGCGATACCCAGCGGCGTTCCCGCTGATGAGATTCGGGAAAATCAGCAGACATTTCCTTTACATCTACCGGAAAGACCAAGGTTTCGACGGGAACTGGCAAACCCGCAGACATCAGTTTGTCATAGCTGTAAATTCCAATGGGCTTGGGCGTTGAAATGCTGTTGCGCACCCCTGCTTCTTCCCAGGCTTCTTGCAGCGCGGCTTCGTAGGATTTCAGACCGTTGATAGGCCAGCCCTTGGGGATGATCCAACGGCCAGTGTCCTTGCTGGTGACCAACAGGATTTCCATCTCTGATCCTGATCCACGGTAGCACAATGCAGCCACTTGCAGACGCTTTGGGCGCTGAAAAAGAAGACGTAGAAAATCACGCCAAAGCGTGGTGATTGCGTTATTCATTATGAACCTGCTCAAGTCTTTATTTATATTTTTCAGACATTTATAGAGCGTGTTTAAGTAAAGCGCAACTTTTCCTAGATTTGGAGGCTTAGACCGAGTGATATGTCTCTGTGTTTCCGTCGACGGCAATCGCCTGGCCCGACACAAATCTTGCGGCATCTGACGACATATAAATACAAAGACCCGCGATCTCTTCGGGCTCGGCAAAGCGCCGCAAGGAACTGCCCGATGCGTATTCCTTATAGACATCTGCCGCCGTGATCCCGCGCGCCTGCGCTTCTGCCGCAAGAACCCTGTCCATCCGGTCACCGCTGACTGCGCCCGGGCAGATCGCATTGCAGCGAATTCCGTGCGGGCCAAGTTCTGTCGCGATGGTTTTGGTAAACCCGATTACGGCCCATTTCGCTGCCGCATAAGGCGCGCGGAAAGGCGCACCAAAAAGACCAGAAGTCGAAGACAAGTTCGTAATCACGCCTGATTTTTGCGCCTTCATTACAGGCGCGATTGCGCGGCATGTGATCATTTGCGCGTCCAGATTGACGGCCAGACACTGCTTCCATGCGGCCAGATCAAGGTCTTCAACCGGCCCTGCCTGACCAGCGATACCAGCGTTATTGATCAACACGTCGCAGCCGCCAAGCAGATCCAATCCCGCTTGCAACCAACCATCTAGCGCAGCTTCATCCGTGACATCGACGCGGGCGCCTTTGATGTTGGCGTCCAGCGCGTCGACTGCCGCTGCATCCTGATCGCAGACATAAACCTGCGCGCCTTGCGCTGCATAGGCCTGTGCAATCACGCGACCAATGCCGCCCGCCCCTGCTGTGATAAAAACCCGTTGTGTCATTGTCTTATTCCTTCGGTGGAATGATCGCGACCACTGGGGGTTCTTGATCAGGTGCCAATTCTTCAAAATCAAAATTGTCCAAACGGTCCGCACGTTTACTGGCGCGGGTGGATGCAGTCAGCACGCCTGACACGTCTTCGCCAGCTTGCCGCAGATGCACTTCCAGCTTGCCTGCCTTTTCGCCAATAATTTCGACATCGCGGTGCAACAGACGCAGCGCCTTGCGGATTTCGCCCGCCTGTTCGCGCATACGCGCATCTTTGAGAATCGCGCGCATTGTGTTCAGCGTGGCCATGCATGTAGTCGGTGATACTATCCAAACACGGGCGTCAAAGCCGCCACGAATGACCTCTGGCAGCCGCGAATGAAGCTCTGCATAAACCGCCTCGGACGGCAGGAACATGATCGCGCCGTCGGCAGTTTCGCCTTCGATGATGTATTTCTCGCTGATGTCCTTGATGTGCTTGCGCACCGCGTTGCCCAGATCGCGCAAGGCGGCTTGTTGTTGTTGCTGGGTATCGGCGGCGGCATAGGCCTCGTAGCTTTCAAACGGGAATTTCGCATCAATCACGATAGGGCCGGGCGGGTTAGGCAAATGTACTAAACAGTCGGCACGCTTGCCGTTCGAGAGGGTCGCCTGCAACGCGTAGCTGTCCGATGGCAGCGCCTTTGAGACAATATCGGTCAGTTGAATTTCGCCAAACATGCCGCGCCGTTGTTTGTTGGACAGGATATCCTGAAGCGACAGGACATCGCCCGAAAGCTTTTCGATATTGGTCTGTGCGCGGTCGATTGTTGCCAACCGTTCCTGCAGTTGGGTCAGACTTTTGGTCGTTTTCTCGGACGAACCCGTCAGCGACTCTTTTATCCGTTCTTGCATATCTGTCAGCGAGCGCGCGGATTTCATCGCATTGTCGGCCAGTCGTTCGGCGAGCTGCGATTGCACCTCGGCCAGTCGTGTTTCCATGGTTTGCACGACTTTGACTTGGGCATTGGCCTGCGCGTCGCTGACGGTTTGAATGTTGCCTGCCAGTTGCTGCTGGCCTTGGCCAAGGGACTGCACATCATAGGACATACGCCCCAGTTGGGCTGCGACCATTTGCACGGTCTCCGCCGATTTTCCGGCGCGGCGCACAACGACGATTAGCAAGATCACCACCAACAAAATGGCAAGTCCTGCGATGAGCGCGGCAAGCGTCACCGGATCGCTTAGGTCAAGTATTGTATCACCAATTTGTATCATGTGCGTCCGAAAAGCCGTTCAATATCGGAAAGTTTGAGTTCGACGTAAGTGGGGCGTCCGTGATTGCATTGCCCTGAAAGCGGTGTGGCTTCCATTTCGCGCAAGAGCGCGTTCATTTCTGCCGCCTGCATGCGCCGCCCTGACCGGATTGATCCGTGGCAAGCGACACGGCTGAGGATTGCTTCGATCCGTGCTTGGACCGAAGCACTGTCGCCTTGGTCGGCCAGTTCGTCCACGATGTCGCGGATCATGGCCGCTGCGTTAACCTCGCCCAAGATCGCGGGGGTTTCGCGTACCGCAATTGCGCCACCACCAAAGGGCTCGATGGCCAGGCCAAGACGCGATAGATCGTCGGCGATCTCAAGAAGCTGCGCTGCTTCATTTTCCGACAACTCCACAATTTCGGGGATCAGCAATGCCTGCGCCGCGACACCGTTTGCAGCCATCTGCGATTTGAGCTTTTCATAAACCAACCGCTCATGGGCAGCGTGCTGATCTACGATTACGATGCCTTTTCCGGTTTGGGCGATAATGTAGTTTTCATGCACCTGCGCACGTGCGGCACCCAGTGGCAGATCATCCGCGCTATCATCGGCTTGCGGTTCAAACCGTGCTGATGGCGCTTCGCCAAAGCCCGGCGCTTGGGCCTGAAAGGTCATCGACCGCGCGCTAAAGCTGGGGCGATCCATTTGATAGACACGTGGGCCTGTGGATTCTGGCGTGATCGCCCCTAGTGTTGCATTGGCCACCGTGGTCGAGGCGCGGTGACCTGCATCAGCCAGTGCATGCCGCAAACCTGAAACGATCAACCCGCGCACGATTCCGGGATCGCGAAAGCGGACTTCGGATTTCGCGGGATGTACATTGACGTCTACCAGCGTCGGGTCGCAGTCGATGAACAGTGACGCAACAGGGTGCCTATCGCGCGACAGCACGTCCATATACGCCGCCCGCAATGCACCCAGAAGCATCTTGTCGCGCACAGGTCTGCCGTTCACGCAAAGATACTGCGCTACTGCCGCACCGCGCGAATAAGTGGGCAAAGCCGCGTATCCTGTCAGGTGAAATCCCTCGCGTTCGGCGTCAATGCGCAGCGCGTTTTCGGCGAAATCCTTGCTCAGAACAGTGCGCAATCGCCCGAGCAACGCGTCGAACAAATCGCCCGTTTCGGCATCTGCGCGGAAGGTTGTGCGACTATCCCCGTTTGAGGCATCGCGTAGAATGAAGGTCACGAAAGGTTCGGCCATCGACAAGCGCTTGATCACGTCGGTGACGGCTTGAGATTCGGCCCGGTCGGTGCGTAGGAATTTTAGACGCGCAGGGGTGGCGTAGAACATATCGCGCAGTTCGATGACTGTGCCAGATGACAACGCGGCGGGCTTTACGCCTTCAATGTTGCCGCCTGCAACGCGGATTTGCGCAGCGTCATACCCCGCTGCACGGGATATGATCGACAGGCGGCCCGTTGCCCCGAGCGACGGCAATGCCTCGCCTCGAAACCCGAAAGAGGTGATGTTGAGCAAGTTAGACCCGTCGATCTTAGACGTGGCGTGCCGTGACATCGCCATCGGCAAATCTGCGGGCGACATGCCGCAGCCGTCATCCGTAACGCGGATCAGGGTCTTGCCGCCATCAGCGATCACGACTTCGATCCGGCTGGCACCGGCGTCGATACTGTTCTCGACCAGTTCTTTGACGGCAGAGGCAGGGCGTTCCAAAACCTCGCCCGCTGCAATCCGGTTGATTGCGGCGTCGTCAAGCTGCCGGATCACGGGCTGCTGCTTTATCTGGGGGTCTAGGGTGGCCATGCTACAAGTTCTAGCATGGCCCGTCGCGATTCTACGAGTGGGAAAAGCGCTATTGCGTGCTTGTCAGACCTTCGGGTTTTCCCACCACAACAAAGTGCAGATTGTCAGGTTGCAACAGTTCCGACGCCACGCGGTTGATATCTTCCAAGGTCACTGCTTCGATGTAATCATTACGGTTCACCACATATTCTGGCGGCAATCCGATCATCTGCATGCCGACCATGATTTTGGCTATTTCCGCGTTACCATCAAACCGCAGAGGGTATTCGCCAGTCAGAAAGGTTTTTGCAACGGCCAGTTCTTCCGCGCTCATCCCCTCATCAGCCATACGCGCCCATTCTGCGCGGATAACGTCGATAGCCTCGGCGATCGTGGCGTTTGCCGAAGCGACTGAACCGAGCATCACTTCAGCGTGGAACTTAGGCACCAAGAAAGTGCTGATCCCGTAGGTCAAACCGCGCTTTTCGCGCACTTCGGTCATCAGGCGGGATTCAAATCCGCCAGCGCCCAGCACGTGATTGATGATGAACGCGGCAAAGAAATCATCATCGTCGCGTTTCAGACCTTTGTGCCCAAACAGGGCAACCGCTTGCGGCGTGTCGAAATCCACTACGGTGACCCCGCCCGCCAATCCAAAGTCTACGTCATCAGGTGCTGCTGGCCCTTCGGCAGGCAATGCGCCCAACAGATGATCCAGCATTTCGCCTACGGCTTTAGCGGTCGTGTCACCGACAACGGCCACATAAAGCCGGTCACGGGTCAGCGCGTTGCGGTGCGCGTCGACCATATCGGCTTGCGTCAATGCGACGACGCTTTCCACCGTGCCATCGCTGGAAGACCCATAAGGGTGATCGCCAAAGGCCGCGGCATTAAACACATCACTGGCAATCGTGTTGGGGTCTTTTTCATCACCAGCAAGTCCGGACAGAACCTGTGCGCGCACACGGTTCAGGGCGTCTTGGTCAAAGTTGGGATCAACCAAGGCTTGGCGCAGCAATTCCAGCGCTTCGCCCTTTTTTTCGGTCAAAAACCGCGCAGAAATCGACAGGGTGTCGTCATAGGCGCGAAAGCTGAAGCTGGCGGCAAGTCCCTCGCGGGCGGTCTGGAATTCTTGCGCGGTCATGTCGCCAGCACCCTCTTCCAAAAGACCCGTCATTAAGTTGGTCGCCCCACGTTTGTCGGGCAGATCAAGCGATGCGCTGCCACGAAAACGGATTTCTAAAGCTATGAAAGGAATGGATGGTTCTTCGACGACCCAAGCGTTGATCCCCCCGGGCGAAGTGACCTGCTTAATCTCAATGTCAGCCAGTGCGGTGGTTGCGGAAAAGCTTAAGCAAAATGCGATGATAATACGCAGCATTAGCGTGCCTCCTCTTGGCTGGCGACGACCCAGCCGGTGACGGACTGGTCGCGGTTAAAGACCTTGGCCGCGGCCGCTTT
>JBLHTS010000016.1:0-25126 GCA_047627695.1 Yoonia sp. | reverse complement strand
AATCGTTTGCCGCACGTTGCGGGTTGGTATAAGGCGATATCAGCGCGGCCGGGCTATCAGAAATGGATCGCCACATCCTATGATGAATTGAAGGTGCAACCATGATCCCCGCGCGTTTCGCCCCGATTGCCTTCGGGTTCTTTTTATCCATGTTCATGTCGGCAGTGATTTCAGGTGTTTCAACTATTTCTGCTGTTGGTCTTTCTGCGGACCTGTCGGGTGTTTGGTTCAAGGCTTGGTCTTCAAGCTGGATCGTTGCCTTCCCGGCTGTGCTTGTCGTGGCACCCTTTGTACGACGGATAGTCGGACGGCTGACCAAGCCGTACGAGTAACTCACATTCGGAGCTGATAGCTGGCAGGCGTCCAGCGGTAGCAGTCCCTTTGCCGATCCACATAGCCGATGGAGGGAAAGGGCATGTGGTGGCCGCTGACTAGCAAACCGTCCGTCGCGACCATATCCAATACCCGCTTGCGCGAGGCGACGGCCATGTCTTTGTCATCGTCGAACCCGACAAGACTGTCAGGGTATTGCAGTGAAAAGACATAGTGATTGGTCACATCGCCCCAGACCAGCAACGATTTACCCTTGCTCTCAAGACGGTACATCATATGACCGAGTGAATGGCCAAAGGCTGCCTCTGCGGTCAAGCCGGGGACCACGCTGTCTCCATCTTCTAAGAACGTCATCTTGTCTGCCAAGGGGGGGATCAGTTTGAGGAACATCTCACGGTTTTGGATGCGTTGTTCGGGGATTTCAGACCCATCGTTCCAAGCATCATATTCGCGGCGTCCAATGGCGTAGCGAGCGTTGGGATAGGCCGGGATATTGCCCTCCATCACACCCGCGATGTGGTCTGGATGGCAGTGGGTGAAGGCAACAACGTCAATTTCTTCGGGCGCATAACCGGCCTGACCCAAGCGCCGTCGTAGATTACCGGCATGTCCGTCACGCCCCATCGCGCCGAAACCGGTGTCAAAAAGCACAACTTGTCCGCCAGTACAGATAATCGTTGGGGTGTAGGAATTTTCAAAACCGTTTTTTGGTAGGTGGTTAGCCGCCGCAATTGAAGCAATTTCGGCCTCAGATTTGTCCATTGAGAAGGGTGGATTGATTGGCTCACGGGTGTGGGTGCCATCAAGGATTGTGGTGACTTCAGCCTCGCCATGTACAAAGCGATGAATAGTAGGGCGGTATTCCCCTTTGAGTTTATTGTTCATGGCATTGGTACCTCGGTTGTGAATTTTGGAATGGAATAACCGGTTTGAACTGCGGGACGTTCCGCGATGCGAATATACCAATCGCGTACGTTAGGGTAGTCATTGAGATCCACTTCCTGCCACTCAAACCGCGATACCCACGGCCAGCAGGCTATATCAGCAATCGAATACATGCCGCGACCATCGCCAGCGATGTAGTCGCGGCTTTCAAGGCGTGTGTTGAGCACCCGATACAGGCGATGACTTTCTTTCGAATAGCGCTCCTCGCCGTATTCAGACTTACCTTTGTTGTATTTGACGAAGTGATGAACCTGACCAAGCATTGGCCCAAGGCCCCCCATTTGCCACATCAACCATTCGACCATCCGCCAATACTCGTCGCCCTCGCATTGAAACTTCTTATATTTGTCAGAGAGATACATCATGATTGCGCCGGTCTCCATCATCTGGATACCTGTCTCCTGGTCAACAATCGCAGGAATGCGGTTGTTCGGCGCGATCTTCAGGAAGTCAGGCGCGAATTGCTCGTCTTTTGAGATGTCGATGGCGTGCACCGTGTAGGGCACACCCAGTTCTTCCAGCAGGATAGAAACCTTGCGGCCATTTGGGGTCGTCCAAGTGTAGAGGTCAATCATGGTGCGTCCTTCTTGTGGGTCAGTTGTCGATTGTCATTGTGTTCAGTGTAGATTGCAGGTGGCGACGCATTGCCGAGCGTGCGCCAGGTCGGTCGCGTTGTGCGATTGCGGCGACGATTGCGTCGTGTTCGCCAAAAGAGTGATAGTCGGACGGTGGCCATTCTAAACCTGGCGACAATTGCGGCCAGACAACGACCTGCCGCACCACATTCATGATCTTGTGCAACTCGTACAACAACACATTGCCCGCGCTCTCGGCAATTAAATCATGCAACGCATGATCCAGCTTTTCGTAATCGTTCCAAGTCTTTGTGGCGCGGATGTCGGTGGCAAGTGTTTGAGCCTGGGCAACCTGCAGCGGCGTTGCATGCAGAGCAGCAAGTTGCGCCAGTTCTGGCTCTAGAGAAAGCCGCGCCATCATTGCATCGTGCGGACCTGTTCGCTCTGCCAGCGCGGCAAGGTAAGTATGCGTTTGTACGAGTTTTGTTGGCTTTGCGATGAAAGTTCCGCGCCCGACGTGTCGGGCAATAAGGCCTTCAATTTCAAGGACTGCAAGAGCTTTGCGGAGTTCCGGGCGGCTCATATCCAAAGTCTCTGCAAGGGTTCTTTCGGGAAGTAGTCGGCTGCCCGGTTCGGGGTGGTTCTTGCGCAGCCAATCCCTAACTCTGTCCAGGCTGGAACGTTCGATTGGTTGACCAATTCTGCTATAACCGCGGGGTTCCATCTGATTTTTTGATGCAAGGAATTCGAATTTATTATGCAAACTATTAGCCTTCATACGGCATGCTAAATTAGAGTACGGCGTTGGGCTCTAATTTCACGATTCGGAAAATTGGTCAACCAATGTGAATAAGGCCCGGGGGGCAAATGGACGACACGAAGGACTGGGTAGGGGTTACAACCGCTACGAAGATGTTGCTGCCACAAACTATGAAGGCATGGGTGCTTGGCGATCCCGATAAGCTGTCGCTTGTCGATAAGCAGCTGCCAGTTCCAGGTCGTGCTGAAGCACTTGTGCGAATTGATGCGGTTGCGATCTGCGCAACAGACCTTGAGGTGATATCCTACGGAACGCCTGCAATCGTCGAGGGTGGCAAACCATTTAACAAAAACTGGACTCCGGGTCACGAATACATGGGCACGATAGCCGCGCTGGGGCCAGGGGTTGATGAATTTGAAATTGGCGACCGGGTCACAGTTGAGATTCACGCTGGATGCGGGCAGTGCAAGCGCTGCCGCGGTGGTATGTACACGTCGTGTCACAACTATGGCCTAAATTACGGCGATAAGAACAAGGGGCATCGTGCAAACGGTTTTACTACAAACGGCGGTTTTGCGGAATACGCGGTGAATAACATCAACACGATGATCAAAGTGCCCAATGAAATGTCGGATGAAGTGGCTACATTGGTCGTGACAGCAGGTACCTCGATGTATCGGCTGACCGAATTGGGCGGACTTGTCGCGGGCGAAAGCGTGGTCGTTATTGGCCCAGGGCCAATTGGATTGCTTGCTGTGGCCGTAGCGAAGGCGCTTGGCGCGTCGCCCGTCATTCTTGTTGGCACGCGGGAAAATCGAAATGAGATTGGGCGTCAGTTGGGCGCGGATATCGTTATTGATGGGCGGAATGAGGATGGTGTTGCACGGGTGAAGGAGATCACCGGCAAAGGTGCAGACTATGTTGTCGATTGCGCGGGTAACGAACACACGGTCAACGATGCAGTGCATATGACCAACCGCGGAGGTAAGGTTTGTCTTGCCGCATTTCCCAAAAACCCTGTTATGTTTGATTTGGGCTATTTGGCGGTGAACAACGTTTACCTTTACGGGATCAGGGGTGAGGGGAAATCTGCGACCCATCGAGCGTTGGCCTTCATGGCCGAGAACCGGTTTGATGCTTCGCTGATCCATACTCATACGTTCCCGCTGGACCTCCTGCCAGAGGCACTTCGGTATGCCCGTGAGCGGATTGATGACGCGATCAAAGTTGTTGTCTCAATGCGTGGTAAAGGGAATGCGACAGGGGCCAAATCATGAAAGCAAGACGTGGCATTTATGCGGCGGCTGTCAGCCCTTTCGATTTATCGGGCAAATTGGATGCGCCAAAACTGGTTAGCTATTGCCAACATCTATTATCGGATGGTGGGTGTGACGGGGTAGCTCCGACTGGTACAACGGGTGAAGGGACCTCGATCGCAGAGGTTGACCGTTTGACGCTGCCATCGTCATTTGCAAAGGCGGGGGTCGCGACGGACCGGGTGATCTTTGGAACGGACGCGCCAGCATCTGGTGATTGTGTGGCACTGACTAAGGCATCCTGTGAGGCAGGATACACCAACGTACTTGTTCTGCCGCCCTATTATTACAAAAGTCCCTCTGACGAGGGGCTTTACGCCTACTATGCGGGTCTAATCGAGAACGTTGGCCGGGATGATTTGCGGGTCTACATGTATCACTTCCCGCAGATGTCAGGCGTGCCTTTGTCGGTTGATCTTGTGACCCGGCTGAAGAAAGAATTCGGCGCGGTGATTGCGGGGCTGAAAGACAGCAGCGGTGACTTTGCGCAATCTACCGAGTTTATTGCTGCGACAGGCGGCGTAGACGCTGACTTTGATGTCTTTCCATCCTCTGAGGGGATGCTTTGGGACGGTTTGGTTTTGGGAAGTGCCGAGATCATTTCAGGGTCCACTAATGCGTTTGGGGCGAAGGCACATGCCGCGTTGCAGGCTCCTGAAGGCGTAGAACGGGACGCAGCAATGGAAGAAGTCAAAGCTGCACGAACGATGGCTGCAAAATATCCATTAACGGCGGGCATGAAGCAAATGGAAGCCTGGCGCTCAGATGATGATAGCTGGACACGCATGGCCCCACCATTGGTACCGCTGACTGCGGAACAGCAATCTGCATTACGCGCCGATCTCGATGCTTTGGACGGATAGGAAAGGAGGGCGCTATGACAAAACATGGACCACATCACATTGAAACCAATCCTGATCCTGCAGCTTTTGCACATTGGCCAGCTGAAGTTTATGAGGAAATGTTGGACAGCCATTATAATGGCTGTGTGGGCACGGTGCTCGTATCCGAAACCGACCGTGTGCGCGTATGGCATCTGCATATCCCAGTAGGGACGCGCTGTGGGTTCCACCGCCATGTGAATCCCTATTTCTGGTCTGCGCTGAACGCGGGCAAGGCACGGGGCTATTTCTCGTCGGGGGGAATTCGCGATACCACGCATTATGTCGGTGAAACTAAGCATTTTTACTATGGGCCGGGGGACTACATGCTCCATTCGGTCGAGAACATCGGGAACACCGATCTGGCCTTTGCAACTGTCGAATTCCTTGATGGAACGAACCCACCTCTGGCGGTCCCGCCAGAGGTGAAATTGGTCACGCCGAACGTGGCCTGAGCCCTCTGAAACCGGCTAGCAATGACAGTCGGAAGCATGGGGCTTGAAAGAAAGAATTCTGGGAGGAGTTACTATGAAGAACATTGCATTTAGTTTGGCCGCGACACTGGCCATGACAACAACGGCCGTGCAAGCCGAAGAAATTACCCTGCGGATCGGATCAGGCCACCCGCCCGGCGTGGTATTGCTGGGCTGATGATTGACTTTTTTCAAAAGGAATTGAAAGAACGCGTCGAAGCCCGCACCGATCACACACTCAATATTGTGGAAGGATATTCAGGGTCCATCGTGAAAGTCACCGAAGTGCTTGAGGGCGTTCAGGATGGCATTCTGGACATTGGCCGCATGTGCTTCTGCTTTGAACCTTCAAACCTGCCACTGCATGCATTTCAGGTGATGGTGCCATTCGGCACAATGGATCCAGTTGAAAGCCTTGGCATTGCCCAAGACGTCTACAAAGAAGTGTCTGATCTGGTTCATCCTTGGCATGATCATTGACAGTATCTCGATCATGTTGCTGACGGTACCAATCGTTGAACCTGTTGCGATAGCCTTTGGCTTTGACCAGCTAACCTTTGCCATTGTCGGTATTATCGCTATCGAAGCCGGATTGCTGACCCCTCCGTTCGGATTACTAGTCTACACTGTCAAAGCAGCTATTCGCGATGATAATGTCGGAGTGCAGCACATCTTTTGGTCCTGTATTCCCTACTGGCTGATCATGCTGTTTCTGGCAACTTTGATGATGTCATTTCCGATAGTTACTAACCTGCTTCCCAATGCGCTGATGTAGTGCAAGAAAGGAACAAATATGCCCGCTTTTTGGCTTGCACGTTCAAGAATAAACGACCCTGTCGCTTATAAGCGTTACACTGATCAGGTGCCGGGAATTATTGCAAAACATGGCGGCAAAGTTCTAGCCCGCGGCGGAAAGTTTGAGGTCATGGAAGGACCGGACTACTTTGAACGCTTTGTCGTCATTGAATTTCCAACCTTCGAGGCAGGTGTTGGATGTTTCCGATCCTCTGAATACGATAATGCAGCCCGGCACAGGCGTGAAAACGGCGCCGGCGAAGTACAAACGATCATGCTGGAAGCCGGAGAATTTACTAAGTGAAGGACGCACAATGAAAACGACACGCGTAGTGATGAAGTCCCAAGGCGGGCCAGAAGTCATGGAACTTGAGATGATCGAGCTGGCGGCTCCCGCAACTGGCGAAGTTCAGATTGTTCAGACCGCCATAGGGCTTAACTATATGGATGTCTATCAACGCTCTGGTGCTTATACCATGCCCATGCCCAGCCCACTGGGACTAGAGGCAGCGGGCGAAGTAGTTGCCGTTGGTGAGGGTGTTACAGATTTAGTCGTTGGTGATCGCGTCGTATATGGCGGTGTTCTTGGTGCCTATGCTAGCCATCGCAACGCACCCGCTGCACGCTGCATCAAGATCCCCGAAGGGATTAGTAACGAACAGGCTGCAGCCGCTCTGATGAAGGGTCTAACTGTCGAGTACCTGCTGAACCGCACCTATAAGGTTAAAGCGGGTCAAGATGTGTTGTTCTGGGCGGCCTCTGGCGGTGTTGGGCAGTTGGCCGGACAATGGGGCAATCATATTGGGGCTCGCATGATCGGAGTGACATCCGGAGCTGGAAATTGTGCTGCCATCAAGAAACTTGGTTACGCCGAAGCAATTGATCGTAAGACCGAGGACGTCGCTCAAAGGGTAAGAGAACTGACGAACGACAAAGGGGTTCCTGTGGTTTACGATAGTGTCGGCAAAGCCAGCTTTGATGCCTCCATCGAAAGCCTTGCGACATATGGGTTACTCGTGTCCTTTGGAGCGACGACTGGCGCTGCGCCAGATGTCTCGCCGCATCTGCTGCAGGTGAAAGGGTCTTTGTACTTCACGCGACCTACGCTCGCGAACTACGTCGCATCCCGCGAGGATCTTGTGCATTCGGCAAGCGAAACGTTCCGTCTGATGCAAGAAGACGTTCTCAGCGTTAATATCAACCAGCGGTTTGCTTTAGCGGACATCGCACAAGCGCATGAAGCCCTGGAAAGCGGTGCGACCACTGGTTCGACCATTTTGACGCCGTGATAAGATGAGCAGCGCTCCGGGCCTCGCTATGCCAAAGATCTCCGTCGCCAGGGCGGTGGTTTGGGTGTTGGCAGCTGTGGCTGTGATCGTGATTGTAACAACGGGTCCCGGGGATGTGCTGGCGCGGGTCGCGGCGATATCAGCCCTTTCGATTGGCCTATTTGCGACCCGCTTGCTGCCCGAAGTCGTCACGGCGCTGGGTTGTTTCCTTGCGTTCATAGCAATCGGTGCAGCCCCGAACGAGGTCATCTTTTCTGGCTTTGCTAGCAGTGGCTTTTGGCTGTTGTTCGCGGGATTAGTAATTGGCACAGCTATCACGGCCACGGGCCTTGGCATGCAAGTCGCGCTGCGCATCTTCCAGCACACAGGAGATTCTTACGTTAAAGCAGCGCTATTGCTGGCCATCAGCGGACTTGGGCTGGGATTGCTCGTACCCGCCACAATTCCGCGTATCATCATCATGCTGCCCATCGCTTTGTCACTGGCTAAAACGATGGGCTATGCCATTGGGTCGCGAGGGCATGTGGGGCTGACTGTGACAGCTGCCGTAGCGACCAATCTGCCCACATTTGCCTTTCTGACGGGCAACCTGCCAACGATCATCCATTCTGGCGCATTTGAAACGCTTTACGGCGTGCGCACGGCCTACACGGATTATTTTATCGAACAGGCCCCTATTAATCTGGTGCGGTTTATCGCCCTTTTGATCCTGATGTTGCCCTTCGCGCCGCCGCGGTCTGACAAGACATCTGACCTCGAGTCTCCGACACCATTTACATCGGTCCAAAAGCTGTTGTTTGTTTTGATCTGTGTCGCCATCTTGTTCTGGGTGACAGACACGTGGCATGGCATTTCGCCAGCTTGGGTTGCGCTTTCGCTGGCGGCCGCTTTGATGGTGCCAGCATTCGGGATGCTGGACGAGACAGCGATGAAAACGAAGATCGACCTGTCGCCAGCGTTTTTCCTTGCGGCGGTCTTTGCGATCAGCGCTGTCGCGCAATTCACAGGGCTTGCCACGACGATGGCAGACCAGTTGGTCCCGATGTTGCGACTTGGGCAGGGCAGCGATCTGCGTGACCTTTACGCGGTGGCAGGAATTTCAACATTGCTGTCGCATTTCACAACCGCGCCGGCCGCCCCAGCTGTTTTGGCGCCGCTCGCAGGTGCATTTGCGACCGAGACGGGCTGGTCGATTGAAACCATCTCAATGGCGCAGGTCATCGGGTTGGCCACGCCGATCTTGCCGCATCAGGCGCCGCCCCTGATTGTATCAATGGCGTTGGCGCAGATACCAATTGCGGCGCTTTTACGGATATGTATGGGGCTTGCGGTTGCAGTAGCTATTGTTGGCATACCACTCACATTTGTCTGGTGGAATTACTTGGGGATGTTCGGATGAACCAAACTATCGAATTTACTCTCAACGGCAAAGCCTGCCGAGTAGAGGGACCACCGTCAATGCCATTGCTTTTTGCGTTACGGGGGGCGTTGAAGCAAAAGGGTACTCGACTTGGATGCGGTGAGGGGCACTGCGGTGCGTGCACCGTTACTCTGGATGGTGTGCCGGTGACGTCATGCGACTTGCCTATCTCTGCCATCGCTGGCAAGAGCGTTGGCACAGTCGAAGGGGTGCTCGCCGCGGAGCATCCGTTGGCTGCAGCCTTGATCCGACATCAGGCCGGTCAATGTGGCTATTGCCTACCTGGTATACTGACGCGCGCCGCTGCTCTGATTGATCAAGGGAAGACTGCAGATTACATTCGTGATGCACTGGATGAAAACCTCTGCCGTTGTGGCGCCCACGGACGGATCATGGCAGCCATCTCAGAGGTGACATCATGAACGTGCCACCGCCTATCAAAAACTTCCCCCTCATCAGGCATTGGCTTTCCTTTGGATTAGACGGTGGCGTTGATCTGCTGTCTGGGCGTGTTGAGCTTGGACAGGGGATCACGACTGCGCTGATGCAGATTGCAGCAGATGAACTGGACGTTTCGCTTACGGCAATTCGCCTGACACAAGGCCATACGGGGCTGTCACCAGCCGAAGGCCCAACAGTTGGCAGTCTATCTGTTACCTTCGGAGGGCAGTCGATCCGCTTGGCTGCTTCTGCCGCACGCGCTCTGATGTTGGGCCATGCTGCGGGACTGTTGCAAACGACATCCAACCATCTCGACGTCCGCAATGGAATGATTATTAATGATGGACTTGAAACGGGGCTAGGCTACGCAAGCCTTTGTGCAGACGTTGATTTGAATGTTTCAATACTTGCGCACGCCGCACCGAAGATAGCAGCTGATCGCAAGGTGACGGGTGCGTCAGTGCCACGTGTTGATTTAGCTGCCCGATTGACGTCTGGGTTTTTGTTGCACGACTTTGAAGTTGACGGGATGTGGCATGGTCGCGTTATCCAACCACCATCGCTGGATGCGACAGTGGAGAATTTGGTTGATTCTGATCTTCACGGTGATGTCCAGCTTGTTCGTGAGGGGCAGTTTTTTGCGGTGGTGGCAGAAGATGAATATCTTGCCCTGTCCGAAGCCCGCAGATTGGCAGCTCAGATTGAATGGAAGCGAGTTAGTACCTGTCCAGTGCACCCGAGCGATGGTTTGGACGGCCAGATCGTGGAGAGCGAGACGCTATATGATAGCGACGGCCTTGATGCCGGCGTAACTGAGGTCAGTGTTACAGTGACTAAGCCAGCTCTTAGCCATGGCTCTATTGGGCCCTCCTGTTCAGTCGCCAAGTGGGACGGAGATACCTTGACAATCTGGGCGCATAGTCAGAACGTCTTTGCTCTAAAAGAGTCGCTTGCAAGGGTGCTCAACCATCCAGCTGAACAAATCACAGTGATCTTTGTGCCGGGGGCTGGGTGCTATGGGCATAACAGTTCTGATGACGTGGCGCTAGACGCCGCATTAATGGCTCGGGCAACCGGTCGACCGGTGCGCGCGCTCTGGCAGCGTCAGGATGAGTTCCTTCACGGCCCATTGAACCCTGCAATGAAAGCACAAATGATAGCACGATTGGACGAAGATGGACGCATCGTATCCTACGACGCACTTGTCACTAGCCCGCCCCATTCGACCCGCCCTGCTGGATCTGAAGAGCCTAACCTTCGTGCTCAACAATTTCTTCCACATGCTATGTCGATGGGGCCGGGCAATGATGCACCCCAGCCCCAAGGTGGCGCAGACCGTAATGCGGTACCGGGCTATGCAATTCCCGCCGTGCGCGTGGTGCGCAAGCGTCCGGCTTATGTGCCATACCGACCTAGCGCGATGCGTGGCCTGGGGGCGTTTACAAATGTGATCGCCTTGGAGCAGTTGATGGAGAGCTGCGCAGAAGCTGCGGTTCAGGACAGCATTGCTTATCGTCTTTCTCATTTAGAAGATCCGCGCGCCATTGCTGTGATTGAAACGGTGCGCGATATGGTCGGCCCTCGGCATGATGCAGAAGATGTGGGCTATGGCCTCGGCTACGCGCAGTACAAGAACAGTGCAGGCTATCTCGCTTGCATTGCTCGGGTTGTTGTCGGGGACGAGGTGCGCGTGACCGATGTGTGGTCTGCGGCTGACGTCGGTGAGGCAATCAGCCCTGACGGGACGATTAACCAGATTGAAGGCGGAATTGTTCAGGCAATCAGTTGGGTGCTGAAGGAAGAGGTCACTTTCGCTGGAGGCCAAAACCTGACCAAAAGCTGGGACGATTATCCGATCCTGCGGTTTTCAGAAGTACCGCGCATGAAAACCCGTTTGATCGGTCCGCAAGACGCGCCACCCTTGGGCGCAGGCGAAATTTCGTCTGGTCCTGCAGGCGCCGCGGTGGTCAACGCGGTCCGCCATGTGCTTGGGGTGGTGCCAGACAGACTGCCACTGAGCCGTCACGCGTTGGTGACGATGCTGAGTTAAGCAGGGCTACAACTTTAGAAGTTTACGGGCATTGCCGCTGAGAAGCTTTGCCTTGTCAGTGGCATCCATCTCGAATTTGTTGATCCAGTTGACGCCGTCGGTGTTAGTCACGTACGGCCAATCGATCGCGAACATGATGCGGTCGATGCCCATTTCTTCGATACAACAACGCAAGGCCGAGTCCGAGAAAAAGCCGCTGGTCGTGATATGAAAATTATTTCGAAACGTCTCCGCGAAATTGGTTGGCGCGTTATCAGCCCTAGAAAAACTTTCGTCGATCCGGGTCAGCAAAAATGGAATTGCTTCCCCCAAGTGACCCAGCACAATCTTGAGATCGGGGTGCTTATCAAAAATACCGCTCAAGATCATGCGAACCGCCTGCGTCCCCGTTTCAACACCAAACCCCCAAGCTGATCGGATCAGCGCAGGATGGCTTTTTGCATAATCGCCGTAATAGGTTTGGATTACTGACTTGTCGGGCAGGGCAGGGTGCAGATAGATCGGCACGCCTAGCTTTTCGGCCCGTGCAAAAATCGGCCAGAAATCGGGCTCGTCGACAAAGCGTCCATGGCTGAGGCCATGCATCAATGCACCTTTTAGGCCTAATTCTTCGACTGCACGGGTCAGTTCGTCGGCGGAGGCGTCAGGGTTGATTGTAGGCAACATCGCAAAACCCGAAAACCGATCTGGGGCGCTCTCGATGGCTGCAGCCAACGCGTTGTTAACAGCGTGTGTAGCCTCAACCGCGACGTCCGCGCCCAAGCGCTGGGTGCCGGGGGACTGATGTGACAAGACTTGCACGTCGATCCCTGCAGCGTCCATCTCGCGAATACGGACATCCAGAAAATCATAAAGCCGTTCGCCGATGGGCGATGTCGGATTTGCGGCATGGGTCAGGTGCTGTGCAAGATCGTGGTCCATAAAGTGTTCTTCGATCGCAATAATCTCTTGGGTCGTTGTCATTTTCGATGAGCCTACAGGTTTCTTGTGGATTTGCCTGCGAGTGCAGGCTGTTAACAGTTGACACCAATGCGAACGATTGCACAACTTGTTTTGTAGCATTTAGAGGGGGATAAGATGGCTAATACTGAAAAGTACACATCTGCACATTGGGAAAATATCAGCGGGTCGCTGGATCAGGGACAGGTTTTCAACACCATGCGGGACACGCCCTATTACCGTGACGCGGTCTATCCGCAGTTTTCGCGTAGGGAATATGAACGTCGCTTTGCAGCTCTTCGTGCGAAAATGCAGGATCAGAATTTGGATGTCGTGATCTGTCCGGGTGGACCAAGCCACTGGAGCTTTGGCGGCGGCATGCTTTGGTTGTCAGGTCATTGGGAATGGCACTCTCTCGCAGCTTATGTCGTTTTTCCGATGGAGGGCGAACCCACACTGATCTACGGTATGGGCGGCACACATATCGAAGCAGTCCGCCGCGCCGTCTCAGTTGCGATATCGGACGTACGTTCCAGTCGTGGCGGACATTACGGCGTGGTCATAGCCGAACGGATTGCTGAATTGGGGTATCAGACCGGGCGAATTGGTCTTTTAGAGATAGATCCAAGGCACAAAGACTATATGCCGGTTAATCAATACATGGCCTTGAAAGAGGCGCTTCCCGACGCCGATATCATATTTACTGAAGGAATGATGCATGCGTTACTGTCTATCCACAGTGAAGAGGAACTCGACTGCGTCCGCCACGCCGGCGCGCTTTGCACGAACGCGATGGAGGCGATTGCAGATCGCGCCAAGCCGGGTGCAACAGAGGCCGACCTGCGCGCTGCTGCGGGGTCTGCGATCCTGGAAGGGGGCGGGGACATTGATTTTCTGATCATCGGATCCACGCCAATGAATGCGCCTGCTATGGTCTTTGGCAATCCGCGTCCGTCGCAACGTGAATTGCGCAAGGGTGATATGATCATCATGGAACTTGCCGCAGGATACCGCGGGTATAGTTCGCAAATAGGGCAACCAATTTGCCTCGGAACACCGACGGACCCAATCCAGAAATTTTGGGATGAGATTGCGAAACCGGGCTACGAAAAGGTGATCGATACGATCGCACCGGGGCGATCATTAGAAGAGATGCGGCAGGCGGCAGGATTCTTTCGACAAAATGGTGCACAGTCGCGGCCCATCGTGATGCACGGCATCGATTTTGTCTCGGACGGCCCGCATGTTTTTGTGGAACGGACGGCGTCAAAGCCTTTTGAAGAAACGTTCCAGCCGGGCATGGTACTGATGCCAGAGCCAAACCCGATCACGGCAGACGGGAGAATGGGGATGTTTGTGGGCCATACATTTATCGTCACAGAGACCGGCCGCGAATGTGTGGACGACTGGCCGCTTGAGTTGACAGTCGTCTAGACCGGAGCAAACTGAGGCGGATATCGGTTATGCGTGCATGGCTTCACTAACTAATTTGATCGAGGCACTTTACGTATGGATGGAGGTTGCACGTAACTGATACGAAAAGGCGGTTGACGCGGTTTTTCCGTTTGGTTTTGATCAATTACATGGCATATACTGCCCGCGCAACGACCAGCGATACCACGAGAGCCTGAACAATTTCACGACTGCCAACGTCTACTTCGGCCGCGACAAAGCCATTCTCAGAGAGAGGAAAAGGATCAAGAAACAGATAATCCAACAACGCCGCTTGCAACATCAAAAACAAGCCGCATAATCGATCACACAAACGAGCTAGAGCCTCGAAGGCTCAAATCGCTCTGACGTCCAACTATATATGATGACAGACAAAAGATGGCATTAACACCCGAGCAAGCGGACCAGATCAGGTTCCCCTGTTGTGAAGAGAAGGATATCCTATGGAACTCTCAGATGAGATCATTATCAACTCTCCGAGAGACCGAGTCTACGCAGCATTGAATGACCCGGAGATTTTGAAGCAGTGCATCCCGGGTTGCGAAGAGTTGATAAAGCACTCAGACACAGAGTTTAAAGCAAAAGTGGTCTTGAAAGTAGGTCCGGTCAAAGCCCGTTTTAGCGGAGACGTCCAGCTTGATACAGCTGGAGCACCAGATGCGTTTTCCTTGACCGGTCAGGGCAATGGCGGCGCTGCTGGTCATGCCAAGGGCGGTGCTGATGTCACGCTGACAGCGGACGGGGACACCACCATTTTGCGATACGAAGCAAAGGCAGCTATCGGTGGAAAGCTCGCCCAGCTGGGCAGCCGTCTGATCCAAAGTACCGCAAAAAAACTTGCGGCAAAATTCTTCAAATCTTTCGCTGAGGTTGTTAATGAGGACACTATTAACTGAGCACATTGCATACGCAGACGATCCAAGCAGGATAATAGCACACGCTGTTAATTTGTCACGGCAATCGAAACGGTTTGCCTTCGTGACATCTATTGGGTTCGAAGGGGGAGCCGCCCGTGCGCTTGGCTCTCTTGCCGTGGTCGACGAAGTTGGCATTATGACAGGTTATCTGTCGAACGGATGCATCGACAAAGACATTCAATTACATGCCATAGAGTCATTGCAGTCTAACACAAAGAAACTGATCCGGTATGGAGATGGCTCGCAATTTGCTGATCTAACATTACCCTGTGGCGGGTCACTCTCGGTTTTGATCGATCCAAATCGGGATCGCACCGAATTATCACTGCTTCACCAGTCATTACTGGCCCGGAAGGCGGGCAAATTGACTTTTTCATTGCCGCATTTGGATGGGCAATTACCGGATACCGTCTGCTTTGAATACAAGCCAAAGGCCAGGCTGGTACTTGCAGGCCGCGGCGCAATTTTTCGTGCAATGGCGCAGATTAGCCACGCGACGGGCTTCGAAGTCTTTTGCCTCTCCCCCAATGTTGATGATCTCACAGCGGTTGAAAGTCTGACGGAGGTGCCGCCGGTCCATCTGAAGTCGCCAGGTCAATCCCCTTCGTTGAACCTCCTTGATGCGAATGCTGCGTTTCTGACGTTGTTCCACGACCACGATTGGGAACTCGCTCTGTTACAGAAGGCCCTCATCACAAACGCACATTACATTGGATGCCTTGGAAGCAAACGGACCCATATTATCCGACTGGACCGTCTCCGCGGGCTCGGGGTTGCAGAGGACGATATTCGCCGTCTGCGTGGTCCGGTTGGCCTCGTGCCATCGCTGCGAGATGCGCCATTGATCGCGATTTCCGCCCTCGCAGAGATTGCGTCAACGCTCCCTCTTCGCGTTCGCCGTTGTTGGCCAACGCAGTGATCTTGCGCCACTTTCAGGCAATAACCTTTTATTTCCAAAGCTGTAGGTGCAGTCGTCAAAGATGCATCAGTCAAGTCCTTTGTAACATTAATAGATAGCTTGGATTGAGAGGGCACTCCGGCAGTGTCACCGAGAATATCACATTTTACACTTCGTTATTTAGCATCGTGCATAACGGCTGCAATCAATTTGCTATATTGCAGTAAACTCAATTGCTACCTTCGCCGGCGACGAAGGGCACGACGCAACAAGTAGTCCGCGATATACCGAAACCAGTGATTTGAGCAGATGCAGCGAATGTCCTAAATGACCCGCGTTGGCGACACTGAAGTTGGATGCGGCGAACGACCCGTTGAAACCGCCCCCGTAATGCGGAAGTTAGGCGGTGTTTCAACAAGTTGAGTGCCTACGGCCCAAGTTTTTCTGATAACCATTTGAATGAGGCCGGCGCCCATTCCCGATAATGCTCGAATGCGCAATGGCCAGCACCGGGATACACCCGCGCTTCACGGCCGGTGACGGGGCCACGTTCCAGCATGTAGTAGATGTTCCCTATAGGGGCGAGGTGGTCCTCTTTGCCGTTAATCATCAGGAGCGGCATCGTCAGCTTATCGTCGATTCCTAAGGATGATAACGCCCATCTGTCGTGGATTTCGTTTTCAGTCGCAACGGACCATGTTGGGAAGGACGGCGGCCCGTCTGCTGGGCCGAAGACAAAGGTGGATCGCCCGTTACGCGCCGTCACAAAGGCGTCCATCTCTGCGTCGGTCATGCGGTAACCAAATGGATGTCCCGCAACGGCGACGACGGCACGCACCTTTTCAGGCTCTGTGCCTGCGAGCTGCATCACGGAATATCCGCCGCGGCTAATCCCAAATGCTCCGATGCGACTTGCATCCACCTCGGGCCGGGTGGCGAGGGTGTCTAAGGCGGCGGTCCAAGCTATTACGGATTCTGGCTCCCACGGGAAGGGGTTCTCGCCAGTGCCAGGTGCGTCCATAACAAGGGAAGCCAACCCGTTTTCCAGTGCGTATTCTGCGGCCCATCCCCTATCTTCCTTAAAAACATCAGAGCCGCACATTATCAAAACTGCTGGTCCATTCTTTTGCCCCACAGGTGCGCGGAAATGCGCGCGAAAGCTTTGTCCTTCGCAGGCGACATCGATCACTTCCATCGGAGGATCAAGATGCGCGCTGGCCTTGCGATAGGCACGGGCGCAGTCGGCACTAATCTCAGCTTTGACGGGAGAGACTTCGCCCGGAAACCGGCCGATGGCATAGAAGGTTTTGGCAAGTAGGTGGGCCTCGCGGGCTGCAGCGTGTTCACCGGTTTCGTCCAACGAATCGCCTCTTTCTTCGTGCTTCAAACCGGCCTCACGCCAAATCGGAACCCAGTGTTCTTCTGTTGTGGAGGTTAGTTTCGAGACGATTTTTTTCAGTTCGTGGAGGTCAGAAACCATCGATAGCCAACGTCGATAAAATCCGCCTTTTGCCACGATAAAAGGGTCTTCACTGGGCAAAAACCCAAGAGAGTTCGATGTTTTTCGCATGATTTGAGCCCCCGTTATGGCGTCTAATAATATGTTTTTCGTAACGTAGACAGGCCAAGTTTTGCTGTGTAACCTATCTAAGCAATCGATTGCACAAATCACAAAGCATGTGAAGAGTGTTCGATCAAAAAGCATTGTTTGCCGGCTAGAGCCGGTTAATTAGGGGGGAGAAACATGAATAACTATTTTGCTCGATTTGAATTTAAGGGTTTGTGCGTTGCCGCGGCTTTATCGCTTGCGGCGGTTCAGCCTGCATATGCACAGGACATCAAAAACCCGGGGCTGCTTGTCCACGCTGCGGACGATGAGCCAACATCACTGGATCCGGCACAGGTCGAACCGGGGGAGGGTGGTGAAACCGTGATTCTGCAAGTGTATGATCGGTTGTTGGACATCGGCCCCGACTCTCCAGACTTGATCCCGTCATTGGCGCTGGAAGTACCAACGGTTGAGAATGGCCTGATATCGGACGATGGTCTTACCTACACTTTCAATCTGCGCCAAGGCGTCATGTTCCACGACGGCACGGCCTTAACCGCAGATGACGTCAAGTATTCATGGGATCGAGCCATTGAAATGGACTTGCCCGAAGGCAACTCAGGTGTCTTAGCTGACTACTTAGCTGGAACCGCCGTTGTGGACGACTACACGTTCCAAGCGACGCTGAATGAGGCGAGTGCAAGTTTTTTGAACTCAGCTGTCATCGCCATGGTGGCGTCAATCGTCAGCCAAGACGCGGTTGAAGCAAATGGCGGCATTGAAGCGGGCGTGCCGAATGTCTTTATGTCAGGCAACGCAGTCGGCACAGGCCCTTACAAGTTCACGGTCTGGAACCGCAATGAAAACCTCCAGCTTGAGGTCTTTGACGACTATTGGGGCGAGAATGCCAAGCTTGATGTGCGCATCGAGATTGGTGGCGATCCTGACGTACGGGTCTTGGGTCTGCGGGCTGGTGAGTTTGATACTATTGAAACGGACCCATCTTTCATTGCCGATCTCGAAGGTGTTGAAGGTGTGACTGTCTACAAAAAGGGCCTACTGCTTGAGCCGCTTCACATCGGCATGAACCTCAACATTCCAGAGGGTTCTTTACCTCCTGAGGACACAATTCCAGAGGATTTCTTCCACGATGTGCGCGTCCGTCAGGCGTTCAATTACGCTTTCGACTATCAGGCATTTTTGAACGGTCCGCTGGCAGGTTACGGTGAATTCAATCCTCACTACATCCCGATCGGCATCTTCGGTTATGACCCAGAAATGCCGACTTACAACATGCAGGACGCAGCGAAAGCTGAAGAGTTGTTCCGCGCTGCTGGATACTGGGACGACGGGTTCACAATATCAGTGATTACCGAAGAGGGGAACCTGTTTGCGCTGATGTGTCTGGTCATGAAGGACTCGCTTGAAAGCTTGAACCCTAAGTTCCGGGTGAATGTTCTGGCAGTGGCGGAGTCAGTCTTTGACGACGCCCATGCGTCTGACCCGCTGGAATATGCAATGTGGGCCAAGAACGCCGATCCTGCTGCTGACCCGAACGCTTATCTGCAGGCCTATGCCCACCCGGACGGGGATTGGGGACAGGTCCATGGCTTTGCCAATGGCTATGCTGATCCTGATGCAATTGGTGCCATGATCGACGCCGCTGCAGTCGAGTTGGACGCCGCTGCCAGGGCGCAGATGTACATCGAAATTGCGGACGTTCTTTATGATGAACCGATGTGGTTAATCGGCGCGCAAGAAGGTGTCGTGGCAGGACATCGCGATTGGGTCAAGGGCTTTACGATGCAGCCACTTTGGCCACGCCCGGGGTTCAAATTCGCCCTGTTCGACAAATAGGGCCAAGCGCCTGAACAAAAGCCTGCGCGCAAGAAGTGGTGCGCAGGCTTACCATTACCTGACGCCATTTATCTAAAGCCATTTATCGCGAGTCTTGGGAGACCCTGAATGCAGTTACGTGATTACATCATCCGCCGTCTTATTGTTCTTCCTTTCCTGATCGTGGGCGTATCGATGGTTGTTTTTGCCCTGACCCGTATTTCAGGTTCACCCGTCGGTATCTATCTGTCGCACGAAATGTCGCCCGCACAGGTGCTTGAGATTGAAGCGCGATTTAACCTCGATAAATCACTGCCTGTGCAGTACTTCACATGGGCTAAGGGCGTTTTGCAGGGTGATTTAGGTTGGTCCGGCGTTGCTGCCGCACCCGTGACAGAGGTGTTCCCAAACAAGCTTGCCGCGACTATGGAGCTTGCTTTTTCTGCGGGATTTGTCGCCGTTTTTCTGGGTATCTGGATGGGGACATTTGCCGGGGCACGGCGTAACCGATTACCTGATCATATCACCCGTATTGTCGCTGTGGCGGGCGCGAGCCTGCCGTTGTTCTGGTTAGGCATCCTGTTACTGATTATCTTTTGGGCCAATCTTGGCTGGGCACCAATCGGGCGCAGTGACGCGATTATCTGGGCGAGTATTCCGCACCCGACAGGACTTTATACCGTGGATGCCTTGCTGGCTGGTAACATGGCCGCCTTCTGGGACGCGCTCTGGCATTTGGCACTTCCCGCGCTGACGCTTGGCTATGGTGCGACGGCGATAATCGCGCGGATGATGCGCTCATCTTTGGTCGAGGAATTGCAGCAAGACTATGTTGATGCAGCCCGCGCTAAGGGCCTGCCCGAACGGTTGGTGCTGCGCAAGCATGCGCGACGCAATGCGTTGATCCCGACAGTGACTGTGATCGGCCTAACCTTTGGCTTCCTGTTGCAGGGTACCATTACAGCCGAGATTATTTTCCGCTGGCCGGGGCTTGGCCGATGGATGGCAGCGTCAGTAGTGCGGGGTGATCAGGCGACTATCATGACCTACGTGCTGTTCACCAGCGTCTTGTTCTTGATGGTTAATTTGATCGTAGATGTCATCTACGCCCATCTTGATCGCCGTGTTGTGTTGGGGGGCTGATCATGACTGATATTTCCCAATCCAGCAGATCCAAGGCCGGCTTTGCAGGCACAACAAATTCTGCCCTACAGGTCCGGCTTTTGCGCATGCGCGAATTGGCTACCAATATCCTTTCTAACCCAACCACTGTTTTGGGCCTTGCGATTATCGGATTGATGCTGGGCATGGCGATATTCGCGCCGTGGATTGCAGAGCCGAACGTCCCGGATGCCTATCAGATGCCCCGTGATTGGGGCGCTGTGCGCAAACCACCCGGAACTCCCGGGCATATTCTGGGCACGACAAACGAAGGTGGAGACGTCTTCTATGGTGTTGTCTGGGGCAGCCGCACTTCGCTGCAACTCTCCCTGATTGTAGTCAGTGCAACCGTTATTATTGGCACCTTAATCGGAAGTATTGCTGGTTTTGTTGGCGGCTGGATCGATGAAGTTCTGATGCGCATCGTCGATGTATTCCTGTCGATCCCAGAGCTGATCTTTGCTTTGGCCATTGCTGCAATGCTAGGGCCTTCATTTAGTAACATTATCATCGCTCTGTCGATGGTTATATGGGTGAAATACGCGCGGATCATGCGGGCGCAAATCATTCAGGTGAAGCAGAATGAATATATCGACGCGGCCCGGATAATGGGCGACAGCAAGATGAACATCTATTTCCGAGACATTCTGCCGAACTCTTTCACGCCTGTCATGGTGCAAGCGACGCTTGATATGGGCAACGTGGTGCTGATTGGCGCGACGCTGTCATTCATTGGCTTGTCCGAAGCGGGGATCGCTGAATGGGGTGTGCTAGTGTCCGAAGGGCAAGCAGGGATCGCGTCTGGTCGCTGGTGGGCCTCGACCTTCCCGGGGCTGATGATCTTTCTCTGGGCGCTTGCCTTTAATCTTGTTGGTGATGGATTGCGCGACGCGCTTGATCCGAGAACGGAAGGCCGCTGATGTTAGATGACAATACAAACACCTCGCGGGTAAATATCCCAAATACGATTGCCAGAGTGTCTGACCTCAAGGTCTATTTCAATTCCAAACGCGGGATTGTGCACTCCGTCGATGGGGTGAGTTTTGATATTCGCGATGGCGAGACATTGGGATTGGTTGGCGAAACTGGTTGCGGAAAAAGTGTGACAGGCAGGTCATTCCTGCAACTTTTGCCGATGCCGCCGGGCATTCTAGCGGGTGGGTCGATTACCTTTTACCCACATCGCATTTGCCAAGGTTGCGGCGGGCGAGGATGTGCGGCTTGCAAGCAAACAGGCCGAACCTCTGTTGGCTGTGAAGTCTGTAGTAGTAAGGGGTGCGATACCTGTGGCGGCACTGGCGCCCAAGCGATTGATTTGTTACGGCTTGGCGCCGAAAAGATGCGCCGCATTCGGGGTGACCGAATCGCGATGATCTTTCAGGATCCAGGCAAGGCGCTGAACCCGTCTTTGACGATCCGCGATCAAGTGGGCGAGGTTTTTTTGCAGCACCGCAGCGCAGAGTTGATGAATGCAGTTGGTATCTCTGCTGATGTTTCGGGGTGGCAGGCCTATATCCTGCGCCGTAAAGCCTCGCAAACCGAACGAGGGCTTGAGGCATTTTTGCTGGCACTCCCGCCGCTACGCGCGCAACGCAACAAGCTGGCGCGCGCGCTTGATGACATGGTTGCTGATGCGCTCACAGAGACGCAGATCGCAAATCCGCGCAAGCTGATGGGCCGCTATCCGCATGAATTATCTGGCGGCATGCGTCAGCGTGTGATGATCGCTCAGGCCTTGGCATGCAATCCGGATCTTTTGATTGCGGATGAACCCACGACCGCATTGGATGTGACGGTGCAGGCCCGCATTCTGGAACTGATCAGTGAGTTGAAGGAACGGCACAAAACCAGCGTACTGTATATCTCGCATGACTTGTCTTTGGTGCGGCGCATCTGCGACCGGGTCGCTGTAATGTATGCGGGCCGGATCGCAGAGATTGGCACAACTGAGCAAATCTTTAACGATCCGCGTCATCCCTACACACGGGGTCTTTTGGCGGCGGTCCCAACAGCTGCCAGCCAGCGCGGAGCACTGGCAGCAATTAAAGGATCGGTGCCCGAGCTTGTCGAACCCAAATCTGCGTGCCGCTTCGCCGGAAGGTGTCTTTACGAGACCGACGCTTGCAGCCTGTCTGATCCGGCATTGAATGACGTGGCCGTAAACCATGCCGTCTCCTGTTTCATCCATCATCCGCCGCCCATTGGCACGCGGCCCAGCTTTGATAAGAAAACATCATGAATGTTGTAGATCGAAATCCGCCCACCGCCGCGACCTCTGACAACGATGTGTTGTTGTCTGTGCGCAATGTCAAAAAACACTTTCCCATTAGGGAAGGAGCGTTGCAAAGGGTCGTGGGCCACGTGCGTGCGGTCGATGGCGTCAGCTTTGATATAAAGCGAGGCGAAACACTCGGCCTAGTGGGCGAAAGTGGCTGCGGCAAGACAACGCTGGGTCAGGTGGTCAGCGGTCTGAGCGCGCCGACGGACGGTGCGGTTTACTATGACATCTCAGCGGCGCAACACGCGGAGCTTGAGTCGGGGAAACTGCCCAGTTGGAGCCCGCAACATCGCATCGATCAGTTGGAAGGGGCCAACTTTCGCGCGTTCCGTCGCAATTGCCAGATGGTGTTTCAGGATTCCTTTGCATCGCTCAACCCTCGTCATCTTGTGATTGACCTCGTCGGGCGTCCTTTGAAGATTTACAAAGAGGCCTCTGGCGATGCGTTGACCGAACGTGTGGTTGCTCTTCTTGAACAGGTAGGTCTGGATCGGCAGCATCTCTATCGTTATCCGCACCAGTTTTCGGGTGGGCAACGGCAAAGGATTTCCATTGCGCGGGCGCTTGCGCTCGATCCGGAATTGATCGTTTTGGACGAGCCTACAAGCGCGCTTGATGTTTCGGTTCAGGCGCAAATTTTGAACTTGCTTAATAATTTGCAGGCAGAACGTAACCTGGCATATTTGTTCGTGACCCATGATTTGTCTGTTGTGCGTCACATGGCAGACCGGATTGTGACGATGTATTTGGGCAAGGTTGTCGAAACGGGTGAGACACAAAAGGTCTTCGACCAACCATACCACCCCTATACCCAAGCGCTGATGGCGGCCAAGCCTGACCTGATCGAAGGCGAAACGACCGAGATGAAATCGCTGGAAGGCTTGGTGCCTGACCCGGCCAGGCCACCACAAGGGTGCAGGTTCCACACGCGCTGTCCGCAGGTCACACCCATGTGTGGCTGGGAGATAGATGACGTAGTGCGTTGGTTGGATTCCAGCGAAGAAATATTCGACAAGCTTGCCGGTGTTGCGCGCAACTCTGCATTTGATGCGACACTAACGTTTGAAGATGCCGTTTCTGCCCAGCGGCTGGGCGACGCGCTGCGATCTGACCTAGTGCCAGCGTCGATGCGTGCGGCGACAGAGGCGCTTGAGGTGACAGGAAAATCTGCCCGTATCCGCTTTCGAGAGGTTCCAGAAATTGATCTGACGGATCGTGGAGATGGCCGTGCAGCTGCCTGCATTTTGAACCCTGCAGACGTGAAAAGGTGCTGACGCAATGATTGATCCAGAGAATGTTGTCTTGACCGAAGTTGTGGACGGGGCAACGGTGCATCTAATGTATGTCCCCACATGGGATGGTCTTTATGCGCCGGTAGGCCTGCGTAAGCCCGATGGAGACGGACCGTTCCCGATTGTCTTGCTTGCCTCTGGAAATGGCGGGGAGGGGATGCCTTGGATCAGGGATGCCGTGCGCTCTAAGGGCTATATCATGGACCGATTAGTGGATGCAGGCTACGCCTGTGCATGGCTGCGATATCGCACCGAGGTCGAGCTTGGATACAATGACGGCGGGGCCCTGGTCCGCGATATTAGGCAGGGGCGCGAGATGTTCAATCGCTCACCGCTCGAATATGAAGATGAGATTGCGATTATTGATTACATAAAAGCGCTTTCCTTTGTGGACGCAGACAATGTCGGTTTGATCGGGATGAGCCATGGTGGCGAGATGGTATTAAAAATCACATCTGAATATCACGGCGTAAAAGCAGCAGTAGCAAGCGAACCTGCGTCACACGAATATCTTGCACTAAGGGTAGATGAGACCGCATTCGTCGATAAAACAACGCAGATGCGCAATATTGAGAACATGCAGATGACGGATACGGACAAGGTACGCCTCCGCATTGATATGGATCTTGCCAAGTCTCGGATAGAGGGTATTAAAACGCCCAT
Source organism: Yoonia sp. (assembly GCA_047627695.1). Taxonomy (GTDB): domain Bacteria; phylum Pseudomonadota; class Alphaproteobacteria; order Rhodobacterales; family Rhodobacteraceae; genus Yoonia. The sequence goes on along the minus strand of JBLHTS010000016.1, from coordinate 863 downwards.
TTTGGTTACCGGCCGCGACGAGGATCATTTGCAGGGCATCTTTCGCACGACCTATGATCTTTTGGTTGAGGCAGGCAAAGACGTTGATTGGTTCAGCGTTAACCATGACTTGCATGGGTATATCTACCCAATTCGTGGAAGCAATGGCGAGTATGAACTCAACGATGTTCAAGTGGCTGCCATTGATCGAACAATCAATTGGTTAGACGGCCATCTGAAAGTTTGAGTTCTGCTACTCTTTCGGCGTTGAAACGCTTTCGCGTTTAATTAGTTGAACGGGAAGCACGGTCGAGTGTGGGATTTTGGCCTCCGGGTCTTTCATCATTTTGACCAAAAGATCAGCGCTTAGTTTTCCGACTTTGAACTGTTCAACGCGTACAGTCGTCAGGCCGGGCCTGATCCGGTCAATAAACGGCGAATCATTAAAGCCGGTGACCGAAATGTCATCGGGGCAGGATATCCCGTTCTTGTTAAGGTAGTCTATGGTGCCAATGGCCAAACGGTCATTTGCGCATAGAATAGCTGTAAATTTCCAGTTCGATTTAAAAAGTCTTTCTGCGCACTGCCAGCCTGCGTGCTCATCAAACCGATCGGCATGAATAATTGCGTGCGGCGGAATTTCCAGACCCAGTTCTGCGGTCTTTTTTTCGAAAACCTGGCGGCGGATAAGACTTGTTGATAAATTTTTAGGCCCGGCAATGTGTGCAATGTATCGATGGCCGGCACCATAAAGATGGTCCAGCAGCATACGAATGCCGGCTGCGTCATCATTCACAACGCTTGGAACACTAGCGCCGTCGATCAGTCGGTTGACCGTAACGATGGGCACTTTTCCCTGCGCCATTTCAACGATCCCAGGGTCA
>JBLHTS010000015.1:0-25932 GCA_047627695.1 Yoonia sp. | reverse complement strand
GTACGACGTAATCGCGCAGCGAAATACGGTCGCATGGTGCTTGGCTGCTCGCCTCGGCACGTTCACTAGGATGGGCAAAGGCAAGGCGGATATCATCGGTCATCAGGTCTTCCGGCTCAAAGAAATAACGTGCCCGAATATAGGCGACTGCCCATCGCGGCAAGCGTCAGTCACAACGCACATCCGATGCGCTGCGACTTTAGTTCGAAGCTGTGCGCACAGGCTGGCGGTAAAAGTGATGCGCTCCAATCGTTGCCGTGCGTGGAAAACGCTCCGCCCATGAAGGGTTGACGGCCTTCGTGTGGTAGTGGGTAGCACCACCTGTCAATTGACGTGGCACACCGTCAAGCAGAATACGGGCAACTTTACCAACCCGTTCCCATGATCCCGGCTCTGCAATCACTTCCGCTTTGCCGTCACATGTATAGGTGAATTGGCATCCGTATTTGCGGCCAGTACCCTGATTAATCACATTGCAAAGTGTGTTCGGATAGCTGTCATTATCGACACGGTTCAAAATGACCTCCCCAACAGCAAACATGCCGCGTACGGTCTCACCGCGGGCTTCAAAATAGAGGGCTTCGGCCAGACATTCCCACTGCGCACCGCCTTGTGCAGCAGGCTGCTCGGCCAAGAAATCCTGATTATAAATGACACCGGTCTGTGCGACGGCACCAGGCTCTTGTGCTGGCGACTGACTTGTCAGCATGCTCAACCGGTCAACGGGAACCACAGACAAAGCTTCGCGCTCTTGATTTAGAATTGCGCTCAACTGACCAGAGAGCGCTTCGTCGGCCACGGCAGACATTGCCGCAAACGAAATCGACGCCGCAAAAATTGCGGCAAGAATTGCCTTAAAAATCGACATACTTTTCCCACCCAGGAAACACACGGTGTTGCTCCGCGCTAGCGAGATGCTCATTAAAGGAAGGTGACGTATACGTCTACCCCTTACCCAGTATTGTCGGCAAAACGGCAACATACGGCCGATAGGCGAAACACTATATCGTAGCTGTGCACATCATGAGGCTAAAAAGACACAATATCTAGTATTGCATCGAGCCTTGCGCTGAAATCATACCCGCTCTGCAAGCGCAAGTTGGGCCGCTGTTAGACGCGCTGCGGGCACCCGAAACGGCGAACAAGACACATAGTCAAAGTGATGCTGGCGGCAAAAAGCGATCGCAGTGCGACTGCCGCCATGTTCGCCACAGATGGACAAAACAACATCCGGACGTCCCGCCCGACCCCGTTCTGCACCCAGCGAAATCAGCTCTCCGACACCTTCGATATCAAGCGTGTGGAACGGGTCCTCGGCGTAAACACCTTGCTGCACATAAGACGACATAAAGCGCCCTGCGTCATCACGCGACAGACCATAAGTCATCTGTGTCAGGTCGTTTGTACCGAAGGACAAGAACTCTGCATGTTCGGCAATGTCCTGCGCACGCAAGGCCGCGCGCGGTGTTTCGACCATCACGCCAAGGCGGTAATCAAAATCGACCTTGCTTTTGGCGCGCACTGTATTGGCGATCCCGTCAACGCGGGCTTTTACCAGTTCCACTTCGCGCATCGCACTGACCAGAGGGATCATAATATCGACCGAGATCGTAATCCCCTTTTTGCGCACCGCGACCATCGCTTCAAAAATCGCTTGCGCCTGCATGTCGTAAATTTCTGGGATCGCGATCCCAAGACGTACGCCGCGCATGCCCAACATCGGGTTATATTCGGCAAGCGCTTTCACACGTTCTGCGACCTCGGGCAATGGCAACGCTACTTGCTCGGCCAAGTCGCGCAAACCTGCTTTGTCGGAAGGAAGAAACTCGTGCAGTGGTGGGTCAAACAAACGTACGCAGACGGTTTTGCCTGCCATGATCTCGAACAAAGCCTGAAAATCCCCGCGCTGCATTGGCAGTAGGCGGTCCAAAACGGCGCGGCGATCATCGCTTTCTTCGGCAAAGATCATCTCGCGCATTACGCCAAGGCGGTCACCTTCAAAGAACATATGTTCAGTCCGGCAAAGGCCGATGCCTTCAGCGGCAAAATTGCTGGCGGTTTGCGCGTCTGCTGGCGTGTCTGCATTGGCGCGCACGCCAATATCGCGAAAATCATCCGCCCATTCCAAAAGCGTCTGGAACGCACCATCCAAGGCCGCTTCGAGCATAGCAGGTTCGCCCGCAAGCACCTGTCCTTTGGTTCCATCAACCGTAATGATGTCGCCAGCCGAAAAAACACGCCCGTCAGGGGCAGTGATCTTGTTAAGCTTGCGATCAATCGACAGATCAAAAGCACCCACAACGCAAGGCAATCCAAGGCCGCGACCAATCACAGCCGCATGGCTGGTGATGCCGCCGCGCATGGTCAGTACAGCTTGGGCGGCATGCATGCCGCGAATATCCTCTGGGGTGGTTTCACGACGCACAAGAATACAAGGCTCACCACGGGCTGCACTGGCTTGCGCCTCTTGCGCGGTCAGCACAATCCGACCAGAGGCCGCACCGGGGCTTGCGGCAATCCCGCTGACAATCACATCGCGGACCGCAGTAGGGTCAATTTGACGGTGCAGCAATTCAGACAAGGCCGTGGGTTCGATACGCATCACGGCTTCTTCGCGTGGGATGACATGATCTTCGGCCAGAGCTACAGCAATACGAACCGATGCCCGGGCAGAGCGTTGCAACCGCACCGCATCCAATATCTGCAAAGTGCCGTCTTGAAGTGTGAACTTCACTTCCATTTCTTCGCGCAACTGTTTGCGGCAAGCAACACCATAAGCCACCAACTGCGCAAATTGCTCTGGAAACAGATCCTCAAGCGATGGCCCGCGCGGATCACGGGTCAAATAGATTGCACCTTCGGCATCGGGGTGCACATCGCGCACCTCGGCCAACCAAGAACTGATATAGCGCCCGACAATGCGCGGCGCACCGGTGCTGGAATCAACAAATTGAATTACACCTTTGCCGCATTCGTCCTGCCCTGTCCCCAATGCCATCGCCTGCACAACCAAGCCAAGCCCCGCATCAGCAGGGGCGCCCTTGGCTTGGCGCAAAAGACGTGCGGTGGTTCCATCCCATGCCCGCGCCATAGAGCGTAAAACTTCGGCTAATTGAATTCTGACGTCTTGCGGGAACGACTGATCGGTTTCAGCCTCGTAGGTGGACATCATGGCCAGCAAGCTGTCAGGATCGGCCACATCGGGAATATGGAATTCGTCGGGATCAAGTCGGGCCACGTGGATCGCATAGGACTGCACAAAACGCAGGTAAACGCGGGTCGCCGCCTCTTCGCCCACATAATTGATCAACTCTGCATAGCGCGCGTCGTTCATGCCCACATTCAAAATTGCGCTTGGGCCACCCCAGTCCGGGTCTTGGCTTGAAGGGCGCACGGACAACAGCGGCGCATCCCCAAAGGGGGCCAGCAGCGCGTCCATATCGGGCAGATCGCCGAGGGTAGCCGCGTGCACCGCATCAAACGACAGCGCGACGGTCAGCGGCACGGGCAAATCCATCCGCAGAAGACGTTGCAGGCATTTCGCACGTCCCCCATGCACCGATGCCTTTAAAGCGGCGGTTGGGGTGATCAAGGTCAAAGGACCAAAGGGCGTCTGTTGCTGCACTGCGGCACCGATCTATTGTGTGGGTGCAGCATAGAAGAGAAAAGGCGTTTATGCACACCTAACTTTCCAGTTTTAAGTGTTAGCCCTCGATTTTGTTCAGATCAGCGACGCTCAAACAGATTTTGCGGATGCGCGACAGCAGGTTGAGGCGGTTTCTGCGCACAACTTGACGTTCGTCGTTCACTTGCACTGTGTCGAAGAATGCATCAATCGGGCCGCGCAGTGCTGCCATAGCGGTCATGGCTGTGCTGAAGTCTTCGGTCGCCATCGCAGGAGCGATTTTTGTATCTGCAGCATCAAGCGTTTCGAAGAGCGCCTTTTCGGCGTCGTCTTCGGCGAACTTCAGGTCAGCGCCATAGGAATATTCGACACCGTCTTTTTCTTCGGCTTGGGTCAGGATGTTATTGGCGCGCTTGAAGCCTTGGATCAGGTTTTCACCGTCGTCTGTGGCAAGGGTCGCGGCGAGGGCTTCGGCCCGTTTGACCAAAAGGGTGAGATCATCGTTGCCCGGCATCGCGATGCATGCGTCGATGACGTCGTGGCGGATGCCTTTGTCTTTGAGGAAGACTTTGAGGCGGTCGTGGAAGAAGGAAAGGAGCTCGGCAGGTACCGATTTCTTTTCCTCCAAAATTCTATCTAGCACTCTCTGACGAGGTTCTAGCTGTGTCTCTGTGACTGCCATTTCTTCATAAACACGCTGATGCTGTTTTAGGACTTCTTCTTGTACATCACCTTCCGCGGCATTTGAGAGAGCAGTTTCAACCTCATCAAACATGGACTTAGCAGTTTCAAAGGACGCCAGTTCACGATCTCGCTTAGCTACTGCGGTCTTTTCATCGAGAATGCGCCCAACAGCCTCTCCCACTGACGTTGAAGCCATCGATAACTTAACCCCATTCTCCAAAACCAACCGAATAACCCCAAGCGCGGCCCTACGCAGCGCAAACGGGTCTTTGCTCCCCGTCGGCTTCTCATCAATCGCCCAGAACCCTATCAGTGTGTCGATCTTATCGGCCAACGCCACGGCCACAGATACAGGCGCAGTTGGCACATCATCCGACGGCCCAAGCGGGGAATAGTGGTCTTGGCAAGCAGCAGCTACTTCCGCAGGCAAACCCGCCTCGATCGCGTAGTAGCGCCCCATCAAACCCTGCAATTCAGGAAATTCATAAACCATTTCCGATGAGAGATCAGCTTTTGCAACGCGTGCCGCTTGCTCCGCTAGATCAGGATCAGCACCCACGCTCGGCGCGATCTCGCGTGCCAATGCAGCAATCCGTTCAATCCGGTCTTTCTGTGAGCCCAGTTTGCTGTGGAATGTCACATTCGCAAGGCTGTCCACCCACGGGTCCATCCCCGCTTTGGCGATCCGCAGATCATTTTCCCAAAAGAACTTTGCATCTGCCAAACGCGCAGCCAGCACCTTTTGGTTTCCTGCCAGAATGGTCACGCCCTGATCAGCGGTTTCCATGTTGGCGACGGTCACAAAACGCTCGATCCGGTTGGTCTTGGGATTGCGCACAGAAAAGAATTTCTGATGCTCTTTCATGGACGTCTGCAACACCTCTGATGGCAGTCCCAAAAAGCCATCATCGATCCGGCCCAGCAAGACCACAGGCCATTCGACCAGCCCTGCAACTTCGGCCAGCAAACCGCGATCTTCAACCACTTGAAGGCCCAGCGCGAAAGCTTGGGTGGTGGCGTCGTTCCAGATCGCGTCAGCGCGTTCATCGGCGCGCAGGACAACTTTGGCGCGCTTTAGCTTTGTCTCGTAGTCATTTAAATTTGTGACAAAAAATGCGTCTGGCGCAAGGAAACGGTGCCCGCGTGTTGTGTTGCTTGATATGATGCCATCGACGTCCAGCGGCACAACTTCGGTGCCAGCTTCATCGCCAAGAATGCACAGAATGGAATGGAGCGGCCGCACCCATTTCAACGTGCCGTTGCCCCAACGCATGGATTTAGGCCACGGGAAATTACGGATCGCGTTTTCCAGCACTTCGGCGATGATGTCTGCCGCCGTTCGGCCCGGCTTTTCGATCACGGCAAAGTAGACTTGGCCCTTTTTGTCATCGCGGATTTCGAGATCGTCAAGGGTTACACCTGCCCCCCGCAAGAACCCCTCGATTGCCTTTTCAGGCGCACCAACTTTTGGCCCGCGCCGTTCTTCGCGGACAGGTTTACTTTCAGACGTTAGCCCATCAACCGACAGAGTCAGGCGGCGCGGTGTGGAAAAGGCGGCAGCGCCAACATAGGTCAGACCCGCCTCGACCAGACCGTCCGTCACCAGTTCACGCAGATCATCCGCAGCACGGGTTTGCATCCGCGCTGGGATTTCCTCGGAGAAGAGTTCAATCAGAAGATCAGGCATCAGTTCTGGCTTTCAGGAAGGGGTGGGCAGTCGGCGGGCGGGGTGTTGCCGTCAAAGACGACTTCGCCGCAGGCATTGATTTGGTGCCATGCATAGCCGCGTCCATCTGGATAAATTGCTACGATCCGGTCAATGCCATATTCGACGTTTTCAATGCCCATAAACGCAATCGCATCGCTGGACAGATCCGCGCCGATCTGGCGGGCGTCAAAGCAGTCAAACCAACGCGGTGCGACGCGCGGTTCAGCGTTGTCCACAATCTCGTAAACCTCTGTCAGCATCGCTTGGGATAGTGGCGTTGTGAAGCACGCGCGATAACGCAATGGGCTACTGATCGCGTCGATCGCGTCAAAGCTGCCAACCACAATCGGTTCGGCCTGACCTGTGGGCACAGAAGTCAGCAGCACCGCGTCAGCGCTAAAGCCGACTTCTTCATAGTAGGCATAGACCTGCTGATAATACAGCACACCGCCCGCGACAGCACCCATCAACAACATCGACACAATGACTACCCGCGCCATCACGCCGCAGCCCCGCCCGCAGGCGTTTGCACGAATGCATCTGCGCAGGCTTTGGCCAAAGTGCGCACCCGTCCGATATAAGCTTGGCGTTCTGTGACCGAGATCACGCCGCGTGCGTCAAGCAGGTTGAACACATGACTGGCCTTGATGCATTGGTCATAGGCCGGATGTGCCATGATGATTTTGCGCCCCGTTTTTGGGTCAACGGCAGGCGCGTCTAGAATGCGCTGGCATTCCGCCTCGGCGTCGACAAAGTGCTGCAACAGCACGTCCGTGTCCGCGATATCAAAGTTCCAGCGCGAATATTCCTGTTCGGTCTGCTGGAACACGTCCCCGTACCTGAGTGCAATCGGCGCGTCAGGGTCGTTGAACGGCATGTCCATGACGTGATCGACGCCCAGCACATACATCGCCAGACGCTCTAGCCCGTATGTCAGCTCTCCGGCGACTGGTTTGCAGTCGTGTCCGCCAACTTGTTGGAAATAGGTGAACTGGCTGACTTCCATGCCATCGCACCAGACTTCCCAGCCAAGGCCCCACGCGCCCAAAGTCGGGCTTTCCCAGTCGTCTTCGACAAAACGAATGTCGTGCATGGTCGCATCAATCCCGATTGCCTTAAGCGATCCCAGATACAGATCCTGCATTGCTGGTGGGGATGGTTTTATCAGCACCTGGTACTGATAATAATGCTGCAATCGGTTCGGATTTTCACCATAGCGCCCGTCGGTTGGTCGCCGTGATGGCTGCACATAAGCTGCGGCCCATGGTTTATCGCCCAGCGCACGCAAGGTCGTCGCGGGGTGAAATGTCCCTGCCCCAACTTCCATGTCGTAGGGTTGCAGGATGGCACAGCCTTGGGAGGCCCAATAGGTCTGGAGCCGCAAGATGATTTCTTGAAAACTGCGTGGCTTATCGGACATCGGAACCCTCGTGTGCTGATGCGCCGTTCAATAGGGTGCCACGCCGCAAGGGTCAATCAGGCAACACGTCTCACAAGGCGATATCCGATTTGACGCGGATCACGGTGGGGCCTTTACGGGCAAGTGCGTCACGCACCGCATCTGCGAATGCCGTCAGCGTTTCGGGTTGGACGGCGGCTGCGCCATAAGCCTCTGCCAGTTTCAGGAAATCAGGGTTCCGCTGGATCACTGCATTGGGTGCAATTTGGGCGGCGACCATACTGTCTTTGATCTCGCCCAGTTTGCCGTTGTCCCAGATGATGATCGGCAGGGTCAATTCCAACTCGACCGCCACGGCCAATTCCTGCACTGTGTACTGAAAGCCATAATCGCCAAGGATCGCAACAACTGGTTGTTGACCGACCCCGACCTTGCCACCAATCGCGGCAGGCAGCGCATAGCCAAGCGTGCCAAAGCCGTAAGGGTGGTGCCAGTGGCCGGGGCGGTCCATCGGGTAGATCTCTTTCGCGGCATAGGCGAATTGGGTCATGTCAGAGAAGATCATGGTGTCGTCGGGCAGTGTGGCCTTAAGCACATCAACAACAGGCAGAATACCCGGGCGTTCTGCATCAAGCTCTGCGCGCCAACGGGCACGTGCGACTGCGACCTCTTTGGCGGTCCATGTGGTTTGTTTGACTTGTTCGAGTTGCGACAGGCTTTCTGTTAAGTGCGCTCTTGCATCGGCAAGAATACGTGTGTCGGCGTTGTGACGATCCGACAGGCATTCTGGATCAAGGTCGATCCGTACCAGCGGGGCGGTATGGCCTAGATGATCTCGCCAAAGATCAACCTCGCTTAGCCGTGTGCCAACCGCGACAATCAAATCAGCCGAGGCGATGACATCCGCACTGCCTTGACGGGGAAGTGTCGCCCCAAAATGCAGCGGACTGTCGTCAGGGATGATCCCGCGCCCTGCATAGGTGGTGAAGGACGCCGCATTAAGTCGCTGGAAATGCGGCAGCCAACGCGCGACACCGTGCGCTGCACCACCGCCAAAGATGAACAGTGGACGCTTGGCCGCATTGAGCCTGTCGATCAAAGTAATACTTTGCAACGGTGCGGCCTCTGGCCGGCAAGGCCATTCGTCAGCGCAGGCAGGTGCAGAGGCGGCTTGGGCCTCGAGTTGCGCAATTGGGACTTGGATGTGTTTGGGCGACGGGACGCCTGTGTACATCTCGGTCAGGGCACGGTCGATCAGCTGATAGCTGGCCGCCGCTGAATTGGCGGTCACTGACCAATCGCAGACGGTGGCTGCGGCCCCCTCTTGGTCTTTCATCTGATGCAACTGCCCGCGCTTGGCTGCGGTTTCATCAAGCACAGAGGATATAACCAACATCGGCACACTATCCGAATACGCCTGCCCCATCGGCGTCATGATATTGCACAAGCCGGGCCCTGAAATCACATAGGCGACGCCGACTTTGCCAGTTGCACGCGCATATCCATCGGCCATGAAGCCAGCGCCCTGTTCGTGGCGGGCAAGCACATGGGTGATCCCCGCCTCTTCGATCCCGCGGTACATCTCTTGGTTATGCACGCCCGGAATACCAAAGATTGTGTCGACCCCGCGATCCTTGAGCATATGGGAAATCTGGGCGCCAAGGGGTCGCGTCGTCATGTTAGTTTCTCCAGAATTTAACGGAAAGTAGGATCAGGACGACCATGATTTCAAGCCGACCAACGAACATGGCAATCGCCAAAATCCATTTAGCCGTATCGTTGATGTTTGCGTAGTTTCCTGCCGGTCCAATCTCAAGCCCCAAGCCCGGCCCGATGTTGGCAAGTGCTGCAGCCGCCCCGGAAATGGACGTGATGAAATCCAGTCCTGTCATGCCAAGCAATACTGCCGTGCCGCCTAGGGACAGGATGAATGCCACTAAAAAGGCGATAACCGAATTGAACACGTCTTCACTGATCGGACGCCCGTCATAGCGCGGCGTGAACACCCCATGGGGCGAATGGATTTGCCGGATCTGGCTTTTTATCGCGGCAAAAACTAACTGATAGCGAAACACTTTGATCGAACACGACGTCGAGCCCGCGCAGCCGCCGATCAGCCCAATCAAGAAGAACATGACAACCGGAAAGGTGCCCCAAGTCATGTAGTCAGCGCTTGAGTAACCCGTCCCAGAAATAATGGATGTCACGTTGAACAACGCTTCGCGGAACGCAACTTCGGTCATCTCGCCGTCGCGGCCCCAAACCCAGAGCGTAATTAGGAAAACGGTAACCGCTACGATCCACAAAAAGGTATGTATTTGCGTATCGCGCCAAAGCGGTCGGGCCGTACCGGCCATCAGTTGGACGTAGCGCACGAAAGGAAGTGCAGCGAGCACCATGAAAACCGCCGCAATATAATGCGCGCTGGCACCATATATACCAAATGAGACATCGTAGTTGGCCATACCCCCGGTTGAAACTGTCGTCATCGCATGGACAAGCGCATCAAACGGCAACATCCCTGACGCGGAATAGGCCAGTGCACAACTGAGCGAGAGCACAATATAGATTACCGAAATGCGGCTGGCGATTTGACCCGCGCGCGGAAGTATCTTGCCCATTGTGTCAAATGCTTCGGAGCGGAAAATCTGCATACCCCCAACGCGCAGTTCGGGCAGGAAAACCATTGCGACGACAATAATTCCGACGCCACCAAGCCATTGCAGAATGCCACGCCAAAGCTTTAGCCCGTCAGGCAGGTCTTCAATGTTGGTAAAGACCGTCGCACCGGTTGTCGTCAGGCCCGACATCGCCTCGAAGAACGCATCTGTATAGCTGGCATCTGTCGCACCCAGCACAAAAGGGATCGCGCCAAAAATCGGCAGCATCAACCAGACCAGAGAAGTCAGCAAAAAGGTTTGCCGCAGCGACAGTCCTTGCGAGACCCCGTTGGCGCAGGCTATTGAAATAAGTGCTCCTGTCAGAACCGTCACCACGGCGCTTTCGAAAAACACGTGCCAATGGCCGTTGCCTGCCGCCAAGTCGACCGCCAACGGGCCAAGCATGGTAAGACCAAGCGACGCCACAAGCAGACCAATGACATAGCCCACAGGGCGCAAATCAAGCATGGTGTAGCGTTGTCCTGACCGCCGCGCAGTGTCAAGAACACGCGCGCCGAAAGCATGTGCCTGTTGCAATCGAAAATCGCTTGAAACGGACCGGCTGCGGGTTAATTGCCCTTACATGTTTGAACCAACCCACACAGCCGCCTTTGCCCATATACAACGCTTTGTCCCACGCGCGGGGCGTGATTACGCAAGGATGCGCAACTACGACGACGCTGTGCATGTATCGAGCCTGTCGCCTTATCTGCGCCACCGGATCATCAGTGAAGAAGAAGTTTTGCGTGCAACGCTGTCCCGCCATAGCCCGCAAGCTGCCGAGAAATTTGTGCAAGAGGTCTATTGGCGCACCTATTGGAAAGGCTGGCTTGAACAACACCCTGCCGTTTGGATTGACTACTGCTTGGCGTTACAAGCTGCACTTAACCGCGCCAGGTCCGAAAGCGGTCTGCGCAAGGAATGGGAAGCCGCCTGCAAAGGCGAGACAGGCATCGATTGTTTTGATCATTGGGCGCACCAGTTGGTCGAGACCGGTTACCTGCACAATCACGCACGGATGTGGTTTGCATCAATCTGGATTTTTACGTTGCGCTTGCCGTGGACGTTGGGCGCTGATTTTTTCCTGCGGCATTTGCTGGACGGGGATCCGGCATCAAACACACTATCTTGGCGCTGGGTTGGCGGGTTGCAGACTGTCGGCAAAACATATCTGGCGCGGCCGGACAACATCGCAAAATACACCAACGGGCGGTTTGATCCAAAAGGGTTGGCAAGTACTGCAGCACCGTTGGCGGGCATGCCGCACCCGCCCCGCAGTCCCCTGCCCACCTCGGGTCTAATCAGCGCAGACGCCCGTGTCGGTTTGCTTGTGACCGAAGAAGACCTCGCGCTGGGGTGGCTATTGCATCAGGTGAAGCCTGTTGCCACTGCGGTGGTCCAAACGACCGCCGCGCGCAGCCCTTTGTCAGTTAGTCCGCGGGTCCAAAGCTTTGTTGGCAATGCGCTTGTTGATTGCGGTAACCGCTTTGCAGATCGGTTGGGACCGGTCACTGCCCTGCAACCCCATGAAATCAGCGCATGGGCGCAGGCGCAAGATATCCGCCAAATCGTCACATCTTACATGCCCGTCGGACCGGCGGCGGACGCGCTTGACGCGGTCGATCTTTGCCAGATCATCCGCCCCTATGACGCAAAGGCTTGGCCGCACGCCAGTCACGGCTTCTTTCGGTTCAAGGACAAGATCCCAATACTCTTGGCGGATCTTCAATGAATATCAGTCGCTTAGAGCTGTTTTGATTTCGGCAGAGGCACGGTCGCCCGCTATGACTTTCCTCAAAACAAAAGTCTGGAACTAACCTGCTTTGCGCAGACGACCTGACGCCCAGTTCCGGCAGGCTTCACCGAAGGCTTCGAACAAAGGACGCGACACCGGATCGGCCTCTGCGTTCCATTCCGGATGCCATTGCACGGAAAGGGTAAAACCGGGAGCATCGGCGACATAAATCGCCTCTGGAGTGCCGTCTGATGCGTGACCATCGATCACAATGCGCGGCCCCGGTACTTTGATACCTTGACCGTGCAGCGTATTGGTCATGACTTTGCTGGACCCAAAAACGCGATGAAACGGGCCGCCGTCAGTCAGTGTCACTTCATGGCGCAGTTCAAATTTCTCTTCCAAAGTCCCGTCGGGCGGCATCCGGTGATTATCACGCCCCGGCAGATCACGGATTTCGGGATATAGGGTGCCACCCATCGCGACATTTACCTCTTGGAAGCCCAGGCAGACACCCATGATCGGCTGTCCATGGGCAACACAGGCACGGATTAAGGGCAAAGTTACCCGGTCGCGGTCACGCTCGAAGGTGCCATGCGCCGAAGTAACGGTTTCGCCATATTCCTCCGGGTGAACATTTGGTCGACCGCCAGGAAAGAAAAACCCGTGGCAGGTGGCCATCAACTGCGCGATATCAACCGCGCTAGGATCCGACGGGATGACAATTGGCATTACGCCAGAGACATCTGCCAAGGCCCGCGCATTCATCGCACCAGCGCCGTGGATCAGATATTCATTGTTGAGTAGATGAGTGTTCGAAACAATGCCGACAACTGGCCGCGCCATTAAAGTCCCCTTCGCGTTTGCCCTTATCTAGAGGTAAATTTGGAATATGAAAAGATACACACAACGCACAACAACGTTGACACTCATGCACATGATGCACAATTCATCATCATGGCTTATGATTTAGGCACAACTGAATTTCTGAGTGCTCCCGCCCCCCTGCTTGCCCAAATGCGGGCCGAAGGGCCGCTGGTGCGGGTCAAACTGCCTATCATCGGCCTTTGCTGGATGACCACGACAGATCAGGCCGCCGCCTACTGCTAAAACAACCTGATGTCTTTGCGCGTGATCCATTGGCTGGTACCGGCAAGACCTTGGCCCAGAAATACTGGTTCCTGCCTGCGTTTATGTCGCCGCTGTTTGAAAGCATGCTTGGCCGAGATGGCGATGACCACGATAGGCTGCGTCAACTCGTAGAAAAAGCGTTTCAGAAAACGGCAATCGATGACATGCGCCCACGTATTGCCGCGATTGCAGATGATTTGTTGGGTCAGATCGACACTACTCAACCCGCTGAAATCATCGCCACATACACGCGTGTTTTGCACTTGATGGTTATCTGCGATTTGCTGGGCATTCCCCAATCCGAACGTGCCAAAGTTGCCCGTTGGATTGCGCCTTTGTCTGGTCCGACCTCTGCCATAGGCATGCTGCGAGGACTGCCCGGCCTGCGGCGGATCATGCGCTATTTCCGAAAAGATTTTGAACGTGTGCGCAGGGCCCAACGCCCAGGCTTGATCACTAATCAGGTCGAGGCTGAAAATGAGGGCGACAAGCTAAACGACGATGAATTTCTGGCCATGGTTGTCACACTGTTCATCGCGGGGCATGAAACGATGGTGCATCTGATTTCAATAGGGATCTACGCTGTCCTTAGCACGCCCGCAACGCGGCAGGCGATGCAAGACAACCCTGCCGAGCTACCGCTCTTGGTCGAAGAATTAATGCGGTTCTATTCACCAGTGATGATGACAAAACCGCATATCGTGCAAGAGGATGTGGATCTTGATGGGGTTCCGTTGGCAAAAGGCGATCAGATCGCAGCCCTGCTTATCGCGGCCAATCACGATGAGGCGCGTTTCAAGGTCCCCGAAACCTTCATCGTAAACAGACGCCCAAACCCGCATGTTTGCCTTGGTTGCAATTGGCGCGGGCCGAGGCCCAAGTGGCCCTGACCCAGTTTTTCAAGCGCTTTCCTGATGCTCAGCTTGCCAATCCCGATGCGCCACCAGACTATAGCAAACGCATCTGTATTCACGGACTGCGCCGCTTGGATGTGCGACTGGTTTAGGCTTCGCCCTGTAGCCCTGCGGCTTCAATGCCTGCCATCGCGGCAATCACGTCATTGTCGGATGTATCGCCGGTTACGCCGACCGCACCAATGACATTACCGCTCTTGTCGCGGACTAGCACGCCACCCGGAACGGGTACAACCTGCCCCCCATAAACGCCATTTACTGCCGCCATGAAATAAGCCTGCTGTTCAGCACGGGCCATCTGAGCGGTGCCTGCCATGCCCAACATAACCGACCCGTAAGCCTTGCCGTGCGCAATGCCGAAACGCCCGGGTGCTGCCCCGTCAGCGCGTTCGAACGCTTTCACGTGACCGCCTGAATCGAGCACCACAACCGACAGCGCCTTGAAGCCTTTTTCGGTGCCCAATGCCATTGCCTTGCGGATAATTGTCCGCGCCTTATTTGCCGAAATTTCAGCCATATCGATAACTCCTATAAGTCGGTCTTAGTGATTGCGTTGTGCTTTAAGCTCCAAACGGCGCTTATGCAGGATAGGCTCGGTATAGCCAGATGGCTGGATGCGACCTTTGAACACCAGATCACAGGCCGCTTGGAATGCGATTCCGTCAAAATTTGGAGCCATTGGGCGGTATGACGGATCGTCTGCGTTCTGGCCATCCACAACGGTGGCCATTTTGCGTATCGCGTCCATCACTTGCGCTTGGCTGACGACATCATGGTGTAACCAATTGGCCAACGCTTGGCTGGAAATCCGGCAGGTCGCGCGGTCTTCCATCAGGCCCACGTTGTTGATGTCCGGCACCTTGGAACAGCCGACACCTTGGTCAATCCAGCGGACAACATAGCCAAGGATACCTTGGGCATTGTTTTCGACTTCTTTGATCTTTTGAGCCTCGGTCCAGCGCTGATATTGCGCCAGCGGAATATCCAAGATCGAAGAGACATAGGCACGACGCCCACCTTTCAGCAGCTTGGCCTGCACTACCATCACGTCAATTTTGTGATAGTGCAGTGCGTGCAAAGTCGCAGCAGTCGGGCTTGGCACCCAAGCACAGTTTGCGCCCGCTTGCGGGTGGCCGATCTTTTGCTCGATCATTGCGGCCATCAGGTCCGGCATCGCCCACATGCCTTTGCCGATCTGGGCTTTGCCAGAAAAACCGCATTCCAGACCGATATCGACGTTTTGATCTTCATAAGCGCCAATCCATTGTTTGCGCTTAATAAAGTCTTTGCGGCTAAAAGACCCTGCTTCCATTGAAGTGTGGATTTCATCGCCAGTCCGGTCCAAGAAACCAGTGTTGATGAACGCTACGCGAGATTTGGCGGCCCGGATACATTCCTTGAGGTTCACCGTTGTGCGGCGTTCCTCGTCCATGATGCCGATTTTGACAGTATTGCGGGGCAAACCAAGTGCATCTTCGACCACACCAAAGATATCGCTGGTCATCGCGACCTCTTCGGGTCCGTGCATCTTGGGCTTGACCACATAAACCGACCCATGGGCAGAGTTGCCGCCGTCGCGTTTCAAATCATGCATCGCGATCAGAACCGTAACCATCGCATCCATCAATCCCTCGAACACTTCGTCGCCATTGCTGTCCAAAATGGCTGGGTTCGTCATCAGATGACCCACATTGCGGATCCACAGCAACGCGCGGCCTTTCAGTGTCACGGTGCCGCCGTCGGGTGCGGTATAGGTCGCGTCCTCTGCTAAGCGACGGGTCATGGTTTTGCCGCCTTTTTGGAACTCGGCGGTCAAATTCCCCTTCATCAGACCCATCCAGTTGGTATAGGCGACGACTTTGTCTTCGGCATCGACGCAAGCCACACTGTCTTCGCAATCCATGATTGCAGAAACGGCGCTTTCAAGCCGCACATCTGCAAGCAAGGCTTGATCGCGGCTGCCGATTGGATGGGCGCGGTCAAAGACCAGTTCCACATGCAATCCGTTGTTGCGCAGCAAGATTGCGTCAGGCGCTTTGGGATTGCCGCAGTAGCCTACAAACTTTTCCGGCTCGCGCAGTGGATGATCATCGACCAACAGCGCACCGTCATGGATGTAATAGCGTGAAACGTCAGCGTGGCTGGTGCCAGAAATTGGAAACGCCTCGTCTAGAAATACGCGGGAACGCGCGATGACTCGGGCACCATGGCCGCGATCATACGGTCCTTTGGGCGGCTGAACGCCCATCGCGTCAGTGCCGTAAAGCGCATCATAAAGACTGCCCCAACGGGCGTTTGCAGCATTTAACGCAAAGCGGGCGTTGGTGATCGGCACTACAAGTTGCGGGCCGGGCAATATCGCAATTTCAGGGTCAACATTGGCCGTGTCGATGGCAAAATCTTCGCCCTCTTCGACCAAATAACAGATTTCACGCAAAAACGCTTCGTAAGCGTTGCGGTCCATGGGCTGGTCGCGATGCGCAATGTGCCATGCATCGACCTTTTCTTGAATGTCATCACGTTTGGCCAACGCGGCACGGTTGCGCGGGGTCATTTCAGCGATCAGACCCGCAAAGCCTTTCCAGAACGTTGCGCTGTCGATGCCAGTGCCGTCCAAAGCCTGATTGTCGATGAAATCTGCAAGCTCTGCTGCGACCCGAAGGCCCTGCTTTTCTACCCGATCTGTCATGGCTATTCTCCCCGAAAGACTTTTGCATACAATGGCACACACAGGCGCCTTGCCCGAGAGGTAGTGCGGTTATTTCCGATAGGCAACAAAGAGCACGTGATTTTCTTGACGCTGCGTCGATTTAGAGGGCTTTGCGATTGGATTTACACCGCTCAGAACAATAGCGGACTTCGTCCCAGACCTTGGCCCATTTTTTGCGCCATGCGAAAGGCTTGCCACAAGTGGTGCAAATCTTTTGGGGCAGGTCAGCTTTGCGACGCATCTTGGACATAGCAACACACTTATCGCGATCAAGAGCGTTTTCAACACAATCACTGTGGAACATCCCTGAACATCATCCTACCTTTGCGGTAATCCAAAAGGACTGCCCCCATGAAAGACGCCGCCCTGCAAACGATCTATTTGGCTGACTACACGCCTCCCGCATACTTGGTAGACAGCGTGCATTTGACATTCCACCTGAACCCAAACACCACGCGCGTTGCGTCTCACATTGCATTCCGGCCAAATCCTGATGCGGCCAGCAGCGATTTCTTCTTGCAAGGCCAAGACCTGAAACTGATCAGCGTTAAAATTGACGGCACTGCCATTACGCCAGACCTAGACGCAGAAGGCCTGCGTTGTGCCGTCCCTGACGCGCCGTTCGTGTTCGAGGCCGAGGTGGAGATTAGCCCAGCCACCAACACCGCCCTTGAGGGGCTTTATATGTCAAACGGCATGTATTGCACGCAATGCGAGGCCGAGGGCTTTCGCAAGATCACTTACTACCCCGACCGGCCCGATGTGATGTCTGTGTTTACTGTGCGCATTGCAGGCGACTTGCCAGTGTTGCTGTCCAACGGAAATCCAACGGACGCTCGCGATGGCTGGGCCGAATGGCACGATCCTTGGCCAAAACCAGCATATCTGTTTGCATTGGTCGCAGGCGATTTGGTTGCTCACCCTGACACGTTCACCACAAAATCCGGCAAGCATGTTGACCTGAACATCTGGGTCCGTCCTGGCCTTGATGAGGCCAAATGCGCCTTTGGCATGGGCGCGCTAAAGGCATCGATGAAATGGGACGAAGATGTCTATGGCCGCGAATACGACCTTGATATTTTTAACGTCGTGGCCGTCGATGATTTCAACATGGGCGCAATGGAAAACAAAGGGCTGAACGTCTTCAATGCCTCTGCTGTACTCGCCTCACCGGAAACCGCGACGGACGCCGATTTTGAACGGATCGAGGCGATTATCGCACATGAATACTTCCACAACTGGACCGGCAACCGGATCACCTGCCGCGATTGGTTCCAATTGTGCCTGAAGGAAGGGCTGACCGTTTTTCGTGACCAGCAATTCACCGGCGATATGCGCAGCCATGCGGTCAAGCGCATCGACGACGCGTTAATGCTGCGTGCCTACCAGTTCCGCGAGGATGGCGGCCCGTTGGCCCATCCCGTCCGCCCCGACAGCTTTGTCGAAATAAACAATTTCTACACTGCTACAGTCTACGAAAAAGGCGCCAAGATTATCGGGATGCTCAAGCTGCTTGTCGGTGATGACGCCTATGCGCGTGCGCTTGATCTTTATTTTGAACGCCACGATGGTGATGCGGCCACGATCGAGGACTGGCTGCAGGTATTTACCGACACCACGGGCCGTGATCTTGACCATTTTGCGAAATGGTACAGCCAAGCAGGCACGCCCCGCGTGACGGTAACGGACAGCTTTGCAGACGGAACCTATCAATTACACTTGCGCCAAGACACGCCTGCCACCCCCGATCAGGGTCAAAAAGAGCTGCTATTGATCCCGATTGCCGTTGGACTGTTGGATGAACAGGGTGTCGAGGTGACGCCAACTACCGTTCTGGAACTCTGTGAAACAGAACAGACCTTTACCTTTTCGGGCCTCGCCTCAAAGCCGATCCCGTCAATTTTGCGCGGCTTTTCTGCCCCTGTGATCTTGAAACACGATGTGTCGGAGGACGCGCGTGCGTTGCTTTTGGCGCATGACACCGACCCGTTTAACAAATGGGAGGCCGGCCAGACTTTGGCCCAAGACCTGCTGGTCCGCATGGTTACCAAAGACGCGACCCCAGCAAATGCCTTCTTGGACGGGCTTGCCGCCGTGCTGCGCGACGACAGCCTTGATCCGGCGTTCCGGGCCTTGCTGCTGCGCCTGCCTAGCGAAGAAAAAACAGCGCAGGCGATTTTTGATGCAAGTGGCACACCAGATCCAACAACAATCAACCAAGCACATGAAACACTAAAGCTGCACATCGCACAGCACCTGCAAGACATGCTGCCGCGGATTTATGCGCAGATGGCAGTCAAAGGGCCTTACGCACCCGACGCCATTTCCGCCGGCAAACGTGCATTGGGTAATGCTGCCTTGTCGCTGATCAGCAAACTTGATGGGGGCAAGCAGGCAACAGCGCAGTTTGCCACAGCGAACGACATGACCCAACAATTGGGCGCTTTGCACGCACTTTTGATGATCTCAAAGGGGCAACTGGAATTGGCCGCGTTCGAAGTCCAATGGCAGCACGACCGCTTGGTCATGGACAAATGGTTTGGCTTGCAAGTCAGCCTTGCCGCCCCTGAAACGGCAGCGAGCACGGCGACAAGGCTGACCAAGCACCCTGCCTTTGACTTCAAGAATCCGAACCGATTCCGCGCGGTTTTTGGCGGGCTCAAGGCAAACACGGCCGGTTTTCATCACGGTTCAGGGGATGCCTATGCGCTGCTTGCGGACTGGCTGATCAAGCTTGATGCGGTCAACCCGCAGACCACCGCGCGAATGTCGTCGGCTTTTGACACGTGGAAACGGTATGGCGCGGATCGGCAGGCCAAAATGCTAGCGGCGCTGCGGCGGATTGCCCAGACACCTGACCTTTCGGGTGACACAACTGAAATGGTGACCCGCATCTTGGGCTAGTCATCAGCGCAGGCAACACCGCATGTTCACTTGAAGCTGCCTGCGCCTTCTTTTAAACGAAGGCAACGCAGACAAAAGGAAGCGCCTAATGCTCGACCTCACATACAAAAGCCCCGCCCCTAAAGTCATCGCCGGTGCGACCAGCGATTGGGAACTGGTGATCGGACTTGAGGTCCACGCGCAAGTGGCCACAAAGGCCAAACTTTTCTCGGGCGCATCGACGCAGTTCGGCGCAGAGCCGAACAGCAACGTGGCCTTTGTGGATGCGGGCATGCCGGGTATGTTGCCAGTGATCAACGAAGGTTGCATTGCACAAGCCGTCAAAACCGGACTTGGGCTGAATGCGCAGATCAATCTGTTTTCCGCCTTTGACCGCAAAAACTATTTCTACCCCGACCTGCCGCAAGGTTACCAAATTTCGCAGCTGTACCACCCTATTGTCGGTGAGGGCGAAGTACTGGTCGAAATAGGCAATGGCGAGGCGCGCAATGTGCGCATCGAGCGTATTCACCTTGAACAGGACGCAGGCAAATCTATCCACGACATGGATCCCAACATGTCCTTCGTCGACCTGAACCGCACCGGTGTTGCGTTGATGGAAATCGTCAGCCGTCCCGACATACGCGGTCCCGAAGAGGCGGCAGCATTTGTCGTCAAGCTGCGCCAAATTCTTCGCTATTTAGGCACCTGCGATGGCAACATGCAAAACGGCAACCTGCGCGCCGACGTGAACGTGTCCGTCTGCCGTCCGGGTGAGTATGAGAAATATTGGGAGACGCAAGATTTCGCCCACCTCGGCACCCGTTGCGAGATCAAAAATATGAACTCGATGCGGTTTATCCAGATGGCGATTGATTTCGAGGCCCGCCGCCAGATCGCGCTGATCGAAGACGGCAAAGAAGTCGTGCAGGAAACGCGTCTTTATGATCCGGACAAGAACGAAACACGCTCTATGCGGTCCAAGGAAGAGGCGCACGACTACCGCTATTTCCCCGACCCTGATCTGCTGCCACTGGAAATCGAACAGGCTTGGGTTGATCAGATAAAAGCGTCCTTGCCAGAGCTTCCAGACCACAAAAAAGCCAGATTCATAGGCGAATTTGGCTTGTCAGACTATGACGCATCAGTGCTGACCGCAGAGGTCGCGAATGCCGAATTCTTCGAAAAAGTCGCAGAAGGTCGCGACGGAAAACTGGCCGCCAACTGGGTAATCAATGAACTTTTCGGCCGCCTCAAGAAAGAAGACCACAACATTGAGGACAGCCCTGTCGCTGCTGATCAATTGGGCGAATTAATCGGCCTGATCAAAGCAGGCCACATCAACGGCAAAATCGCCAAAGACGTGTTTGAAATCTGCTACACGACAGGCCGCAACCCGACAGAGATCGTCGAAACCGATGGCATGAAACAGGTTACCGATACAAGTGCGATTGAAGCTGCAGTTGATGAAATCATCGCAGCAAACCCCGCGCAGGTCGAAAAAGCTAAAGCCAATCCAAAGCTAATTGGCTGGTTCGTAGGGCAAGTGATGAAATCCACCGGCGGCAAGGCAAACCCTGCGGCTGTAAACCAGATGGTTGCGGAAAAACTCGGCCTCTAAAGTGCGGCTTTGCCTAAAGCCGCTAAAACGATGGCGGAATTGATTAATATTTGATACATTCGTTCGGGTGGAAACAAGGGGGCGTCATGGTCTACGAATATAAAGTGATCCCGGCACCCGCGCGTGGTTTGAAAGCAAAAGGGCTAAAGACAGCCGAAGACCGCTTTGCCAATGCTCTGCAAACAGCAATGAACGAACAGGCTGTTAGCGGGTGGGAATACATGCGCGCCGATACCTTGCCCAGCGAACAGCGCGAAGGCTTGATGAGCAGGACAACCGTTTACCAGAACATGCTTGTTTTCCGCCGCGTCAAAACCGCTGACACCCCCGCCCTGCGACCACCAGAGCCGCCGATGATTGCAGCAGCCAAGGTTAATCCAGTACCAGCCCCTGAAAAGCTGATTCTCCAAGACCCCGAAACGCCAAAGCCCGACGAAAATCCAGACGCAGGCACGGTAGCACAATAATTACTGAATATCAATCGCCAGCGCGTGAATGCGCCCGATGATGTCCTTGCCCAAGGCCGTATGAATGGCGCGGTGCCGCGCGATGCGCGACATATCGTCTAACCCTGCGGCCTTGATCACGATCCGCCAATGGCTTTGACCCGACCCATCATCACCTGCATGACCACTGTGCAAGGCGCTTTCATTGATAACATCCAGATGTGCGGGGCCCAAAGCCCCTAAAGCCTGACGAATTTCTGTCTCAAGTGTCATTATTTTGGGTCCACCCTCTTCTATCTCTGGCTGCACAGTCTAAAGTTACTTCTCCGAGTCTAAAAGGTCTGAGGCGCACAATGAAGAAAGATGATCCATTTGGTTTTGACATGTCCGTGTCGAGCTCCAAGAAAAAGAACCCGCGTGGTCGGCGCGGTATGTCTGGTGAGTCTGAGACATCAACTCGCGTGTGTGATCACGGCGGCTGCTCTGAGGCGGGCAAATACCGTGCTCCGAAGTCACCAGATGTGCTGGATGATTATTTGTGGTTTTGCCAACAACATGTCCGTGAATATAACCTGAAGTGGAATTTCTTTGATACCACGTCAGAGGCCGAATTGGCCGCACAGATGGACAGTGACCGTGTTTGGGAACGCCCTACAAAGCCATTCAAGCGTAGCACCGAAGAACGCGCTTGGGCCCGTTTGGGCGTCGATGATCCACATCAGGTGCTGGGTGAGAACGCGACGCGCAATCCAGGTCGCGGGGCTGCCGTGGGCCGTAAACTGCCGCCAACTGAACGCCGCGCAGTCGAAATTCTTGAAGCCAAGGACAATTGGTCAAAGCAAGAAATCCGTAAAGCTTACAAGGCGTTGATCAAAGTCCTGCACCCGGACATGAATGGCGGCGACCGCAGCCAAGAAGAACAACTGTCAGAGGTTGTTTGGGCTTGGGACCAGATCAAAATCAGCCGCAATTTCCGTGACAAGCCATAGACTTAGCGCATTTGAATTAGGACTGACTAGCGCAACCGGCTGGTCGGTCTAATCAACCCTACTTGCGACCATGGAATTGCGCGAGCGTTAGCGCGCTTAGTTCAGAAGCTGACAACTGCGAATCTGCGGTTTGCTTGGCTGACGTTTTTAAGCGTGGCATCAGCATAAAGTGAGCGGCAAGAAGCACAGCAAGCCACAGCGCCGCAATCACAGGTCTTTCCACGAATTCGGTCGCCATCATTATAGGAGCATAAAATGCGCCATAAATTGGTAGGATTAATGCGCCGGCAATAGATGCGCCGATTAAGGCCACTGCGAGACTACCAACAATCGCACGCGCAAGGCCAAGCGCACTGGGCAACCCCAACCACCCGCGACCTGCATACAGCGCAACCGCACCTCCAAATGCGCCGGAAAAGACTGTCCAGGCGGCATAACGCGAAGGTTCTGCTGGAATGGCCGCTTCTCCCTCGACACCTGCCATGACGATCATCGTCATAAAAATTGATACGAGCACAACAGCCAAATAGGCGCCCAAAGGCGACTTTCTGGCAGTATGACTATTTTCAGAATTTTCTAACCGCGCATACATTGCACACCTCCGAACCCACAAACTGAAGTGGCGCAGGTGCACTCAGAAATGTCAAATGCACGATGCGGCACAGTAATCAACTTAATTTCTCCACAAATCTGCCACATTTCCCAGCCCCCAACAAGAGAAAATCGGCAGGTATCCGCGCACGCTTAAAGAGTGTTGATAAATAGCTGCGGTTTATCACTTTTTGAAAAAAGCTGGCGCAAAACTTTCGAAAATCACCAATCAGGCGTAAAATAAATCAATCATTATTCACGACTTTGGCGTGAACGGCGAAGAATTATATGTTATCTTGGCCAAAAATTACGCGCGAAACACCAAGCTTACCCCATTCAGGCAGTGCCGCTTGCCAGTCGGCTGAGGTCCATCATCAAATATGTGACCCAAGTGGCTGCCACAACGACGGCATTGAACTTCGGTTCTGACGCTGAATAGCATGCGGTCTGGTTTGGTGGCAACCGCATTTAAAAGGCTTTCAAAAAAGCTGGGCCATCCAGTGCCACTGTCGTATTTAGTCGCTGACGGATAAAGCGGTAGATCACAGCCTCGGCAAAAATACGTTCCGTCAGCATAGTTTTGGTCCAGTGGCGAACTGCCGGACCGCTCGGTCGCTTCTTCGCGCATCACACTGTATTGCAGGTCGGTCAACATCGCCCGCCACTCTGCCTCTGTGCGGGTCACTTCAAATTCCTGCGCGATCAGCGCCGCCGGGGCGGTCGCGGCTGCAAGGGCAGTCAAAGCAAAAGTACGGCGGTTCATCATGGGGCAATCCTATCTGTTTGTCAGATACATATCAGGTGTTTTAGGCCAAAACCTAGCGATACGACAGTAAACCACGCGCATGTGATCGGCTGTCATAGGGTCCAGACGCGCACCAATGACTATACCAATCTGCCCTTTCCCTTGCAGCGCCGCGCTTTATGTTGCATTTCCGAACCGACGGAAATGACAAAGTACAAAGGCACCAAAGATGGCTGACGGCACGACAGACATGCACGCGAAACCAACCGAAGAGATTTCGGTCCGCGAGGTTTTTGGCATCGATAGCAATATGAAGATCAAAGGCTTTGCGGAACGTACGGACCGCGTGCCTGACATCGACAGCACATATAAATTCGATCCCGATACGACTTTGGCGATCCTTGCCGGCTTTGGATATAACCGCCGCGTGATGATCCAAGGGTATCATGGCACAGGTAAATCGACACATATCGAACAGGTTGCGGCCCGTTTGAACTGGCCCGCTGTGCGTGTGAACCTAGACAGCCACATCAGCCGGATCGACCTGATCGGTAAAGACGCCATCAAGTTGCGCGACGGCGTTCAGGTGACTGAATTCCACGAGGGAATTCTGCCATGGGCGCTGCGCAACCCTGTTGCGATCGTCTTTGACGAATATGATGCCGGCCGCGCGGACGTCATGTTCGTGATCCAGCGTGTGCTGGAAGCTGACGGTAAATTGACGCTGCTGGACCAGAACGAAATCATTACGCCAAACCCGTATTTCCGTTTGTTTGCAACAGCAAACACTGTTGGTTTGGGTGACACGACCGGCCTTTACCACGGCACCCAGCAGATCAATCAAGCACAGATGGACCGCTGGTCGCTTGTCGCGACGCTCAACTACCTGAGCCATGATGCAGAGGCCGCGATCATTCTGTCCAAGTCGCCGCATTTCAACACCGAAAAAGGCCGCAGGACGATTAGCCAGATGGTGACTGTCGCGGACCTGACCCGCACAGCGTTCATGAACGGCGATCTGTCCACGGTGATGTCGCCACGCACGGTGCTCGCTTGGGCTGAAAATGCACGCATATTCCAAGACGTAGGCTATGCCTTCCGCCTGTCGTTCCTCAACAAATGTGACGAGCTTGAACGCCAAACAGTGGCTGAGTTCTATCAGCGTTGTTTTGACGAGGAATTGCCAGAAAGTGCAGCCAGCCTAAGTCTTGGATAAACGCACAAGACAGTTTTAAAGTTTTTGATACCGCGCTAACATAAATGCGCGGTATTTTTCGTTTGTCGTGCGGGCATGTTACGTCACTTAACCTCTAAGTGTTTTCAGATTGGAGTATCCTCATGAAGATGAAAATTGGAACCAAACTGCCTGCCGATTATCAGGTCAGCCACGAGGATTTAGCCGAATCAACCGCAAGTTTGATGGCCCATTTGCTGTTGCCGCTTTTTGCCGATAGCATGACAGAAGAACTGGCCAAGGCTAACGTTGAAGGCATCGTCACTGAACTGGCTTACCTTTTCGACGAGGGTGAGATCGTGATTGGCGGCAAGACCTACCGTCCAAGACTGGCATTCGTGGACGAGGCGGGCAACATGCTGCCCGGTGTGGCAGAACTGGTCACGCTGCATCAATTAGCCGAAGATCCCTTCGAGATTGATCCCGACGCTGGGATTACCTTCGAAGAACCGGAATTTGACGACGGCTAAGGCAGGTTTCCTGCCTACAAGCACTGGTCTTTGCCCAACCCGAGTTCTAGTTTGTCGCTCAGCAAAGGACCATCGCTATGAGCAAGCCATCTGACAACCCAGCCGATCCATTCAAAAAGGCGTTGGCCGAAGCCACAAAAGTCATGGCCAACGATCCAGAGTTGTCTGTGACTTATTCAGTGGACCCCGCAGGTCAAACCGCGGACACAATCCGCTTGCCGCAAGTGTCGCGCCGCATGACGCGGGAAGAAGTTTTATTGGCGCGCGGCACTGCTGATGCTTTTGCACTGCGCCATAAATTCCACGATCCTAGGTTGTCTGCTCGCTATATGCCGCAAGGCCAGATGGCACAGGACCTTTATGACGCCATGGAAACCGCTCGGATCG
>JBLHTS010000014.1:0-26193 GCA_047627695.1 Yoonia sp. | reverse complement strand
TCTCCGTCCAGGACATTGCAACCGTTTTTTTTGCATTTCTTAGGCTCTGGACCCATTAATCTATTTGAGGCTGTCATAGCTTTTTGGCGGGGTATCTACTCGATATTTTTGCCAGGTCAGTTTTACTGACATTGACAATTTTCAGGTTGATGGTTGCTTTCCACGGCTTCGCAGAGACAGGCTCTAGCTTCGTGTATATGTGAAACATCGGTATAAGATAGTGAGCGTGGAATAGGACGCGACAGTAAAATTTGACATCAACCAAGGTCGTTGGCCGCTGCATATCGAATGCGTCTAACCGGACCAGCTACAACATTGAGAATGGGGCCATTTATGGCCAAGCTGCGGATGTTCTGAGCAATGATCTCGGTAACATGTTCTATTGCCACGTCGCTGAAGCCGGCCACATGCGGTGTAAGCTGGAACCCTGCCATTCCGAGGATTGGATCTTTCGGGTCGGCTGGTTCAGCCCAGAATGTATCGAAGGCCGCGCCCGCGATGCTCTCCATTTCGAGTGCCGCGCAAAGCGCTTCGTAGTCGACTAGGGCGCCTCGGCCGGCGTTGATCAGAAACGCCTTCGGTTTCATCAGATTCAACTCTTGCGCCCCGATTAGGCCGCGCGTCTCCTCTGTCAGGGCGGCTAGAACAACGACGAAATCCGCCTCCGGCAGGAGGCTGTGTAATTCGCTGGGACCCCGAAGAACGTCGACGTCGGCGGCTTGCGCTGGGTCTGGTCGCCGCTTAGTTGCCAGCACCCGCATTCCCAAAGCCCGAGCCATCCGTGCGAGTTCGCTGCCGGCTGCCCCGAGTCCGACAATCAGAAGGGACTTGCCCTTGATCTGAACCCCTGGTGGGGCACCTACGATGCGTCGCTCAATGAACGCTCCTGTGAAACCCAACTGTTTCGCCTGGAACAGCATCAAAGCAAGGCAGTGCTCGGCAACAGCTACGCTGTTTCCGCCCGGCACGTTCGCAACGACGATGTCCCGTTCGGACGCTGCACCAAGATCGAGACTATCAGTGCCGCGCCCGTGCTGATGAATGAGCCGCAACCTTGGCGCGCGGTCGAGATCGTCGGCGGTGACCTTCTGGTGCCCCAGCATCAGGACATTGATGTCGGCGAGCTGATCGGCCAGCGGAACCTTTTCGTTGAAGTCGCAGAGCTCAGCCGTCCCAGTGATTTTTTCCGCAAGTCTTTGCATTATGGGCAGATAGGTTGAGCCAAGAATCTTCACGATAGGTTCTCCATGTTATTAGAGGATATGTGCGTTATTTGGGTCGGCTTGCGCCGATCAGCCAATATGATGCCCAACATTACGCAGAGCAGAACAATTGCGAAGCCCACAGTTATTTGCTCTGCCTGCAATAGCGCCGCGTGGGTTGTTTCTGGCAGGGAATTGAGCAGCACTGTCACGGCAATCTTTGTCGAAGTCGGCCGCGTTTCATATTGTTATTCGGTGCGCTCATTGAACATCCCTATGGAGTCTCAGGTTCCCCGTCCACCGTAGCATCAAATGGAGAGGGCGTGACAAGAGGGTTGTCCAGATCAGCTTTGCCCCCTGGTTGCCGGCGATGGTTATCATAGGCTTTGAGAAGTACCCTTTTGGCTTGAAGGAAAGGACCCAGTATGCGTAGATCAGGAGGACTTGCATGATTTGCTCGAGAGCAATTAGGTATTTGGTAGACGCAGACAGTAGGGATGGTCCCGCCAGCCCAAAGGATTTCCAGATGAACAACACACATGACACGACCGCGATGCTGAAAGGCGCGATGGCAGATCTTCCGATCGATACTTCCGCAGCAGAGGGCGCTTTCAAATCCAGCGCCGAGCTCATTGAGAAGATCAGCACTGTGGCTCTGAACACTGTCGAAAAGTCGGCAGCGATCTCCCAGCAGTGGACCCAACACTCGCTGAAAAGCCTGTTGGACGTCTCGAATGCCAAATCGGCACCGACGGACTATATGCAGGCAATGACAGATTTCGCCGCCGGATTTTCCAAGGCGGCCACAGAGCACATGACGGCCTTCGCAGACAATGCAAAAAATGCCCAGACTGACACGCTCGAACTATTGATGGCTGCCGGCAAAAACTTTGGCGAGGAAGCTACTTCGGCTGCGAAGACGGCCGGCACAGGCGAGACTTTTGGCTCGAAGACAACTGCTGCAAAGTAAGCAGGGGACATCAAGCGCCGCTTCTATCGGAGGCCCGCGACATCAAGGCTGGCTCCTAGGGACCTGCCTTTTTGCTGTTCGATGATGTGCAATATCCTTCAAACATGCAGACGGGTTTTGGAAGAACGTGGCATAGTGCCAAGGCCTACCAGTGGCCCTGAATCCATTAGTCAAAGTAAGGCCCGCCTTGTCCTGAACTTCAGGCATGTCAGACGATGGCAGCGAAGGCCTGAAGATTGCGTCGGTCAACTAAAAGGACGACAATCCTCTGCGCGCACCACATGCCGGAGGAATGGCTGCACACCAATATACTCACTGGAGGCCGGAGAGTCCCTTGCGAAGTCCTAGGCCGGTTGTTCATCTCCTCTGTTGGAGTAAATGTTATCAAAGGAGCGGCATCAAACCGTGACAAGTTCAATGCGTGGTCGC
The DNA here is from genome assembly GCA_047627695.1 of Yoonia sp. Classification (GTDB taxonomy): domain Bacteria; phylum Pseudomonadota; class Alphaproteobacteria; order Rhodobacterales; family Rhodobacteraceae; genus Yoonia. Next base: position 23,592 of record JBLHTS010000014.1, on the reverse strand, counting down.
GCGTTGCGAGTCGACATCGCTAGATGTAGCATGATGAGAACAAAGTATAGTATATCACATGACTGCGCTGCCTCACTTATTTCAGCCCCTGAAATAGCGCGGTCTAGAGACACGCAATCGTATTGTTATCTCGCCTATGTGCCAATACTCCGCGCATGAAGAGCATATGGACGATTGGCATCTGGTGCATCTGGGGCGTTTCGCCATAGGGGGTGCCGGCATCGTCTTTACAGAAGCAACGGCAGTGCAAAAATGCGGCCGGATAACCCATGGGTGTCCCGGTTTGTGAACCGATAGCCAGATACCTAGGCATGCGCGGTCGCGCAATTTGCTTTGCGCAACGGGGCCAAACCAGCGATCCAGTTAGGCCATGCGGGTCGCAAGGGCTGCATGCAGCGGCCATGGTTCGGAAACGGCCCTTTAGACCAAGCAGATTTCAACCGCGGCGATATGCCGTGGACACCGATCGGACCATCCGCCTTGCCAATCATTGAGGGCTGGCCCGTCCCACACGAACTTTCAGAAACAGAGATCTACGCACTTATTGACGATTATGCTTCAGCCGCGCGGCGCGCCGTTGCTGCTGGCTACAAGGTTGCCGAAATTCACGGCGCACATGGGTATCTTATTCATAGTTTTCTTTTTCCAATCTCCAATCAACGCTCCGATAGATATGGCGGCGATCTTTCTGGACGGATGAGGCTGGCACTTGAGGTTGCGCAAATAGCGCGTGCCACCTGGCCGAGTGATTTGCCGCTGTTCTTCCGCACTTCTGCGGTTGATGGCCTCCCCGAAGGTTGGTCACTGGACGACACCATTGTGCTCGCGCAAGAACTCAAACAGATCAGGGTTGATGTCATCGACTGTTCGTTCGGCGGTATTACCGTTGCGGCGATGGCGAACGGCGGACAGAAGCGTCAACCTGGCTTCCAAGTCGGCTATGCCGAGCGGGTTCACAACGAGGCCGATATAATGACTATGGCCGTTGGGCTAATCACCCACCCATAACAAGCTGAGGACATTCTTGCAAAGGGCCAAGCTGATCTGATTGCACTCGGTCGGGAGGCGCTTGTTGATCCGATGTGGGCGCTGCATGCAGCGCAAACTCTTGGCCACGACACTCTGTTTAAGACTTGGCCGCAACAGTCAGGCTGGTGGTTGGCTGGGCGGCAGAAGAACTCTGACTTCTATCAACCGGAGAATGCCCCCCAAGAGCCGTGAATGCATCCGAGCTTGAGGTAGCATCGCGGCAGGTTGCCAAACACAGGCATAAGAAAGGCAGCGGCTCACAGCTCCGCTAATGTCAGATCCTACAAAGGATTGCTGGCTACCGAATGTCGCCAGAGCGAACTGGTTGCTTGAATTATGCGGAATAGGGTGAGCTTCTGTGATATGCTGGCCCTCATTGGAGGTCGACCAGATGAGTTTTGTATCAATCACGATGTGGCGAATGACAGGTGAGACCGAGACACTACAGCATGTGACGGAACTGATGCAGCGTAAATACTTCCCTGGGCTTTTGGCCTTAGGGGCGAAGCACTCAATGCTTATGGACGCCGAATTGGACCGGTTTACCATTGTGACTGTCTATCCAAGCCGGGAGGTCCGCGACGATGCTTTCAATCACATCGCTGAATTGCGTAGCAAAGGTGCAGAGGAATTCGGAGCAGAACTAATGGACGCCTACGCAGGAGAGGTCTTGGCCGCTTCCGATTAGCAGACAGCTAACATGAGATCTTCCACAGCCATGCCACTGCCAGACAACCATGAAGATCGTGGGGCCTATGTGTTGGAAGGTTGCGTCGATATTGCGGGTCAGACCTTTGAAGCGAGCAAGATGATGGTGTTCCGCCCCGGTAATCGCGTTAGCATGAAAGCAGGCGCGCAAGGCGCACGTGTGTTGCTGTTGGGCGGTGCGACGATGGATGGGCAGCGGTATATCTGGTGGAATTTCATGGCCTCCAGCAAAGAGCGGATTGAGGAGGCCAAAGAAGCGTGGCGTGCGGGTGATTGGAAAAATGGCCGCTTTCAATTGCCCCCCGGTGACGACGCTGAATTTATTCCGCTGCCGGACCGTTAGAGCGCTTGACGGGACGGGCCGCCCCCCATAGAAGCACAGCGTTCGGTAAGCTTACTGGACAAGGAGATGCGCGGTTGTAGCTCAGCTGGTTAGAGTACCGGCCTGTCACGCCGGGGGTCGCGGGTTCGAGCCCCGTCAACCGCGCCACTCCCTTATTTTCCCACACAAAGAATGTCTTACGAAAGTGATCGAAAGGTCGCGGCATAAAAACTGCATTGCGATGTTGTTTTTGCGTTGACGCTTCGCCTTGCTCGGATTATTCCGCCCCTCACGCGCGGTTGTAGCTCAGCTGGTTAGAGTACCGGCCTGTCACGCCGGGGGTCGCGGGTTCGAGCCCCGTCAACCGCGCCACTTATCCACAAAGATTGTAGTTTATGTATTGGCTTAGCACTCGTATGAGCGCGTCTACTCCCAAATTTTGGTGACCAGAGCCTGCGCGAACAAAAGCGCTTCATTGAGGCCGCGAAAGCCTTTTTGTGCGACTAGCGTTGGTGTTTCTCCGAAAATTGAAATGCCTAGAGCAGCACGACCATCAGTGGGGCCAATCCCCAGATAAGCCAGTAGGCTAGGGTAGATGTCAATCATGGGTGCTTGCGCAGAAACCGTGTCCCCCGCATTGGCGACCGGATTGTCAAAGCCCAAACTCATAAAGGTCACAAAGTTTCTGCGATCCTCAAGTGGGTAGTTGCGGAAGAATTCGGGCGCATGTTTCAAATGATCCGATGTGACCATAATGACAATCGAGCGATCGCCGCGCGTTTCGCGAACATGTTCAATGAACGAAAACGTGCTTTGAAGCATGCAGGCCGTCGTCGCGGCCACGTTGCCGCTCATTACGGCAACATCGTTTGGCTTGCAATTGCGGGACAGATAACCAGATGCGCCGTGCGGCCCGCCCGTTTGCAAAGATATGAACAGTGGCTGCTCTTTTGCCGTAAATTCATCGTAAAGGTCGCGCCCAAAGGCAAACACCATTTGGTCATCCACAGCGTATCCTGGACGCGCGCGTGAAAAAACATCGATCGGCGAGTTCGCCTCCATCACTGTTTGATCAATAATCCTAGGAATGTTGTGGCTGGCCGCAAAATGCACCTGTCCGGCAAAAGTAATAGGCGATCCCACGACAACGGCATTGTTGTACCCCAAACCCGCCAGCACGTCGCTCAGACAGGTTTGGTTTTGCAGAAACGGCACTCCACATTGCGTTGTAACAACCCCGCCAAGCGACCACCCGTGCCTTCTACTTGCATGAAGCCAGTCAGTTCAGTGCTTTCGTCAGCAAGGGGGCGCAACCCGGCGAACGCCTCGCTGTATGCAGAAGGGGTTTCGGGGGGCGTTCGATCACTTCAAAATAAACCATTATCAGGTCGGGTGTTATGCTTGGCGCAGATACTTCGGGCACATTCAGGTGGATAGCCAGATCATTGTTGAGTGCATCCGAACTCAAGACTTTCAGTCCTCAGAGAGACATTCGGTTGGCGAACACAAAGAAAGCGACACCAGCCCAAATCGCCCAACCTCGCAGTGACCAAAGGTTTCTGAGAAAAAAGATACCAAGGACAACCAGCTTGGTGCTGATAAGCCCTTGCGCGATGTATTTCTCAAAGCCTTTAAGGGCTTCAATGCCCATCTCAAATTGAATATGAAAGAAGAAACTAAACAGATCAAGCCGCCTGCATGCACGTGCTGTCCCGACTATTGGAAAGATGAGTAGGCCGCAGAACAGCAAAACAAAGAAGCTGTGATCCGGTTTTTTCCACAATGCTTTGCGGCCAGCCACCAGCAAAACGAGCAGCATCCAACCTGTAGCACGACCAATGATCGTCGCGTCCATGCTGGGGGTCATTATGATCAGTATGGTCATTCCAAGAATAGCGCAAATGAGGACGCTAAGGAGCGGTCTATTGAGGGTACGCATTTTCATCGCTGCTTCTTGTCACAGGGCCCTACGACGTCATCGCATGCAAAATCCGTGCCCATGATCTGGTTCCCTTGTGAAACGACGACAGGTCGTATTTTTCGTTGGGTGAATGGATTCCGTCATCGTCTTTGCCGAACCCGATCAGCATCGCATCCATTCCAAGGATATTTTTGAAATGACCTGCAATCGGGATCGACCCTCCGCCGCCTACAAAGGCCGCAGCGTTCTGCCACTCGTCTGACAGTGCTTTGCGGGCCTGATTGAACGCAGGATGTGTTGTAGTCATCTGAGCGGCTGCGTTGGCTCCATGGCTTTTGAAGCTGACAGTGCAATCGGCGGGCAACATGCCTTGCACCATTTTGCGAAAGCTTTCGCGGATCTTTAGTGGGTCCTGCGTGCCAACAAGCCGGAAACTGATCTTTGCATCGGCTTGGGAAGGTAGCACAGTCTTGAATCCGTCGCCGGTATAGCCCGACCAAATACCGTTCACTTCGCAAGTCGGGCGCGACCAGATCATTTCAAGCGGGTGGCGACCGCGTTCGCCTGCGGGTTCGGAAAGGCCGACCTCACCCAAGAAATGCTTTTCGTCAAATTTCAGATTATCCCATGCAGCGGCAAGTTCGTTGGAAAGCTCTGGAACGCCTTCATAAAAGTCTGGCACAGTGACGCGCCCGTTTTCGTCGTGCAGTGCTGCGATGACTTTTGCCAAAACACGCGCAGGGTTCATAGCCAAACCGCCGTACATGCCCGAATGCAGGTCTTTGTTTGGCCCGATGATGGTTAGCTCTTCGCTCAACATTCCGCGCAGTTGGGTAAGGATTGCTGGCGTGTCGTCATCATATAGCCCCGTGTCACAAATCAGCGCGATATCGGCGGTCAATTCTGCGCGGTTTTCTTCCATGAAGGGGGTCAGCGACGGCGAACCAGATTCCTCTTCGCCCTCGAAAAAAATCGTGATGTTGGCGGGCAGTGTACCGCGTTCTTTTTTCCACGCGCGGCAAGCCTCAATAAAGGTCATCAGCTGACCCTTGTCATCACCGGCACCGCGACCACGGATGACTTTGCCCTTGGGCGTGTCTTCGACTTGCGGATCAAAAGGATCGCGGTCCCACAGGTTCAACGGATCAACCGGCTGAACGTCGTAGTGACCATAAAACAGGATATGCGGCCCAGTGCCGCCGGAATTTGCAACGACCATCGGATGACCGGGGGTAGGGCGCTTGGACGCCTCAAACCCGATGGACTGCAGGTCCGCAACCAGCCAATCCGCTGCAGTCTCGCAATCGTCCTTATAGGCCGGATCGGTCGAGATTGAAGGGATGCGCAACAGGTCCAGTAGACGTTCAATGGCATCGGGTAGGTCGGCGTCAATACGGGCAAGGACGGGATCAAGGGTCATGGGGCAGCCTATCTAAGGAGATTTGCCGCAGGGTTGTCTCTTGTGCGTGGAAGGTCAAGGTGGCGTGCCTAAAGATCCAGCTGAGAATACCGCAATTCCGGCTGCAGCGCAGGAAGGCTGATTGCGGTGCGGCTTTCGGGGTAGCGATCGATTTTGCGAAAGCCGAATGCCTTATAGAGCGCTTGCATAGCAACCGTGCCGCGCAGCGTGTAGGCAAACACTTTTTTCATACCCATCTCGCGTGCCGCATAAAGTCGGGCTTGGATGAGCATGCGGCCTAGTCCCAGCCGGCGTCCCTCTGGTCGTACAAACGGGCATTTGAATTCCACAGCTCAGGTCGCATGGTCCGCATCATGCCCCCTCCAAGAAGGACGCCGTTCTTGTCATGGGCTAGTGCCAGCCGACCGTGGGGTGGCGTATAGTCATTCACTTCTGTCCAGATGTCGTCGGCATTGATGTCTGCACTCAGCAATGCGGCGATCTGGGGCGGGTTCATCGGGATCATTGTATTGTAGTTATCCAAGAACCACTGATGAAAGGTATCGCGCTCTGGCGGCTTTGCTGAAAATGTAACTGTAATTGTCACCATGACCTCCTACCAAATATGGACAGGTTTACATATAAGGCTGGCTTGGGCTAAGAATCTCTCACCACTTGATGCAAATCAATGAACCTTTCGCTTGGAACCTGCATCAATACCGCGAATAGGGGCGACACTTTGTAACGTCTTGTCGGACGCGATACCGCCCTATATGAGGCTTAGAACGATTCAAAAGACGCTCGCGATATGGCTTTTGAGACGCAAGAAAAGGACGCGACCCGTGGATTACAACGCCCAATTGGACTCTGCAATCAACCGTTTGCACGCAGAAGGCCGCTACCGGACCTTCATCGATATCGAGCGTAAGCGCGGGCAGTTCCCCCATGCGACGTGGCGTAAGCAAGACGGCACTGATCTGCCTGTGACGGTGTGGTGCGGCAATGATTATCTTGGGATGGGTCAACATCCGGCCGTTTTGGCGGCCATGCACGAGGCGCTTGATGCCACAGGCGCGGGTTCTGGCGGCACCCGGAATATTTCCGGCACGACAGTTTATCACAAGCGCCTTGAAGCCGAGTTGGCCGACCTGCACCAAAAAGAAGCAGCTCTACTGTTCACCTCTGCCTATATCGCCAATGATGCCACGCTTAGCACGTTGCCGAAACTCTTTCCGGGCCTGATTATTTATTCTGATGCGCTGAACCATGCTTCTATGATTGAAGGCGTACGCCGCAATGGTGGTGCCAAACGGATTTTCAGGCACAATGATGTGGCGCACTTGCGTGAACTGCTCGCGGGCGATGATCCTGCAGCCCCCAAGTTGATTGCTTTCGAATCCATCTACTCGATGGACGGTGATTTCGGGCCGATCAAAGCGCTGTGTGATTTGGCAGATGAATTTGGCGCGCTGACTTATATCGACGAAGTCCATGCGGTTGGCATGTACGGCCCACGCGGGGCAGGCGTTGCAGAGCGAGACGGTTTGATGGACCGCATCGACATCATCAACGGCACATTGGCCAAGGCGTATGGCGTAATGGGAGGCTATATTGCGGCAAGCGCCAAGATGTGCGACGCGGTCCGGTCGTATGCGCCAGGCTTTATTTTTACGACGTCCTTACCGCCCGCCGTGGTTGCGGGTGCAGCCGCGTCAGTGGCACATTTGAAAACAGATCAAGCTGCGCGCGCGCTGCATCAGACTCAATCCAAAATCCTAAAACTGCGGCTGAAGGGGCTGGGTTTGCCGATTATTGATCACGGCAGCCATATTGTTCCGCTGATTGTGGGCGATCCTGTGCATACTAAGAAACTTTCGGATATGTTGTTGACCGAGTACGGGATTTACGTGCAGCCCATCAATTTCCCGACTGTGCCACGCGGAACAGAGCGGTTGCGCTTTACCCCGTCGCCCGTGCACGGGCCGCGTGAAGTGGATGCATTGGTAAGCGCTTTGGATGGATTATGGTCACATTGTGCGCTAAATCGCGCTGAACTGGCAGGTTAGCGTTTTTTCGGCCTGTGCATAAACTGCCACAACGTGTTAGTGTTAAGGAAGGCGCGATTGTTCTTTCGATTCGAATAAGTCTTGCGTCTAGGGGCATTAAGCGACGGGACAGTCGATGATCGGGAAGACCTTCAAGCGCAGTGACGCATCGGAGGACGTTAAAACCAAAGGTTTTGACGCCTATGATTTGCGTCTTGGCGATTTGATGCGGGGTGAACGCGCAACAATGGGCAAAAGCCTGTTGGACGTGCAGCGCGAGCTTAAGATCAAGGCCGCTTATATTGCGGCGATCGAAAATGCTGATCCTTCTGCCTTTGATACCCCGGGATTTATTGCGGGCTACGTGCGGTCCTATGCGCGTTATCTGAATATGAATCCTGATCAGGCATTTGATACATTCTGCAAAGAAAGTGGCTTTGCCACAGCCCACGGCATGTCCGCTAGAGCATCGTCGCTGAAGGGTAAGTCTTATGACCCATCCGCGGCCCCTTTAGGCAAAGATATCTTTTCGGCATCAGCCACGCCGTTCATTCCGGCATGTGATGCTGTGCTTTCTGGTATTGAGCCGCGTGCGATCGGCTCTGTCATGGTCCTTGTCGCTTTGATCAGCGGGCTTGGGTATGGTGGTTGGACCGTTTTGCAAGAAGTTCAAAAAGTACAGTTTGCGCCCGTCGAACAAACGCCAGTTGTTGTGTCCGATCTTGATCCGTTGGCAGGTGCTACGAATTCGGTTCAGATTGATGACACGCTTGCAGGTTTTCAGGCCCCTTCGTCCGAAGCATTGAACCGGCTTTATCGTCCACAAGCGCTCGATGTGCCCGTATTGGTCGCGCGTGACGCACCTATTTCGACATTCAGCCCCGGCAATATCGGTGCATTGGCGCCTGACCTGACAATGTCGCGAGCGCCTGTTTTGGCCGCGGCTGACCTTGTAACACCGCTTGTGCCCGCAATTCAGGTTGTTGAGCTGCCTGTCCCTGAATTACAGTTGGTCGCAGTCCGTCCTGCATGGGTGCGGGTGCAATCTGCCGATGGAACGATCATCTTTGAAGGTGTGATGGAGCCGGGTCAGAATTTCGCCGTGCCTGCTACCGAGGACCCCGCGCGTTTGCGAGTGGGTGAAAGTGGTGCCATGTATTTTGCCATTAATGGCGTGCATTATGGCCCTGTTGGATCGAGTGGTGTCGTAACATCAAATGTTGAACTGACAACTGCGAGCCTGACCGAAGTATACGCGATTGCTGATCTTGATGCGGACAATGATCTGGCCGAGATCGTGAATGTTGCGCAGGCGATAACGGACCAATAGACGCAGCTTCAACGGCTTGCTGCCAATCGTTTTGAGCCCTAGGTTGCTTTGAAATGATCTGCACTTGAAAGCTGACCCCTATGTCGTTGAACCACATCCGTCCTTGGCGCAATATTTATCGCCGCAAGTCCCGCCAGATCATGGTCGGCAATGTGCCGGTTGGCGGCGACGCGCCAATTTCAGTGCAAACGATGACGAATACGCTAACAACGGATATCAAAGGCACAATCGCGCAAGTGCAAGCCGCCGCAGCTGCAGGCGCCGACATTGTGCGCATTTCGATCCCCGATCAGGCTTCAAGCGCAGCACTCAAACATATTGTGCCAGAAGTGTCGGTGCCGATCGTGGCCGACATCCACTTCCACTACAAACGCGGTATTGAAGCGGCAGAGTCTGGTGCGGCTTGTCTGCGAATTAACCCCGGCAACATCGGGGACGAAAAGCGCGTCAAAGAGGTGATCAAGGCTGCACGGGACAATAACTGTGCGATCCGGATTGGTGTGAATGCGGGATCATTGGAAAAGCATCTGCTTGATAAATATGCCGAACCTTGCCCTGAAGCGATGGTTGAAAGCGGGATGGATCATATCAAGATCCTGCAAGACAACGATTTTCATGAATTCAAAATCTCGTGCAAGGCGTCTGATGTGTTTATGGCAGCCGCCGCTTATCAGCAGTTGGCGGACTTAACAGATGCGCCAATTCACCTTGGGATCACGGAGGCGGGTGGCTTGACCACTGGCACCATCAAATCTGCTATTGGTTTGGGCAATCTGTTGTGGATGGGCATTGGCGACACGATCCGTGTCAGCCTGTCTGCTGATCCTGTGGAAGAGGTCAAGGTGGGGTTTGAAATCCTCAAATCTCTTGGGCTGCGTCACCGTGGCGTAAACATTATTTCATGCCCGTCCTGCGCCCGTCAGGGCTTTGACGTGATCAAGACGGTCGAGGCGCTGGAAAAGCGGCTTGAGCATATCAAGACGCCGATGTCCTTGTCGATTATCGGCTGTGTTGTGAATGGCCCGGGCGAAGCGTTGATGACCGATGTCGGCTGGACTGGCGGCGGGGCCGGATCGGGGATGGTCTATCTGGGTGGCAAGCAGAGCCACAAGCAATCGAACGAAGATATGGTTGAACACATCGTAGCACAGGTCGAAAAGAAAGCCGCAGAGATTGATGCGGCGACTGCGGTGGACGAAAAGTAAGGTGAACCTAAATCCACCTTACTTACTAAAGAATTAGCCGTACCAAGGACCGAATTTGGTCTCTATCCCTTCTGCCAACATTTCTGCAAAGGCCGCAGGGTCTTGTGTGCCATTGTCACGCCCACGGTAGTGGTATGGGTAGACGTAAGTGGGTGCAAATTCACTGACCGCCGAGGCTGCAGATTCTGCATCCATTGTGAACGGCAAGTTCATGCAAACAAACGCAATATCGATGTTTTCAAGCGCGCGCATTTCTGGTGTGTCCTCTGTATCACCAGAAACATAAACGCGGAGTCCGTCCACACTGACTACATAACCGTTGTCACGACCTTGCGGGTGAAAGTTCAGACGATCTTCTGTGATGTTATAGGCAGGGATCGCGTCGATCTCCACATCGCCTGCCATTATGCTTTCGCCGTTAGCGAGGACCGTTGCGCGGGCTTTCATGTCATCTGACAGCATCTCGAACACCGCGGGGTTTGTGATCATTGTGGTTGCGTCACCCATGATCGCGGCAAGTGTTTCTGCATTGTAGTGATCGCCGTGCTCGTGTGTGATGATGATCATGTCGGGGGCTGGCATATCGGCATAAATCGACTGGTCACCGACTGGATCAACATACATGGTCCCCGCAGGGGTCTGCATGACGAAAGAGGCGTGGCTTTTTGGTGTGATGATGATTTCACCGCTGTTTGATGCAAAGCTATCGGCCCCGTGACCGCCAGCTGTCGCCTGATATGGCAAAAGCGTGATACCGCCCATTGCGGCTGCACCTGTTAGGAATGTACGACGTGTTGTCATAGGAAATGGCCTTCTGTTTTAAAGTTAATAAATAACACATAGTACGGTGCGATGTGGCGTCCACAGTCTTGGCACTTGACCTCACCCTTCGGTGCTGGGCAAACACAGACAAACCAAAGTGAGGCCCTACATGCGACATTCAACCCGAGGCGACGTCGATCCTTTTATCGTCATGGATGTGATGGAAGCGGCCCGTGCCGCCGAGGCCGCAGGCCGCCATATTATCCATATGGAAGTCGGGCAACCCGGCACAGCAGCGCCAGAGGCCGCAAGGACGCAGCTTATCGCGGAAATGACGGATCCGCTGGGATATACAGTCGCACTTGGGTTGCCCGAACTGCGCGCGCGGATTTCGCGGCACTATGCCGACTGGTACGGCGTTGATGTTGATCCCGCCCGCATAGTCATCACCAGTGGTGCCTCTGGCGCGTTCTTGCTAGCGTTTTCGGCGCTTTTTGACAATGACGCGCGTGTGGGGCTGGGCACGCCGTGCTATCCCTCTTATCGCCAAATCCTTAAGGCAGTTGGGCTGACGCCGATCGATATCCCCACCAGTCTGGAGCAACGCTTTCAACCTGTGCCTGCAGATGTTGCTGCAAATAAACTTGATGGTTTGATCGTGGCTTCACCTGCCAACCCCACGGGTACGATGCTTGATCTGGAAGCCCTAAATGCCCTGTCCGAGGCATGTCATCGCCAAGGGGCCGCGTTTATCTCGGACGAAATTTACCACGGGATCGACTATGACAAGGCGCCGGTTACAGCCCTACAAGTCACCGATGACGTTTATGTCATGAATTCGTTTTCAAAGTATTTTTCGATGACGGGCTGGCGCGTGGGATGGATGATTGTGCCCCAAGATCATGTGCGCAGGGTTGAGCGTTTGGCGCAAAACATGTTCATTTGTGCGCCACATGCCGCCCAGAAACTGGCCCTCTATGCCATGGATTGCAAACCAGAACTGGACAGGAACCGCGCTGTTTATGCGGCCAATCGTGATCTTATCATCGCGGGTCTGAATGAGGCCGGATTGGTCAAATTCGCGCCCCCTGATGGGGCCTTCTACATTTATGTGGATGTGTCGGATTACACTGATGACGCGCTTGGGTTTGCCGCTGAGATACTTGAACAGGCGGGGGTCGCGGTGACACCGGGCCTTGATTTTGATGCGGCACGCGGGCGGCATTGGTTGCGGTTCTCGTATGCACGCGCAACCGCAGATATTGTGGAAGGGTTGGCGCGGCTCAAAACATTCATGCAGGCGCGGACCGCATGATCCGCTGGCTGATCGTATTGTTATTTTTGTCAAATGCAGGCTTTGCCGAAGTGACAGTCGATCCCGAGCGCACCTCTATACACGACGGCTGGTGGACGCTTGAGGTGTCACTGGGTCTTAGCGACATCACACCTTACCGCGCCTTTACGCTTGATGCGCCGCGCCGCTTGGTTGTGGATTTTGAAGATGTGTCTTTTGCGGGAATTTCGCCAGAAAGCATCCGCTCTGGTGATCGCACCACGGCCGTGCGTTTTGGCCCGTTGCGCCCAGGCTGGTCGCGGATGGTGGTGGACTTGTCAGAGTCATTGGTCATCACGCAGGCAGGAATGGTCAGGTCAGAAAATGGCGCAGACCTAAAAATCATCTTAGAGCAGGCTAATGAGGTTGAATTTGTTAAAAATTCTGGTGCACCGCCTGATCCTGGATGGGAAGCCGCAATCACGTTTGACCCCGTTGTCGCACAACAAATTGACCAAAGCGGTGACTTCGTGGTTGTCATTGACCCGGGCCACGGTGGTATCGACCCTGGCGCAAATCAAGGCGGCATCAAAGAAGCGGATCTGATGTTGATCATGGCCGAAGAACTGGCTGTAAAACTAAATGCCACCGATGGATTGAAGGCGGTTTTGACCCGCAAGGGGGATGTATTTTTGCCGCTTTCGGCGCGGTTGACGATCGCGCGGCAGGTTGGTGCGGATTTGTTTATCTCTTTACACGCAGACGCATTGGAAGAAGACACAGCGCAAGGCGCGTCAGTTTATACGCTGTCTGTCGATGGCGGTGAAGACGCAGCGCGACGTATCGTGGAACGCCACGAGCGCGGTGATCTTTTGGCTGGTGTTAATTTGGATGCCGCCGAAGATCGGGTGGCGACGGCTTTGATGGATCTGGCGCGCGCGCAAACAGGGCCGCAGGGTCGCCGGTTTGCGGATGCGCTGGTGGCCGCGATGGGCCGCACAGGGGTGCGATTGAATACCAAGCCGCGCAGGGAAGGCCAGTTTGCAGTTCTGACGGCGGCTGATTTTCCTAGCGTTTTGATTGAAGCCGGGTTTTTGTCGAACCCGCAAGACCGTGCGATTTTGGCGACTGCCGAAGGGCGCGCCCAGATCGCCCGCGCGATTGTTGAGACTGTTTCCTTGTTGGCGCGTTAACGGCATTTAAGCTGTTCAGGTAAATGTGATCGGATCGTGCGTGTCTAGTTGCGTCACTGGGCATTTGGCCTTTTGACGATTGGACCGCAGCTGCGTATAATGACTTTGAACAATTGAGACTGAGATTGCCCGCCCTTGCTTCGCATTATTTTATCTTTTTTTGGTGGTATTTTCACGCTGCTAACCCTTGGGTTGGTGATGGGCGCGATTGGTCTTGGCGGCGTACTTTATTTGTTTGGGCGCGATCTGCCCAGTTATGAAACCTTGTCGCAGTACACGCCCAAAACAATTAGCCGGATTTATTCGGGTGAAGGACAAATCATCGACGAATTCGCGGTAGAACGCCGCTTGTTTACGCCAGCCGACGAAATTCCCGATATCGTCAAGCAGGCGTTTATTTCGGCCGAGGACAAGAACTTTTACCAGCATCAGGGTTTTGATGCGATGGGCATTATCTCTGCCGCATATGACGCCGTGGCGTCGCGCGGCGAGAACGTGCGCGGTGCTTCGACAATTACTCAGCAAGTTATGAAGAATTTCTTGCTTGATGGTTCAGTTTCGGCTGAACGAAAGATCAAGGAGATCATCCTTGCGGTCCGTATCGAAGGTGTCATGCCCAAAGAGCGTATCTTGGAGCTTTATCTCAACGAGATTTTTCTAGGACAGAACAGTTACGGTGTGACTGCTGCTGCGCTGACTTACTTCAACAAACCGCTGACAGAACTTACGGCAGGCGAAGCGGCGTATCTTGCGTCCTTGCCCAAGTCACCCAGCAATCGCCATCCTGTTCGCGATCGCGAGGTGGCTGTTTTTTGGCGCAACAACACCCTGCGCGAAATGTTCGAGAATGGTTATGTCAACCGCCAGACGTATGACCAAGAACGCAATGCGCCGCTCTTGTCGGTGCAAGGCGGCGACTATCAGGATTTCCGCGAAAGCCTGCCAGTGCGCGACTATTTTACCGACGAAATCCGCCGTCAGCTAAGCCAAAACTTTGGCGAGGAAGAGTTCTTTTCAGGCGGTCTGTCGATCCGCGCGACGGTTGATCGCGAACTACAAATCACAGCCGCACAATCGTTGCAGCGCGGGTTGGAAGAATATGACCGCGAAGCAGGCAAATGGCGCGGCAGTGGCGAAACGATCCCACTCGAGGCTTTGGCCGATGAGGACCTGTGGCGTGCAGCCTTATCTGGCTTAAAGGTCCCGCGTGATATCGCACTTGACGGTACGTGGTACCCAGCTGTCGTTCTTGAGGCTGCCGAGAACGCGCTTTCAGTCGGCATCGAAGATGTAGTCGAAACCGAAGCCGAACCATTTACCGTCCCACGCGAAGACATCCGTTGGTTAGTGGGCGATTTCTTTGACAATTTCACCGTAGGTGATGTTGTGCATGTGCGCCGCTTGCTGAATGACAATGGCGATTTCGTCCGTTGGTCCTTGCGCCAAGTGCCTGAAATCCAAGGTGGTTTTATGGCGATGGACGTCAATACGGGCCGCGTGATTGCAATGCAGGGTGGCTTTAGCTATGAGCACTCGGTCTTTAATCGCGCCACACAGGCGCAACGACAACCCGGTTCTTCTTTCAAACCGTTTGTCTATGCCGCGGCCCTTGATAGCGGTTATTCGCCAGCGACCATAATTGTCGATGCGCCGATCACGGTGAACACACCGCAAGGTACGTGGCGGCCTCGCAATTCTTCGAACCAATTTTATGGCCCGACACCCTTGCGCACGGGCATTGAACAGTCTCGGAACCTGATGACGATCCGACTGGCCCAAGAAATCGGGATCGGGACCGTTGCGCGCTATGCTGAACGCTTTGGCGTTTATGATCGCATGAACCAGGTTTTGTCGGCGTCTTTGGGGTCCGATGAGACAACATTGTTTAAGATGGTCGCTGCCTACGCGATGTTCGCGAATGGTGGAGAGCGCGTTGAACCTACTTTGGTAGACCGCGTTCAGGACCGTTATGGCAATACCGTCTACCGCCATGATCAGCGCACTTGCGTGGATTGCGACCAAGCGAACCTGCCCGAGGGGGATGCCCCGCGCATCCAGTCCAACCGTGACCGCGTTATGAACGAGATCACAGCCTATCAGTTGACCTCGATGATGCGGGGTGTTGTGGAACGTGGTACTGCCAGCAGAACGGTGAACCTGTCGGTACCGATTGCTGGCAAGACGGGTACAACAAATGATTCCAAGGACGTTTGGTTTATCGGGTTTTCATCCAACATCGTGGCGGGCTGCTATATGGGCTACGACAACCCGCGCTCATTGGGGCGCGGCGCTTCTGGTGGCGGTTTTTGCGGTCCGGTGTTTAGCCGTTTCATGACCGAAGCGATTGACCAATATGGCTCTGGGTCGTTCCGCGTACCTGCGACCTGCCAATTCATCAATATTGATCGTTTCAGTGGTGGACGACTGCCACCTGAGGCGTCGGGTGATAACGTCGTGCGCGAATGTTTCCGTCCGGGCGAAGAGCCATTGTTCGGAGTAATGTTTGACGGCGGATTCGCGATGTCAGGGGATTTGCCTTTGTTTGATGAAGTTCAGTCGCAGCGGCGTCAGGTGACAACATCGACAGGCGGAACCGCAACAGTTGGGGATCGGGCGACATTTGGTACCTTGTCGACTGGCGGCCTTTACTGACCTGCTGCTTGTCGCGGACCAGCGCCCACTGTAAGACGACTTCAAGCTAGATTTACGTCCTGACCAAAGGTGCCCCATGAGTGCGGAAATGCAAAATACGATTGAAGCGATTGAAAAATCTCTCGCACTTTTAGCGCAACGCTTGGACTATGAAACTGCGCCGCATCGGCTAGAGGAATTCAATGCCCGTGTAGAGGATCCAACCCTTTGGGATGATCCTGAAGCCGCTCAAAAACTGATGCGCGACCGCCAGATGCTTGTTGATGCATTGGGTAGTTACGAGGGCATCAAGCAAGAACTTAGTGACCACATCGAGTTGATTGATTTGGGTGAATTGGAAGGTGACGCCGAAATCGTCACCGAAGCCGAGACTGCCCTGACTGCTTTGGCATTGAACGCCGCCCAAAAAGAGCTTGAGGCGCTGCTGGATGGCGAAGCTGATGCCAACGATACCTTTCTTGAGATTAACGCAGGCGCTGGTGGTACGGAAAGCTGTGACTGGGCCAATATGCTGGCGCGGATGTATGTCCGTTGGGCCGAAAAGAAGGGCTACAAAGTCGAATTGCAATCCGAGCAATCCGGCGACGAAGCAGGTATCAAATCGGCGTCTTACAAGATTTCCGGTCACAACGCTTATGGCTGGCTGAAATCCGAAGGCGGCGTCCACCGCCTTGTGCGTATTTCGCCATTCGATAGTGCGGCCAAGCGGCATACGTCATTCACATCCGTCAAAGTTTATCCGGTTGTCGATGACAATATCGAAATCGAAGTGAACCAGTCCGACATTCGTATTGATACATATCGGTCATCCGGGGCCGGTGGCCAGCACGTGAACACGACCGATTCGGCGGTACGTATCACGCACGCGCCGACAGGGATCGTTGTCACCAGTTCCGAGAAATCGCAACACCAGAACCGCGATATTGCTATGAAGGCGTTGAAGTCGCGTTTGTATCAGATGGAATTGGACAAACGCTCTGCATTGGTAAACGAAGCGCATGAAAACGCGGGTGACGCAGGATGGGGCAATCAGATCCGGTCCTATGTCTTGCAGCCCTATCAAATGGTCAAAGATTTGCGCACCAATCATGAGACGTCCGATACCAAAGGTGTTCTGGATGGTGACCTCGATGGGTTTATGGCCGCAACACTCGCCATGGCGGTGTCCGGCAAGAGCCGCGCCGAAGCCAACGCCGAATAGGCGGCGGGGCCAACCCTACGCTTGCAAAACGTACGGCCTTGAGGTGAAGATAAGCCGCAAGAGGGGAAGACATGACGACAATCCAAACACAAAGCGGTGGCATTGAACAACCGGTCGTTCAGACGATCACCTTGGCTGATATCCGCGCGAGCTTGAAGGCGGGTGTGCAGGACTTCCGCCGCGCGCCGCAGTTTGGCCTGTTCTTTAGTGCGGTCTATGTGATCGGTGGGTTTGTGATGCTGTGGCTCGGGGCAGGGCACGTCAGTTGGACATTGGCTACTTCGCTTGGTTTTCCATTGTTGGCACCCTTTGCTGCGGCTGGTTTGTACGAGGTCAGCCGCCGGATGGAGACCGGAGACGCACTGGAATGGCGCGGTGTTCTTGGGATCGTGTGGAACGAACGCACGCGCCAATTGCCGTGGCTGGGCGCTATCATCGTAATTTACTTTTTGTTTTGGACGTTTCTAGCGCATATGATCTTTGCGCTATTCATGGGGCTTTCGACCATGACGAACGTGTCGCAAAGCCTTGAAGTCTTCTTAACGTTCAATGGCTTAATGATGATTGCCGTCGAATTGGGCATCGGGGCTGTCTTGGCATTCCTGCTGTTCTCTCTGACGGTCGTCAGCTTGCCTTTGGTGCTGGATCGCGAGGTTGATTTCGTAACAGCAATGATGATTAGTATGAAAGTCGTACGCACCAATCTGTCTGTAATGCTGGTCTGGGCTTCTTTGATTGCTGTGCTTTCGGTTCTGGCACTGCTGCCCTGGTTCTTGGGGTTAATGGTCCTGTTGCCCGTCTTTGGCCACGCGACATGGCACCTTTATCGGCGGGCCTTGGCGTAAATATAAAAGGGCGCCCGCTGGCGCCCTTTGCTGTATCAATCAAAATTCCGACTTCAAGATTTGACTTCTGGTGCCGCAGTTGTTGGCATCTTCTTTGCGCCGGTCGCTAGCGGGTCGTCTTGACGCTGCACAGAGCCTTCGAAATGCGCACCAGATTCGATTGCGATCGTCTTATGGATGATATCGCCTTCAACGCGGGCTGTTGATGTCAGGCGGACCTTCAGGCCGCGCACGCGGCCAACGACGCGGCCGTTCACGACAACATCATCTGCGACAACTTCGCCTTTGACAGTCGCACCTTCGCCAACGGTCAAAAGATGTGCGCGAATGTCACCCTCTACCTGACCTTCGACTTGGATGTCGCCACTTGTCTTAAGGTTACCCGTGATCAGCAAATCCGAGGAAAGAATTGACACAGGTGGCTTTGCTTTTGGCGCAGATGCTTTGAAGTCTGCTCCTGCGGGCTTTGCCGCATCTGTGCCTTTTGGCGTGTCGGTATCGGACGCTTTTGGTCCTGGCTCGTTGATTTTTGATTTAGAAAACATCTTGTCCAGCTCTTATATAAGTCATGGGGTTGACGGGGTTGCCGTTTACACGGACCTCGTAGTGAAGGTGGGGTCCAGTCGAACGTCCGGAATTACCCATAGCACCAATGCGGTCGCCACGCGAGACCCTTTGGCCTGTGCGCACATCCATAGAGTTAAGGTGCGCGTAACGGGTCTCGATACCAAATTCATGTCTTATCTTGATTAAGCGACCATAACCCGAAGACCAAGCGGCACTAACGACGACACCGTCTGCTGTTGCAAAGACCGGGGTGCCGATGGGGGCAGCAAAGTCGGTTCCTGCATGTAACCGTCCCCAGCGTGGTCCAAAACCGGAGGTGAAGCGGAAGCTGGCCTTAACAGGGATGGAAAACGGTGCTTTTTCAGCGGCGATCCGGTAGAGATTGATCCGGTCCATTGACGTGAGAATGCCATTGGCGCGCAACGCATCAGGATCAGGTTCACCACCGCGCGTAGAGAACTGCAAAGGCGTCAGTGGTCCACCAGTTCCCGAATAACCCCGGCGTACTTGGTCGATCAAGTTGTCCGGGTTCATGCCTGCCGCGCGGAACATCTGGTCCAGAGGTTCGACCGAGACCAGCATAGCTTCTTCAAGCTGGCGAAAAATCTGGTCGTTTCGTTCTTGCAGCAAGCGCAGTTCAAGTTGCAGCTCTTGCGCCTGCTCGATCGCGAATTCCGCATCATCTGCAATCTGGTCGCGTTCTGAAGCTGTGTCGGCAAGGGCAGAGGCCAGCAAGTCGACGGTGCTTGCGGCATCATCACTGATTGCCGCAACGGTTTTGCCATCGGGGTCTTCTGTCAGCGCTGCAACCTGATCACGGGCGTCTTCGCGGGCGCGCATTGTGGTGCGCAACGTGGCCTGCACAACTTCAAGGCCACGTTCAAGTTCGCGGCGCTTTTCTTCGGTTGTCAGTAGCTCGGATTGCATGATCGAAATTTGTTCGAGTGCGGAATTGAAACGCTCGTGTGCAGCAACGGCTTCCATCGCACGGGCATCACGTTCAGATGACAACGCATTAAGCCGTTGTTCATAGGTCATTTGATCGCGTTGGGCTTGGGCACGGAAGTTGCCTGCGCCGATACTGTCCATCAACAAAATCGCGGTTGCGATAATCGTCCAACCAACAACAAGCGTGCCGCCTGTCCACGCAACAAGCTGGGCTTCAGAGGTCAGGCGGATAAAACGCGTTTCTGTATCAGAGCGCAAAAACAACCGGCGCTCCGGAAACACATGCTCAAGCATCGCATGAATGCGTTTTGTAAAACGTGATCTCACGAGGGGACCTGTCCTGTCTTGTTGTACCTTGCCAAGCTCTGGCGCAGATTTCCTTCGTACCGTTTAAGCGGCTTGGCTCATTGCTGCAAGAATTTTGCGCACAGTTTAAGTCCAATTCCCAATTTTATTGGACCCTGCGCGAGGATCCGCCCACTGCAACATTCATTTTTGGTTCGCCTTTGCCGTGCCGGACAGCGGCCAGTAAAAGTCAGGCGGTATGCCTGCCTCGGCGCGCTTTTTTTCATTGAAGGGAGGCTTGAGGTTGCCGTGAAAGTACTTGCGCACCAACGTGTGAAAGACACCGGTTGGATCAAGGTCGTGCCGACCACACAAGAAGTGAAACCATTTTGATCCGTAGGCGACATGGTGGACTTCTTCAGCATAAATGACCTTCAGCGCGTCAACGGCCTGTGTCAGTTTCGCTTGTTTGAATATCTTTATCATGCCCGGAGTGACATCAAGGCCGCGCGCCTCTAGCACCATGGGCACCACTGCCAAACGCCCCATGAAATCGTCCATTGTGTCTTCGGCCGCGCGCCACATACCTGCGTGAGCAGGAAGTGCCCCATAGTGGCTGCCCATTGCCTCAAGACAGTCGCACATCAGATTGAAATGTTTGGATTCTTCGTCGGCGGCTTTCACCCAATCGTCGTAGTAACCAATGGGCATAGGTGTTTGTGCAAAGCGGGCGATAATGTCCCAATGCAAATCGACGGCGTTCAATTCGATGTGCGCGACGGCATGAAGCAAAGCAGTCTGTCCAGCCTCGGTGCCTGGCTTGCGACGTGGGACATCGCGTGGATCAAGCAACTCTGGCTTTTCTGGCCGTGCTGGGGACAACGGCGGCTTGGTATTGCCAATCTCGGGCTGTGATCCCGTCGCGCGCGCCGCTTGCCACTGTGCTGCATAGGCGCGCGAAAGTGCCGTTTTTGCGCGGCCGCCGGCGGTGTTCAGCACCGCCACGGCCATGTCGGTCAGGGTCACAGTGCGCGTGCCGCCTCAAGCACTTCTTCTACGTGGCCGGGGACGCGAACTTTGCGCCAGACTTGCGCGATCTTGCCGTTCGTGCCGATCAGATAGGTCGCGCGTTCGATGCCCATATAGGATTTGCCATACATGCTTTTCTCGACCCATGTGCCATAGCGTTCGCAGACGTCGCCGTCTTCGTCCGACAACAGCGCGATCTTCAAGTCGTGTTTGGCTACAAATTTGTCATGCTTTTTCACACTGTCCTTTGACACACCCACAATCACCGTATCTGCCGCAGCGAAGTCTTTCACCATATCGGTAAATCCGATCGCTTCTTTCGTGCAGCCGGGTGTGTCATCTTTGGGGTAGAAATAGAGAACCACTTTTTTGCCAGCAAAATCTGATAGCTTCGCAATCTCGCCGCCGTCGCGGGGCAGGTTGATGTCGGGGGCTGCATCTTGAGCAACAGGATGTGTCATGGTTCGTCCTTTGGTTTACGTCATTTCTTGGTTTTGTTTTAGTCCCTGACAGGCGAAGATAAAGGGGATGGCCCGAAATTTCCATCAGATCAGAGAGTTGATGACCGATAGTCCCGAAACACAACAGCAAACGCCAGCGCCAGCGCCGCGAAAACGCGCTTGGATGTTCTGGTTGCGTGCGGGATTTGTCGTGTGTTTGTTGCCCCTTGTCTTTGCAGCAGCTGCCGCCGTGATGACGATCGACCGTGAAATCACGGCCCCTTCGTGGATCAAGAACCGGATCGAGGCCCGCGCTGGGGTCTTGATGGAAGGCGCAACGCTTGATTTTGGTGCTATTACCGTGCGTATCGGACGCGATTTGCACCCGCGCGTCCGCTTGGTTGATACGCGATTAATTGATGCTGACGGAACGACCATCTCGCGTGTGCCAATTGTCGAAGGATTATTGTCGCCTCGCGGGCTGATCTTTCAGCAAGATGTGTTGATGCAAGAGATCCGCTTGATCGGCGCGCATATAAACCTGCGTCGTGCTGCCAATGGCGATGTGTTTTTTGCATTTACGGGCGGTGGCGTTGATTATGGGCAAGCGCGGTCTTTGTCGGAACTTCTGGACCAGTTTGATCAGCTATTTAACCGCCCCGCGTTGGAAGCATTGGAAATCGTACAAGCTGAAGGTTTGATCATTAACTTTGACGACGCACGCGCAAGGCGCAGCTGGATTGTGGATGGCGGCACAGCGGTTCTTGACCTGCGTGGTGGCAAGACAGAAATCAGAGGCGATTTTTCGCTGCTGTCCGGTCGCGCCGAAGTCACAACTGTTCAGCTATCATACGTCAGTCCGCGCAGCAGCCGTGCTGCACAAATCGGGCTTAACCTGACCAATGCAGAGGCGGCCGATATTGCGGCCCAATCACCGGCGCTTAGCTGGCTGCGCGATATCTCAGCGCCGATTACTGCGGCGATGCGCACATCACTTGACGAGGACGGGGTACTTGGGCCGCTGAATGCGACGTTGGATTTTGGTCAAGGTGTCTTTGCGCCAAACCCCGGCGCGACGCCTGTCAAGTTTGATGCAGCGCGTGCCTACTTTACCTATGATCCTGTGCGCGACTTGATTTCGTTTTCGGAAATGGATGTGCAAACCGAATGGGGGCGTTTTGCCGCCGACGGCGACGCGTATTTGCGCGAATATCAAGATGGTTTGCCAAGGGCAATTCTGGCGCAGTTACAGTTTCGCGATGTCGCAATCAATCCCCCCGGGTTCTTTGAGGTGCCACCACAGGTCCCACTGGTCGCACTTGATTTGCGCGCGCGATTTGATCCCTTTCGGATTGATATCGGCCAAGCGGTGGTGCTTGACGGTGACAGCCGCGTGACTGGCACAGGTGCGATTACGGCGACTGATGCGGGTTGGGACGTCGCACTTGATGCCCAAATTGACCAGATCACGCCTGAGCGTTTTGTGGCGTTCTGGCCGATCCCGATGAAGCCACGAACACGCAATTGGTTCGCCAACAACTTGGCCAACGGCCAGTTGATGGACTTGGTGACTGGGCTGCGTATGCGACCAGAACAGGCCGCGCAATTTTCTCTGGGGTTTGAGTTTGCGGGCAATGACATAAGATTCCTAAAGCATATCCCGCCAATCAACGACGCTGTGGGCGTGGCCAGCATTATTGACAACCGCTTTGTTGTCAGTTTGGATGAAGGGATCGTGCAAGCGCCCCAAGGTGGGCCAATGGACCTTGCTGGAACGCATTTTGCGATCGAAGACATGCGACAGAACCCGTCGCCAGCGATTTTGGACTTGCGCATTGACAGCTCGTTAACTGCAGCCTTTTCTGTGTTGAACCAACCGCCGTTTGAATACATGAATAAGGCGAACTTGCCTGTCACGATTGCTGATGGGTGGGCGTTGACCCAAGGTCAAGTTACATGGCCCCTTATGCCGCGACCGGCGCCAGAAGCGATCATCCTAGCAATGACTTCGAGACTGCGCAGTGTCCGCAGTGAAACGCTTTTGCCGGGGCGATTGTTTGTGGCGCCGGAATTGCAGGTGACTGCTAGCAGGGCCGGGATCAACATCGCGGGTGCGGTGCAGATAGGTGACGCCAATGCGGTTGGTGCATGGGATCGCCGCTTTGGTGATCCCGAACAGCCCGGCAGCCGTATTTTGGCGCAAGTTGGATTGTCACAGGATTTCCTTGACGAATTTGGGATTGCTCTGCCGCGCGGGACGATTGATGGTCGCGGCAAAGGAGCGCTTTCTGTATCGTTTCAAGAAAATACGCCGCCTACGTTTTCACTGACCTCTGATTTACTGGGGATCAGATTCGCCGTGCCCGCAGTAGGTTGGACAAAACCCGCGAACGCCACTGGAAACCTGCGGGTTGAGGGGGCTTTGGGCGCGGTGCCCT
>JBLHTS010000013.1:0-26343 GCA_047627695.1 Yoonia sp. | reverse complement strand
TGGAACAGACGCACATCGGCGAAAGAATCGCTTTATCTGCAAAGAACCGCGCCAACAATCCTGTTCATTGGCTGCTGGCGCAATCTTTCTCGTATCTTGGGCCACCGTTAGCGCGCTTTGCTGCCGTAGCCGCCGCCGGGGGATTTCAGAACAAAAAATCACCTGGCATCAGTTCTGCCTTGTCATTACCTTTTAGTTCTACAACACGCCCGGTCAGCGCGTTGAATGCTATTGTGGCCTTGCTGCCCTGCTAAGCCGCCCGCAGCGCCATGTGGTGGCACGATCAACCCAAAATTGCCACATCAGACGTATCTCCTTTATTTGCGGTCACGCTTTGCGCCGCAGTCATTTAGCGTAAGAGGGATTAAGTGCTACTGCAGCGCGTTCGGCAGGAAGAGCGCGATGCTGGGGAATGCGATCAACAAGAACGCCATGGCGAGCATGGTCAGGCAATAGGGCAGCGCCCCCAACATAACCTCGTTCAAGCTTCCTGATTTTCGCGCACCTTGCACAACATAAAGGTTCAAACCAACGGGCGGAGTGATCAGGGCCATCTCTATCAAGACGATCATCAAGATACCGAACCAGATCACGTCATAGCCTTGGGCCACAACAAGTGGGACAATGATCGGAATGGTCACGACCATCAGTGACAATGTTTCGATGAAGAAACCCAGCACGATGTAGAGGACGACAACAACTAGGATTGTCTTCATTGGTGTCAGTCCAAGGCCGTTCATAAATTCGGTTAACTCACGACCCAATCCGGCAGAGGCTAGTGTGAAGTTTAGGAATGACGCACCAATCACGATGAGCATGATCATCGATGTGATCTTGACCGTGCCTGTCAGGCTCTGGGTCAGCATCGACCAAGATACGCCGCCAAAGGCCAACGCGATCAAGAACGCACCTGCAACACCAACGGCCGCAGCTTCGGTCGGCGTGGCCCAACCGCGATAGATAGAACCTACGATCATGCCAAACAGCAGCAAAATCGGGATCAGATCAACCAATGCACGCAGCATCTGTGGGAATGGAAATGTCCGACGGATGCCCCCCAAATCAGGACGGACAATACAGATAATTGCTGTAACCAACATGAAGGCAACGGCCAACGCCAGTCCGGGGATCAGGCCCGCAAGGAACAGCTGTGGGATCGAAGACTGGGTCAAGAATCCGTAAACGATCAGGTTAATGGATGGGGGGATCATGATCCCCAACGTGCCGCCAGCGGCGATCGCGCCAGAGAACAACTTGGGATCGTAACCCAGTTTCTCGGCTTGTGGCATTGCCACAGTTGCCACTGTCGCAGCGGTTGCCACAGATGATCCAGAAGTGGCCGAGAACATCGTCGCAGTCGCGATGTTGGCATGCACCAGACCACCGGGCAACCAAGATACCCACCGATCAAGAGCTGCATAGGTCCGGTTAGCCACACCACTGCGGACAAGGATTTCACCTAGCAGGACAAAGAAAGGAATGGCGATCAGTGTCGCCGAATTCGACGAGGACCAGACCATGTTACCCAGACCTTTGATCAGCGGAAAACTGGAAAAGAACGCATCAATACCAAAGCCCAAAAGGAATAGTACGATACCGACAGGAATAGAGAGGGCCAGCAGCCCCAACAATGCGACCGAAACATAACCGATCATTGAAGTGTCTCCTGCTCAGCAAATGCGCCGACAAAGGCTTCTGTTTCGGCGTGACGGCGTTTAATCAGCAAGCTGAGCGCTGCCAGTGTTGTCAGGGTCGACATCACTGCAAACCAGACCCAGCCAGCAAACCATGGCAAGTGGACCCAAATCAAAGGTGTCTCTAACGGTGTGTTCGCTGTTGACCCGTTGACCAAGGACCGTTCCACCACGGGCCATGCTTTGATCGCGATGGTGACTATGACGCCAGACATGACAATCATCGAAAAAACGTCGAACAGCGCTTTTTGGAATGTGGTGCAGCGGGTGCGCAAGAGATCAATGCGCACATGCCCCAGTTCAAGCAACGTGTAAGACATGCCCCACGCGGTGGCGAGCGCCATCGCATAGCCTGCAATTTCTTCAGTGCCACCAAGGGACGTTCCGAATCGGCGCAAAATGATATCAAGCAGCACAAAGGCTGCGCACAGCAGCAGGCCAAAGCCTACGGCGAGCGCCACCCCTTTGTTAATAACCCGCAGGTTATGCATCATCTTGAGTTCCATGTTCAGTCCGCCTCTTGGTGAGTTTCTTAGTTGATCGTCACGCCGACAACGGCACCAACGCTTTCGTTCCAACGCATGGCCCAATCGCCGCCTGCACGCTCTGCCCATTCAGGAAGAACTTCGCTGGTCAGGATATCGCGGGCACGGTCAAAGTCAGCGTCGCTGACTTCAACCAGTGTCATGGAACGTGCTTCGCCGCCGACACATTCACCATTGCCGGTGAGGCAAGCGATGTCGTTGACCAATGCGCCTTGCGCGCTGGCCCATGCAGGATCTTCAAAACCGGTGACAATCTCGGAAGAAATCAGCGCCTGCGTGTCAGCATCAAGGCTGTTCCACTTGTCCAAGTTCATCGCTGTCACAACGGGATCCCAACCACCCAGCGGGATCGGCAGCAAGTGTGTGGATACTTCCCACCAACCTGCACTGTAACCGGAACCGGCACCCGTGACGGCGCAATCAACGACGCCCTTTTGCAGCGCGCCCGGAACTTCGGCAAAGGACACGTTCACGCCCTCGGCACCCAAAGCTTCGAGCAATTTCGCAGTCATACGACCGGATGCACGCACCTTGAGACCCTCAAGATCAGCAAGGTTGGTTATTGGTGCATTACAAAAAACCACCTGTGGCGGGTAAGGTGCAACAGCCAATACGTGCGAATTAAAGCGATCATGGTAGATATCTGTTAGCATTGGTCGAGCCGCATCAACCATCGCGCGGGCCTCATCGGCAGTCAGGGCCAAAAGCGGCACATCGAGACCTTCAAGTTCTGGCGCATCGGCAACAGCATAGTCAGCAACAGTCATTGCGACGTCGTAGACGCCCTGCCCGAGCAACGGATAAATATCCCCCAGTCCAAGGCTCATCTGGTTGTGGGTTGTCAGTTCCACATTGATGTTGCCGCCAGAAGCCTCTGGCAATGTTGTGCTCCAGAATGGAACCTCATACTGGTTGTGTAGTGGCAGGCTAGACCAGCTACCGACGACTGACAGGTCTTCGGCGAAGGTTGGAGTTGCAAGCGCAGTAGTTGCTGCAAGTAATGCAAGTGTATGTTTCATGATTTAGAACTCCTTGTTGGATTAGTGTTTTGTTATAATTGTTGTTTCTGCGTCTTCAGCAACATCAGAAATCAACATGTGGCCAGGTGAATGCGTGATGCACAGTGGCAACTCAGCATCCAAAAGCACGTTCTGAGGGGTCACGCCGCAGGCCCAGTAAACCGGAACCTCACCGGGCTTAATCTCGACGGCGTCGCCCCAATCGGGTCGCGATAGATCGTCGATCCCGATTTGAGCAGGATCACCAATAGTAATCGGCGCGCCATGCGCTTGCGGATAGCGCGCGCTGATTACTTTGGCTTGCTCAACTTGCTCCGCGGGAATGGGGCGCATGGTCACGACCATCTTCCCATGAAATGATCCCGCTGGAACCAAATCGATGTTTGAGCGGAACATCGGAACGTTTTTTGCGCTTTCGATATGACGTACCGGGATACCATTTCGAAGCAATGCGTTTTCAAACGTAAAAGAACATCCAAGTGCGACCGTCACCAGATCATCTGTCCAAACATCCCGGATGTCTGTGACTTCTTCACTCAGCGCACCATGCCGAAACACGCGGTACATTGGCACATCCGAGCGTATATCAATATCGTGGCCCAGTGTCGGCAGGTTCGGGTTGCCAGTGTCACCCAAACAAACCACAGGGCAAGGTTTCGGATTACGCTGGCAAAAGCGCAAAAAGTCCAAAGCATACTGCTCTGGCAGGATCGCAAGATTGCACTGGAGCTTTCCTGCGGCCAAACCCGAGGTATGGCCGTCGTATGCACCGTTGCGAATAGCAAGACGGACATCTTTCGCGCTAGCGGCGACAAGATCGGCGTGAGTAACAGGTTTCGTCAGCATAAGTGCAGCCTTTGTTGCATGATAAACCATCACACGGCAGCACCTCTCCGTGCAAATTTTCATTTTATATCGACAGTGATAGATAATCTGAATTCATTTTGGATGGGTCCTTTCCCACTCCAATGCAACCTCTCGCGCAATTTCTGCACTGTTTTCAATAAGAAAGCTGCGCGGATCTGCAAGATATGACGCGGTAAAAGCGAGTGACGACGGTCGAAAGCCCGGATCGAATTCAACGATCTGACCGGATTCCAAAAAATCATTGGCCAATGCCCTTGGATAAGGACCCACAGCGATTCCCGCGGCGATCATCTTCAGACTGGCCGACAATGAAGCCGACGCATAGACACGCAGCTTTGGCCCAATCCTGCGTGACAGTTCCGACATCAGCTCGCGGTAAGGACGTGTTTTGCTGGAATAGGAAATCACCGGAATCTTACTGAGATCCGTTTCCGTATTCGCAGTAGAGCGGTACCAATGCAGATCAAAAGCCGGCAGTGCGATATTTTCAACGGTAAACTCTGACACTGGCCCCATCAAAAGCGCCAAATCCAACCGCCGCTCTAACAAAGCTGACCGCAAGTTCAGTGAAATGTCGACCGTAAGATCGACGTTGACCCGTGGATATTGTTCGCTGAATGCTGTGAGGAATGCCGGCAACCAAGCCTGTGCAATCGTCTCTGACGCGCCTACGCGAAATAGGCCCTCTGCCTCTGAGGGGCTGGCGACGCGTTGCTTGATTTCTTCTTCGACAAACAGCATTTGCTCTGCATAAGACAAAAGCAGAGTGCCATGCTTGGTCAGGACAAGGTCGCCCGGTCCCCGTTCAAACAAAGGGACCCGTAGTTCATTTTCAAGGTTGGAAATCCGCGTGGATACCGCAGGCTGCGACAAATTCAGTCGCTCTGCCGCTTTGCGGAACCCGCCAAGGCGTGTCACCCAAAGGAATGTCTTGATCTGGTCAAATGTCATAGGACATTCATATATTGGATCGCGCGGGCTGCAAATCGATAATCCCTGCCCGTAGCGTTAAGCCTACCTAGATTCCGCCGATTTGCCGCAAAAGCGCCAAGACCTGATCCGCACCATGGCCGTTTCGAAGCGAAGTCATCACGAACGGCTTGTCACCGCGCATACGGGTCGCGTCGCGCTTCATGACGTCAAGCGAAGCCCCCACATGCGGTGCAAGGTCCGTCTTGTTAATTACCAGCACATCGGATTTCGTGATCGCAGGTCCACCTTTGCGCGGAATTTCCTCGCCTGCGGCGACGTCGATCACATAGACGGTCACATCGGCAAGTTCGGGGCTAAAGGTAGCCGACAGGTTGTCGCCGCCGGATTCGATCAACACAACTTCGAGCTCGGGATGACGTGCCACCATCTGCGCGATAGCGGCCAAGTTGATGCTGGCATCCTCGCGGATCGCCGTATGTGGGCAGCCGCCCGTTTCGACCCCAATAATGCGATCTGCTGGCAGAATTTGCATACGGGTCAAGGCTTCGGCGTCTTCTTGGGTGTAGATGTCGTTGGTGATCACGCCGATAGACATCTGCGGATGCAGCAGTTGCACAAGCCGCGCGGTCAGCGTGGTCTTGCCAGCGCCGACAGGGCCGCCGATCCCTATCCGCAAGGGGCCGTTAAGTTGGGTCATGATTGAAAAAGCCTTGGTTGTTGTGTCTCGTGACGCATCGCGGCGATGTCTGACAGGAAGGTATTGGAATAAAGATCATCGGGCGTTGCGTTTGCTGCCGCATCCGCTGTCTTCTCGCACAAAGGTGCAAGGTGTTGGATGATCGCCTGCCCCTCAGTCTGGCCCAAAGGCAGCAGGCGCACGCAAGCCATTACAATGTTGCTGGCAAATGCTTGCAGGTAAAGCGATGCGCCCAATTCCTCGGGCGCCTTAACTTGCGCTGACGCCCAGCCAACCGCGACGGGGAGCAGCATATCTGAGACTTGTATTTGCGACGTGGCTTGCACCGTGCGCGCGAAGGCCGCCCCTTGGTTCAGGCTTTCGCGCCGCCGTTCTGCACTGGCGGCAAAGGCGCGGCCAACGGCGTCAACCTCATGTAGGGTTTCACCGTCAGGGGCTTTGAAAGCCGCACAAAACAAGACCGCGTCAACCCAACCTGATCCATCCGACAGCACATCCGCGAGCCATTTCTGCAAACTGGCCGCATCATGGACCCAGCCGTCAACAAGCGCTGTTTCCAATCCATGCGAATAGGCGAAACTGCCAAGCGGATAGGATGGTGACAACCACTGCGTCAGTGTCAGGATGGCACTAGTGGTCATGGGCCGTCGCCCCATGTGCATGGCTGTGCGTGCGGCCATACCCATAAGCGCCACCCTCTGGCGTGAAGGGTTGCAGCGCCTTTGTCAGCCGCGCGCCAAGGTGTTCCAGCATATGGCCTATCACCGGATCATCGCGTATGATCAGCATATCGGGCAGCATTTGGCAGGGCGTGTGCCGATTGCCGATGTGCCATGCAAGCTGCGTTAGATTGTCGCCTCTGATCTGCATGACAGGTTCGGGTGCCGCGACAATTTGAACACGGCTGCCGTCGGATAACGCCAGCGCGTCACCGTGTTCCAGCGATGTCGTATGTGGAAGGTCTACCAAAAAACCGATCCCGTCATCCGATGCCAGTATCTTGCGGCGTAAAAACCGGGCGTCGTAATCAAGGCTACACGTGAGCGCAGGGCCTTCCCACGTTCCCACTTTCAAAGCCGTCTGCGCAACCTTTTGCGCTTGATCCCGCGCGCCCATCAGAACAAGAAATAGCGCTGCGCCATGGGCAGCTCTGTCGCGGGTTCGCAAGTCAACAGTTCACCGTCGGCGCGGACCTCGTATGTTTCGGGATGTACTTCCATCTTGGGAAGGGCGTCGTTCAGGATCAGATCACGTTTTCCGATATTGCGCGTCCCTTCGACGGCAATCGTTTGCTTGGATAGGCCCAGCGTTTCGCGGATACCATTTGCTTGAGCTGCGGCACTGACAAAGGTCACCGCATTATGGTTAACCGCCCCGCCCATCGCGCCAAACATTGGCCGCGAATAAACCGGCTGCGGCGTCGGGATCGACGCATTGGGATCACCCATTTGCGCACAAACAATCATACCGCCCATCAAAACCATCTCTGGCTTGACGCCAAAAAACGCAGGACTCCAAAGCACCAGATCGGCGCGTTTTCCTTCGGCGATTGACCCGATTTCGCGGCTGATCCCATGCGCGATTGCAGGGTTGATCGTGTATTTCGCTATATAGCGGCGCACGCGGAAATTATCGTTCTCGCCTGTCTCTTCGGGCAAGCGCCCGCGCTGCTTCTTCATCTTGTCGGCAGTTTGCCATGTGCGGATCAGCACTTCGCCGACGCGCCCCATGGCCTGACTGTCGGACGCGATGATCGAAAACGCGCCCATATCGTGCAGGATATCCTCGGCGGCAATCGTTTCGCGGCGAATGCGACTTTCGGCAAAGGCCACATCTTCGGGGATCGTTTTATCAAGGTGATGACACACCATGAGCATATCGAGATGTTCTTCCAGTGTGTTGACTGTGAATGGCCGCGTCGGGTTGGTCGATGAAGGCAACACATTTTCGTCGCCACAAATTTTGATTATGTCAGGCGCATGCCCACCGCCTGCCCCTTCGGTGTGAAACGCATGGATAGTGCGGCCCGCGATTGCGGCGACAGTATTTTCGACAAAACCACTTTCGTTCAGTGTGTCGGTGTGGATCATCACCTGCACGTCCATGTCGTCGGCCACCGAAAGGCAGCAATCGATGGCGGCTGGGGTTGTGCCCCAGTCCTCGTGCAGTTTCAACGCACAAGCGCCCGCATTGACCATCTCGACCAAGGCTTCGGGTTGGGATGCGTTGCCTTTGCCGGACAGGCCGATATTCATCGGCACAGCGTCTACCGCCTGCAACATGCGCCCGATATGCCAAGGGCCGGGTGTGCAGGTTGTGGCCAGCGTGCCATGTGCCGGACCTGTGCCACCGCCCAACATCATCGTAATCCCAGAATGCAGCGCGTCTTCCATCTGTTGTGGGCAAATAAAGTGGATGTGGCTGTCAAAACCACCTGCCGTCAGGATACGGCCTTCGCCTGCAATCGCCTCCGTTCCGGGGCCAATGATGATATCGACGCCTGATTGCGTATCGGGGTTGCCCGCCTTGCCGATCTTGTAGATGCGTCCATCGCGCAGGCCGACATCGGCTTTGTAGATGCCAGAGTGATCGACAATCAGCGCGTTGGTGATCACAGTATCAACCGCGCCACCCGCGCGGGTGACTTGCGATTGGCCCATACCGTCGCGGATGACTTTACCGCCACCGAATTTGACCTCTTCGCCATAGGTCGTGAGGTCTTTTTCAACTTCGATAATCAGATCAGTATCGGCCAGACGCACACGGTCGCCTGTGGTCGGACCAAACATTGCGGCATATTCGCGGCGCGGGATTTGCGTGGGCATTAGAGGTCCCCCATGACAGCTGCGTTAAAGCCAAAGATACGGCGGGCGCCACCAATGGGGATCAAGGTCACCTCGCGGCGCTGCCCCGGCTCGAACCGGACGGCAGTGCCAGCCGCAATATTCAGCCGGTGGCCACGGGCCGCCGCGCGGTCAAAAGCAAGCGCGCCGTTGCTTTCGGCGAAATGGTAATGGGAGCCGATCTGCACGGGTCGGTCACCGGTGTTGGCGACCATCAATCGCAGTTCTGTCGTACCAGCATTGATCGTCAGGCTGCCCTCTTGCGGGAAAATCTCTCCGGGGATCATCGGACGCTCCTATCTGATCGGGTTGTGGACGGTGACAAGCTTTGTGCCGTCGGGAAATGTGGCTTCGACCTGCACTTCGTGGATCATCTCGGCGATGCCATCCATGCACTGTTCGCGGGTGATCACCCGCGCCCCTGCGGACATCATGTCAGCAACCGACCGCCCATCACGTGCCCCTTCAACCACCGCGTCAGAGATCAGGGCAATCGCCTCTGGATGGTTCAGTTTTACACCGCGCGCCAAGCGTTTGCGCGCCACTTCTGCAGCCATCGCAATTAGTAGTTTGTCTTTTTCGCGGGGGGTTAGTTGCATGGTCTAAAGCCTCCAAGTTCTGGGAACCGCAGCCCCCGAGAGTTGTTCGATGATGGGGATGAGGGCACAGCGCAGAAGGTAGCTGTCTGCGGCCATGATGCGGCCAACAAGCAAGTCTTCGGCCAGCAAAGACGCACCCCCCGTCGCGGGCATCAATGCGCGGACGGCAGGCAACCGCGTGTGTGCATCAGGGGCGGCATAAATGATATTCGCCATGGCAATCATGCCTTGCCCAATTGCAGACCGTACGAGTTGCGCCGCGACATTGCCGCTTAGGGTCACGCCGTCGCGGTAAATTGGGTGCCCGACACGGGTGACGGCAATGCGGTCGCGGAATGCAATATCAGTGAGCGTTTCACCCATCGCAGAACGGCCAAAAACAACAGGTTCGACCAAAAGCGCCTTGGCATCATCCGCAAGCGCTACATCAAGATTGCGGTGCAAGCAGCATCCATTAAATAACAATAACTCTTGCGGTAGCCAATTCAGCACACCGCCAGCTGCTACTTTTATCGTTGTCGATATCTGCCCGATTTGGTCCGGTTGCGCACGGTAAGCACGTTCAGCCGCTTGCGTCGTGAGGGTCAATTCACTGCCTGCACCAATCGTTGCCGCGACTGAAATACGATCCCCGCCCGTCACACCGCCGGAGGTGTTTATCAACACCGCATCCAGCGCTGCACCGCCAAGGGGAAACAACAAACGAAGACAACCCGATTGATGCAGGTCATCAATCACGCTGACTGCGCCGCGCTGCTTGGAAGATAGCGTAACACTACCCTTTGCACGCGGTTGCAGGCCGTATTGATTGTCTAGCATAGCAAAGCAGCACCCATCCCAATGGTTCCCCAATTGGTAGGCAGTGCGACAGTGCCTGCACAAGGTTCGCGCAAGTGGCACGGAGCAGCGTTTTTCAGTTCGCACGCTTTATAGGCGAAATAAGCAAATACGCCCATTTTCAGGGCGGTTTAGGTTAATGGTTGCGCAGGGGTATTACTTCAATGCCCGCGCCAAAAACGCCTTGGTTTCGGCCCGTTCTGGATTCTCAAAAACCTGTTCCGGAGGGCCTTCCTCAAGAATGCGCCCGTCTTTCAGGAAACACACCTTATCCGCAGCCTGTCGCGCAAAGCCCATCTCGTGGGTGGCCAAGATCATCGTCATGCCCTGCTCTTTGAGCATCAACAAAACATCCAACACCTCGCCCACCAATTGCGGATCAAGTGCCGATGTAATCTCGTCAAACAGCATCACTTCGGGGCGCATTGCAAGGGCGCGCACGATCGCGACGCGTTGCTGTTGACCGCCTGACAGCTGGTCAGGATAGTTGTGCATCCGGTCGGCAAGGCCGAAGCGGGTGAACAGGTCTTCGACTTGTGGACCAACTTCTGCCCGCGTCTTGCCATGCACGCGACGCGGGGCGAGCATGGCATTTTCAAGTGCGGTCATATGCGGAAAAAGGTTGTAACTTTGGAACACCATGCCGATGCGTGCGCGCACCCTTTGCGGGTTCAAGCCCGGCTCGGCAATGTCTTCACCATCAAGCAGGATCGCCCCGTCTTCGACCGCTTCCAAAAGGTTGATGCAGCGTAGCAAGGTGGACTTTCCAGCACCGGACGCACCGATCAGGCAGACCATCTGTCCCTGCTCAACAATCAGGTCGATCCCATTGCAGACTGTGTGATCCCCAAAGCGTTTTACGACGCCGCAGAGTTCCAGCTTGGGCATCAGCTCCGATCCCGTCGTTGTTTGGCCATCAGGTGATCGGCGTAGCGCGTGGCAGGGATGGTCACGATCAAAAAGATAATGGCCGCCCCCACGTAGGGTGTGAAATTGGCGGTCAGTGACTTGAACACACCCGCTTGGCGGAAGATTTCAACGGGGCCAATGAAGCTAAGCAGCGATACATCTTTTTGCAGCGCAATTAGCATATTCATCTGTGATGGCACCACATTGCGCACGGCTTGCGGCAAGACAACGTCGCGCATCACCTGACGTTCTGACATTCCCAACGACAGCGCGGCAGACCGCTGGCTTTGATGCACGCTATCAATGCCAGAGCGGAAAATCTCGGCCACGTAGGCGGAATAAGTCAGGACCAATGCGAGCGAGCCCCAGATATATGGCGAATTCCAAGGGCGCGGCAAGCCGAGGCCGGGAATACCGAAACCGATCAGATAGACCGTCAAGATAACCGGAACACCGCGGAAAACATCCGTGAAGGTCGCGCCGAAGATGCGCAGCGGAAACAAGGCTGGTGATTTGGCATCACGGGCGAGTGCTATCAACAGGCCAAGGATTGCAATCGTTGGCGTGCACCAAGCAAAGATCATGATATTGACCAAGAACGCGTCCAGCAGTTTGGGGAATGTACTGGCCAGTACTTCGCCATTGAAAAAGCTGCGCTGCACTTTTTCCCATCCCGGTGCCATCGGCACAAAGATCATGATTGCGGCCACGACGGCCACAGTGCTGGTTGCCGCTATGATTAGCGACCGGCGACGCTGTTGCGCCTCATAGCGTTCGCGGCGGGTCATCCCCACCGCTTTTGACTCTGCCATATTACTTGATCAGCGGTACACCGGTGGTGTCCTGTAACCATGTGGCTTCGATCGCGGCCAGGTCGCCGCTTTCGGTCAATGCAGCCAAGGCTTCATCAACGCAAGCCTTTAGCTGGTTGCCCTCTTCCATCAATATGCCGAACTGGTCGGGGTTGTCGGTCAGGTCAGGCGCAAATTGGCCAAGGACCTTCGAGCCTTCGATCATCACCGCACTTAGGAATAATGCGGTGGGCAGATCAAATAATGCAGCATCGATTTGATTGGCGCTCATCGCCGCGTTCACGTCCGCATTGTCACCGTACAGCAGTGGATCACGGCTGGGTTGGATCACCGCCGTTAGCTTTGGCACGGCCGTGGTTGAACCAACGGCGCCCCACTGCAATTCGCGCAGCGCATCAAATGTCGGAGCAGTTTCACCCGCGCTTGCACCCACCAGAACCGCCATTGGGGCTGTGTAATAGGGCGCCGAGAAATCAACGATCTGCTCGCGCTCTGGCGTGATCGAGTATTGCTGCATGTTCAGGTCAAAGTTTTTCGCACCGGGCTGGATCGCCTCGTCGAATGACGAACGGACCCAAGTCACGTTTTCAGCGGCAAAGCCCATCTCGGCGGCAACTGCATAGGCGACTGCCGCCTCAAAGCCTTGGCCGCTTTCGGGTGCATCATCCATGACCCATGGGTAGTAGGCTGGATTGCCTGTCGCGATTGTCAGGGTCCCATCGGTCAGGGTTTTGCCTGCTGCACAATGGCCACCGGCAAAGGCAGACGTGGACATCACAGCAAGGGAAATTGCGGTAGCGGAAAGCGTCTTTGACATAGCATCAGACCTTTTGTTGGGTGCGTTTGGACGCAAAGGTAGTATCGGCAGCGAAGGCTGTCCAGCGCGATCAACCACCGACCATATAGGGCATCAAGATGATCTCGTTTTCGCGGCCTATTTCGGTAAACCACGCCTCGCGGTAGATCACGCCGTCCAAGGACAGCGATACGCCCCGCTTGATTTGCGGCGCAAGTCCTGGATGTTTTGCCGTAAGTGCGTCTAGCAACTGTTTGAAATTACTGGCTTCCACTTCAACCCAATCTTGGCCATCAGCCAAGGCGCGCAGCGATCCCCAAAGTTTGACCCTGACCACCCCTTAGCCAGTCATCGCTTTCAGCAACCGTGGTGGCGACATCGGCAGTTCACTCATCCGCACGCCAGCAGCCCGCGACACCGCGTTCGAAATCGCAGCCAGAGGCGGCACAATCGGAGTTTCACCCACACCGCGCACACCGTAAGGGTGGCCGGGGTTAGGAATTTCCAAAATCACAGTTTCGATCGACGGCAGATCAGAGGCGACGGGAATCCGGTAATCAAGGAAGCCTGCGTTCTGCAAACGCCCGTCTTCACCGTAGATATATTCCTCGTTCAGTGCCCAGCCGATACCTTGCACAGCGCCGCCTTGCATCTGTCCTTCGACATAATCTGGATGGACCGCTTTGCCTGCGTCTTGGAAGATCGTGTAGCGCAGGATTTTGGTAGCCCCCGTTTCAGGATCGACTTCAGTATCAACAAGATGCACGCCAAAGCTCACGCCAGCGCCGTCGGCGTTCACTTCGTGGTGGCCCGCAATCGGCCCGCCAGTGTTGCCTGCAATTGCCGCAATTTCGGCAAGTGACATGGGCGGGTGCGTGCCCGCATTGGGGCCGGATGGTTTGGCAAAGCCATCTTCCCAAAGCACCGCGTCCTCGTCAATGCCCCAGATTTTGGCAACCCGTTTGCACATCTCTTGGATCGCGGCACGGGCCGCTTTGATGGTAGCTAGGCCGACCGCAAAAGTGACGCGGCTGCCGTCGGTTACGTCGTTGAAACCCAACGATGTCGTGTCGGCGATGACAGTGCGCACCTTGTCATATGGCACGCCTAATTCCTCAGCAGCCATCATCGAAATTGAGGCACGTGAACCGCCAATATCAGGGTTGCCTTCGACTACTCCGATTGTGCCGTCGTCATTGATGTTCAACGAAACGCATGTGTTTCCACCAAAGTTAAACCAGAACCCACACGACAAACCCCTGCCCTGATTTACGCCCAGCGGGGCAGAATAATGCGGGTGCGCCTTGGCGGCCTCAAGTGTCGCGACTAGTCCAATTTCGTTGAAGGTCGGACCATAGGCCGAAAGCGTACCTTTGCGTGCGGCATTCAAAAGGCGCACATCAAGCGGATCAAGGTCCAGTTCTTGACAAAGCTCGTCCACTACGCTTTCGACCGCATAGATCGAGGTTGGCGCGCCCGGTGCGCGGTAGGCGATTTCTTTGGGACGGTTGGTCATGACGTTCCAGCCCAAAGTTTGCACAGCATCCAGATCATAGGCTGCGAACGCCGCTTGTGCGCCAAATTCAACTGTGCCGCATGGGAATGCGCCGCCTTGATAGCGCAGTTCGCCACGTGCCGCAGTGATGCGGCCTTCGTTGGTCATGCCGATCTTGATGTCCATCGACGTGGAAACCGTTGGCCCAGTGGCGCGCAAAACTTCTTCGCGGGTCATAACGATTTTAACTGGCTTGCCGGACTTGCGCGACAACGCCAGAGCAACCGGTTCAATGAATGTCGTCGTTTTGCCACCAAAGCCGCCACCAATCTCAGAAGAGATCACGCGCAGTTGGCTGGCCTCGATGCCGAGCACTTCTGCGCAATTGGCACGCACCATATACTGCCCTTGAGTACAGCACCAAACCTCGCCGCGGCCATCTGTGCCAAGGCTCGCCATGCAGGCTTGCGGTTCGATATAGCCTTGGTGGGTCGCGGCGGTCTTGAAGCTGCGTTCAATGATCTTGTCCGCCTTGGCAAAGCCTGCGGCCAGATCACCATGACCAAATTCAAAATGGGATGTTACGTTTTGAGACATGCCTGCGGGTACGTTTTCCAGCGCACGACCTTCTTGCACGATAGGTGCGTCGGGCTTCATCGCCTCGTCTACATCGGTGACATGCGGCAGGATTTCATAGTCCACCTTAATCAAGCGGATCGCAGCCTTTGCCGCGGATTTGCTGGTCGCGGCAATCGCAGCTACAGCATGGCCATCATAAAGCACCTTTTCACGTGCCAAACAGTTATCGCGAATGTCTGCGTAGTATTCATCGTCAGGCGTTGCGAAATCTGCAGAGGTGACAATCGCCTTTACGCCCGGGGCTTTGGCGGCTTCCGATACATCAATCGACTTGATCCGCGCGTGCGCATGCGGGCTGCGCAAGATGCGCCCGTAAAGCATACCGGGGGCGGTGATATCAGCGCCGTAAGCAGCTTTTCCTGTTACCTTATCGATGCCATCGGGGCGGGCGACACGGGTACCAACGATCTTAAAATCGCGTTTTGCTAGATGATCCAATGCCATGTTACGCAGCCCTCATTTCAGCAGCGGCCTTTTGGACCGCTTTGATAATTTTGTCGTAGCCGGTGCATCGGCAAAGGTTGCCTGCCAGCCAATAGCGGACTTCGGTATCGGTCGGATCGGGGTTCTTTTCCAAAAGTGACCTGGCCGCGATCAAAATACCAGGCGTGCAGATACCGCATTGCAGTGCAGCTTCTTCGATAAAGATGCGTTGCAGCGGGTGCAAAGTTTCGCCGTCCGCCATGCCTTCAATAGTTTCAACCTCGGCCCCTTCGACCTCGACGCCAAGTACCAAACAGGAACAAACCAATCGCCCGTTGAGCGTCACACTACAAGCGCCGCAATCACCAGTGCCGCAGCCTTCTTTTGCGCCGGTCAGGCCAAGGCGGTCGCGTAGCACATCAAGCAAGCTTTCGTCACTATTGCACAGGAACTCTGTCCGGTCCCCGTTGATGGTAGTCTCGACTGGGATCATTTTCATGTTTGGCCTCCGGCGCGGGAATAAGCGATGTGAGCGGCGCGTTTGGCCAGCACACCTGCGGTTTTGGTGCGAAATTCAATCGTGCCGCGTTTGTCGGTGATGGGCGAACACGCAGCCTCGGCTGCCGCGACCAGTCCGGCGATTGCGGCGTCATCTAGCTTGGTGCCGATCAACGCGGCACCTGCATCTGGAACCAATCGGACCGTGGGTGCCACAGCGCCAAGTGCGACACGGGCTGCGGTCACGGTGCCACTGGCGTCCAGTTCCAGACTAACCGCCGCGGATGACACCGCGATATCCATTTCCGTGCGCGGGATAAAACGCAAATATGCGTCCGCTGCATGCTTGGGTCGCGCTGGAAGGTAAATCGATGTGATGAATTCACCCTTCACCAGCGATGTCTTGCCGGGGGCGATCGGAATATCCACGACTTGGACGTCGCACACGCCGTCAGGTCCATGAACACGCGCTACGGCATTAGCGGTGACCAGTGCGGGCACAGAATCCGCAGCTGGAGATGCAGTGCATAAATTGCCAACCATTGTGGCGCGGTTTTGGACTTGGGTGGATCCGATCAGCTCTGCGGCTTCAACAACACCCGGCCACATCGCTTTGACGCCTGCATGTTCGCCTAGTTGCGCGCTCGAGACGGCAGCGCCGATCCGGTAGCCACCGTCTTCAGACACAATATCGCGCATGCCCGGCAGATGTTTGATATCGACCATCAAGTCAGGTTCGACCACTTCGGCTTTCAACATGACCAGCACGTCGGTGCCACCTGTCAAAATCCGCGCGATCCCCTGCTCTGCGCTTAAGACCGCAGAGGCGGCTTCAAAACTCTCTGGTTTTACGTATCTCATCTGAGCGTTCCATCTTTCGGCAAAGGGTGCGAATGCAACACATCCACTTTCGTGCATTGTTTCGTGCATTGTGTAGTGTGACCAAACGAGGGTCAAATTCAAACATATGATGCCTGATACTTACGCTGCTCGTCGGGTCTGATCCAGCCACATTCGGTCCGCAATACGACACGATTTCCAATTGAACCCGCAAAGTATTTCAAGCATTGCCAAGAGGGATAAACCCACAATAGTTTGCCCTTATGTCACTTCACAGCCGTTATCCCGCAATTTCAGACCTTAAAACCCGCGCCCGCGCCCGGATTCCGCGTTTCGTATGGGAATACTTGGATAGTGCGACCGGGATAGAAGCCACCCAAGCGCGCAACCGCGTGATGCTGGATCAGGTTTTGCTGAACCCGTCGATTTTGCATGGTGAGTTTGATCCCGATCTCTCGACGACATTTCTGGGGCAAACCCATCCCTTGCCAATCGGCATCGCCCCAGTTGGCATGTCAGGTCTGATTTGGCCCGGTGCCGAGCAAATGTTGGCGCGGACGGCAGCGCGCGAGAATATCCCCTTCACGCTGTCCACTGTGGCCAGCCAGTTACCCGAGGATGTCGGCCCACGTGCCGGCGATCATGGTTGGTTCCAGCTTTATCCGCCCCGCGACCCAGAGATTCGCGCTGATATCCTCAAACGGGCAAAGAATGCGGGCTTTCATACCATTGTGCTGACCGTCGATGTGCCTGTGGCGTCACGCCGTGAGAGGCAAACCCGTGGTGGTCTGACCAACCCGCCAAAACTGACCCCGCGCTTGGCGATCCAAGCGGCACAATGCCCTGCGTGGCTCAACGGTATCCGCAAAACGGGCATGCCGCGCCTGCGCCTGATGGAAAGCTATTCAGAAAACCGCAACGCCCTGCCCTCGAACCAGCATATTGGGTATCTGCTGCGGACTTCGCCCGATTGGGATTATTTCAAGTCGTTGCGCGAGGCGTGGGATGGGCCATTGATCGTCAAAGGTGTTGGCAATCCGGATGATGCAGCGCGATTGACCGATGAAGGGGCTGACGCGCTTTGGGTCAGCAACCATGCGGGGCGGCAATTTGACGGTGGCCCCGCGACAATAGAAACATTGCCGCTGATCCGCGTTGCAACGACACTTCCCTTGATTTTCGACAGCGGCATTGAAGGCGGCTTGGATATCTTGCGCGCACTCGCTTCAGGTGCGGATTTTGTGATGTTGGGCCGCGCGTTCCACTATGGATTGGCGGCATTGGGCGAAGGGGGAGCTGCGCATGTCCTTGATATCCTGCGCCAAGACATGATTAGCAATATGGGTCAGCTAGGAACCAGAACCCTTAAAGAATTGCCAAATCGACTGCGCATGGCGCAGTAATCGTTCTAGACGCCTGCGTTTTTGCAGCTTACCAATGCTGCAACTGCGAAGGGAACGACTATGACTGACTTCAAAAAGATCCTCATTGCCAACCGTGGCGAGATCGCGATCCGCATTATGCGTGCCGCCAATGAGATGGGCAAAAAGACGGTCGCCGTCTTCGCAGAAGAGGATAAACTGGGCTTACACCGCTTCAAAGCGGACGAGGCCTACCGCATCGGCGAAAACCTCGGGCCCGTCGCGGCCTATCTGTCGATTGATGAGATTATCCGCGTGGCCAAGATGTCTGGCGCGGATGCGATCCACCCCGGTTATGGCCTGTTGTCGGAAAACCCCGACTTCGTGGATGCCTGCACCGCCAACGGAATCACCTTCATCGGCCCCAAAGCCGACACCATGCGTGCCTTGGGTGACAAAGCCAGCGCGCGCCGCGTCGCGATTGAAGCGGGCGTGCCCGTCATACCCGCCACCAAGGTGCTGGGCGACGATATGGCAACGATCAAGAAAGAAGCAGCCGAGGTCGGGTATCCGTTGATGCTCAAGGCGTCTTGGGGCGGCGGTGGGCGCGGCATGCGGGCCATCATGTCCGAGGACGAATTGGAAGAAAAAGTGCTAGAAGGTAGGCGCGAAGCCGAAGCCGCGTTTGGCAACGGCGAAGGTTATCTAGAAAAGATGATCATGCGCGCGCGTCACGTCGAAGTGCAGATTTTGGGCGACAGCCACGGTCAGATCTACCACCTGTGGGAACGTGACTGTTCCGTGCAACGCCGCAACCAAAAAGTCGTTGAACGCGCCCCTGCCCCATATTTGTCAGGCACCCAGCGCGAACAGATTTGCAATCTAGGTAAAAAATTATGCCAGCATGTGAATTATGAATGTGCAGGTACTGTTGAATTCTTGATGGATAT
Source organism: Yoonia sp. (assembly GCA_047627695.1). Lineage (GTDB taxonomy): Bacteria > Pseudomonadota > Alphaproteobacteria > Rhodobacterales > Rhodobacteraceae > Yoonia. The sequence goes on along the minus strand of JBLHTS010000013.1, from coordinate 7,586 downwards.
GGACAGCGGCGAATTCTTCTTCATCGAAGTGAACCCCCGCGTGCAGGTCGAACACACTGTCACCGAAGAAGTCACTGGCATCGACATCGTGCGTGCCCAGATCTTGATCGCTGAAGGTAAATCACTGGTTGAGGCCACAGGCTGTGCCTCGCAATATGACGTCAAACTGGACGGGCATGCAATACAGTGTCGTGTGACAACCGAGGATCCACAAAACAACTTTATCCCTGATTATGGCCGCATTCAGATGTACCGATCCGCAACAGGTCCGGGCATTCGTCTTGATGGCGGAACAGCCTATTCCGGTGCCGTTATCACCCGCTATTACGACAGCCTGCTCACCAAAGTGACAGCCCGCGCACCCACCCCTGAAATGGCAATTGCGCGGATGGACCGCGCTTTGCGCGAATTTCGTATCCGCGGTGTGTCGACCAACATCGCGTTCGTGGAAAACCTGCTCAAGCATCCAACGTTCCTGAACAATGAATACCACACCAAATTTATTGACGAGACACCAGACCTGTTCAAATTCTCCAAGCGCCGCGACCGGGCCACCAAAATTCTGACCTATATCGCCGACATCACAGTCAACGGTCATCCCGAAACCGCGGGCCGCCCGCGCCCTGCCGCGGATGTGAGAACTCCGCGCCCTCCGGTCAAGCCAACCACAGACGTGACCCCCGGTACCCGCAACATTCTGGACCGGTTCGGACCAGAGGCTGTTGCCGACTGGATGCGCGACCAGAAGCAATTGCTAATCACTGACACGACCATGCGCGACGGGCATCAATCTTTGCTGGCAACGCGCATGCGCTCGATCGATATGATCAACGCAGCCCCCGCCTATGCCGCCAAGATGAACCATCTTTTCAGCGTTGAGTGCTGGGGCGGTGCGACCTTTGATGTGGCCTACCGGTTCTTGCAGGAATGCCCTTGGCAGCGCCTGCGCGATATCCGAGCGCAGATGCCAAACATCATGACGCAGATGCTGCTTCGGGCTTCGAACGGGGTGGGTTATACTAATTATCCCGACAACGTGGTGCAGAGCTTTGTCGCGCAGGCCGCCGATTCGGGGGTTGACGTGTTCCGCGTGTTTGACAGCCTCAACTGGGTTGAAAACATGCGCGTCGCGATGGACGCCGTAATCAAGGCCAATAAAGTCTGCGAAGGCACGATTTGCTACACGGGTGATATGCTGAACCCGAACCGGTCCAAGTACGACCTGAAATATTATGTAGGTATGGCCAAGGAACTCGAGGCCGCAGGCGCGCATGTACTGGGCCTGAAAGACATGGCAGGCTTGATGAAGCCAGCTGCGGCGACGGCGCTGATCAAAGCGTTGAAAGAGGAAACTGGCCTGCCGATACACTTCCACACACATGACACATCGGGAGCGGCGATTGCGACGGTCCTTGCGGCCTCTGCAGCCGGCGTGGACTGCGTGGATGCGGCGATGGATGCACTGTCAGGGAACACGTCACAGCCAACGCTAGGGTCGATTGTAGAGGCGCTGCGCGGAGACGCCCGTGACACAGGGTTGGACATCGCGGCCATCCGCGAGATCAGCAATTACTTCGAACAGGTCCGCGCGCACTATGCGGCGTTCGAAAGTGGCCTGCAGGCCCCCGCCTCTGAGGTTTACTTGCACGAAATGCCTGGCGGTCAGTTCACGAACCTCAAGGCGCAGGCGCGTTCCTTGGGCCTTGAAGAACGCTGGCACGAGGTCGCGCAAACCTATGCGGATGTGAATGCGATGTTCGGTGATATCGTCAAAGTGACGCCTTCGTCCAAAGTGGTTGGCGATATGGCCTTGATGATGGTCAGCCAGAATCTGACCCGCGCAGAGGTCGAAGACCCCGCAGTGGACGTGGTGTTCCCTGATAGCGTTGTTGAAATGCTCCACGGTGATCTGGGGCAGCCCCCCGGTGGATGGCCAAAAGCGATCCAGAAAAAGGTTCTCAAAGGTGACAAGCCCATCACGGACCGCCCGGGTGCATTGCTGCCCGCTGTCGATCTGGAGGCAATGCGTGCCGATTTAAGCGCCCAGATGGAGGGCAAGGCGGTCGATGACGAGGACCTGAACGGATATTTGATGTACCCCAAGGTGTTCCTTGATTACGCAGGCCGTCACAAGACCTATGGGCCTGTGCGCACACTTCCAACACACACATTCTTCTACGGAATGGAACCCGGAGAAGAAATCGCAGCAGAAATCGACCCCGGCAAAACGCTTGAGATTCGGATGCAGGCCGTGGCCGAAATGAACGAGGACGGCGAGGTCAAAGTATTCTTCGAACTCAACGGTCAACCAAGGATAATCCGCGTGCTGAACCGTCTTGCCGCTGCCGAGAAAGTATCGCGGCCCAAAGCTGAGGCAGGCAATGCCAACCACATCGGCGCACCGATGCCGGGCGTTGTGGCAACGATCGCAGCTACACCGGGCAAGACCGTGAAAAAGGGCGACCTTTTACTGACGATCGAGGCCATGAAGATGGAAACCGGCATCCACGCCGAACGCGACGCTGTGGTCAAAGCCGTTCACGTACAGGCAGGCGGGCAGATTGATGCAAAAGATTTGCTGGTCGAACTGGAATAGCCATGGGTAGCGATGATCTGACTTTGAGGGGTGCAACCATTGCAAAAACTGCTTTATCTCAGTGACCTGCATATCTGCGCCCCTGCTGAGACGATTATTGGTCTGTCGCCTAGCAAGCGATTAGCCGATGCGCTTGAGGCGGCGGTCACTGCGCATCCCGATGCCGCAGCATTGATCCTCTTGGGGGATCTGACCCATCACGGGACTGATCCCGAATATGGCGAACTGGCACGTCTTTTGGCGGCGGTCACCATTCCCGTCATTCCGATGCTTGGCAACCATGACCGCAGAGACGCGTTCTTGCGCACCTTCCCCGATGCCCCGCAAATGCCAAGCGGGCATATTCAGCAATGGCGCGATTTCGGGCAACACCGGGTGATTACACTCGATTCGCTGGATGGGCCCCCTTTTGTAGATGGCCACCATTCCGGACGACTATGTGCCACGCGCCGCGCCTATCTAGAGGATGCCCTAGCCACGCGCGACGGGCGGTATGCCGTCGTTTGCATCCATCATCCGCCGTTTGAAACCGGCATTGTCGGGATGGACCGCATCGCATTGGCCGAGGGTGCCGCGTTTTTGGACCTGTTGGCCCAGCATGGCCGCGTGCATCTGATCTGTGGTCATATCCACCGCACGATGTCAGGCAGTGCGCGCGGCGTGCCGTGGAGCATGTTCAAAAGCACTTGTCATCAAGGGGTGCTGGATCTGGTCCAGCAAAATTCGCATTTGTCATCGAACGAGCCGGGCGCTTATGGAATTGTGTTGTTGTCCGATGACGGTGTGGTGGTCCATAGCGAGGATGTAGCGCTTGCGAATGTGCGCATCTTTGGCGGATATAGCACCGACGATTAAAAACAGACGGTTCGCGAAAGAAAAACTGCGGCGAGATGCTATTTTGGTCTTGCAACACCCAGCGAGTGTTTATAGATCACGCCTCACGAAACGGTTGCGGGCGTAGCTCAGGGGTAGAGCATAACCTTGCCAAGGTTAGGGTCGAGAGTTCGAATCTCTTCGCCCGCTCCATTTCGTAAAATGCCAAAGGGCCACAGTTCAATCTGCGGCCCTTTGGCATTTCTGAGGCATCCATATGGTCAGGCCATTTCAGGGCTAGGCCTGCAGTTCTCGGACAATCGATACGGAAGTGGCTGATCGGGGAAAATCGCAGCAATCCGGGCCCTCACGACATCTTCCGCTTTTTCGAGCGGCGTTGTCGTCCGCGCCGCCAACATCTCTGACAGTTCGGGTGCAGCAATGGCGGCATCGGCGCAGGATGGATCAACGTCAAAGACAATCGCGTCTTCCAAAATCATATCCGCCTGCTCTGCTTCCTATTTTTTCGCAGCAAAGCGACGGTTCACCCACGCAAACGCTTCGTCGACGTTGCTGACAGCGGACATCGCCAACAGTCCCAGGACGTGCGGCGCTGTCCCCGAACCAGCCAAGGCATAAAGGCAGGGAAACAGATCATACAGATCATCCGTTTCCGCCCCATCACGGTCGGTCAGCATGATCACACTAAGGTAGGGACTACGCCGTTCACCGGACAATGCGATTGAATGGGTTAACTGCCCGTCAATCCGTTCGTCCATAACGAGCAAGTCAATCGTATCCACACGGATCAGTGCATGCGCACCGCAAAAGTTTCAACGCAGAGGATTTGAAACCCTTTGTCGATCAGTACACGCGAGGTTGCACACGCATCGGCAGCGTTTTTTGCAAAATAAGAGCTTTTATCGGATTCTCCTGATATACGAGCAGCTGAGCCAAGCTTAGGTAGCCAACTCTTAAATTTTGCTGGAATGCCGCAAGATTATTTGCGCAGGCTTGGCCCCTGCCCCCGATGGGCCTATAGAGCAGGAACAAAATCAAAGGGCGATAGCGATGCGCACAGCGACGATCACACGCAAAACGGCAGAGACGGATATATCCGTCACTATTAATCTTGATGGAACCGGCCAATACGACAACCAAACCGGCGTCGGGTTCTTCGACCACATGTTGGACCAGTTGTCGCGCCATGCACTGATCGACATGACCATTCGTGCCGCCGGTGATCTTCACATCGATGACCACCACACCGTCGAGGACGTGGGCATTGCCCTTGGTCAGGCCCTGACGCAGGCGCTGGGCGACAAGCGCGGCATCAACCGCTATGGCAGCTGCCACATTGCGATGGACGACGCGCAGGTACGCTGTGCGCTGGACCTGTCTGCACGGCCCTATCTGATCTGCAATCTGGACCTACCATTTGGCAAAATCGGCGCATTCGATTGCGAACTGGTGCGCGAGTTTTTCCAAGCGTTAAGCACCCATGGCGGCATTACCTTGCACATCGATAAACTGCACGGCTTTAACACCCACCACATCACAGAGGCCGCGTTCAAGGCCGTCGCACGTGCATTGCGCGAAGCGGTCGAAACCGATCCGCGCAAGGCCGATGCGATCCCGTCCACCAAGGGCAGCCTATGACCACCGCGCTTGTCGATTACGACAGCGGTAATCTACATTCGGCCCAAAAGGCGTTTGAACGTATGGCGGTCGAGGTCGGCGCTGGTCCTATCATCGTGACCTCTGACCCTGACGTCGTGGCCCGCGCAGACCGGGTCGTCCTGCCCGGTGACGGCGCGTTTCCGCACTGTCGTGCAGAGCTTTTCGCCCGTACCGGATTGGCCGAAGCCATTGTAGAAGCCGTGACAATCCGCGCGCGACCATTCTTTGGTATTTGTGTGGGCATGCAGATGATGGCGACGATGGGCCATGAATATGAATCCACGGCGGGGTTCGATTGGGTGGCTGGCGATATTCGCAAAATCACACCAACTGATTCGGCCCTGAAGGTGCCTCATATGGGGTGGAACGATCTGGTGATTGATCATCTGCATCCTGTTCTTGAGGGGATCGCATCAGGTGATCACGCCTATTTTGTGCACTCTTATGCGATGACGGTAACCGATCCGGCGCACCGTTTGGCATATGTGGATTATGGCGGCGACATCACGGCGATGATCGGACGTGACACGATGATCGGCACACAATTCCACCCGGAAAAAAGCCAATCCGCTGGATTGCGGATGATCGGCAATTTCTTGCGCTGGTCGCCATAGCTCTCAAATCATTGTTATCAAAAAATAATACATGTCCGACACGGTGACTTGGACAAAGGTTGCGCGAAGATCAAATTAGTCCGCTAGCTATCAATCATAAACACTGCTTTATGCCTCCAAGACGATTATGACGTTACCGCACTGCTTGGGTGCGCCAACTGAAGAGCAATGAATATGTCCAACCGCCGTTCTTTCTTGATCATGGTGCTTGGCGCTTTGGCCGCTTGCGGTCAGCGCGATGGCGACGACAATCTTTCCAATGGTCGGATCAGCCGCGCCCGTCGTGTCGACAACATCCCGCTATACCCCAATGAAACATCCAGACTGCGTCGCTTGATCAACAGATATGCAGATGTGCACGGCATTCCAGTGACGCTACTGCACCGCGTAATTGTTCGAGAAAGCACGCATAACCCAAGCGCACGCAACGGGCCGTACTATGGGTTGATGCAAATTCTGCCGCAGACTGCACGTTCAATGGGCTTTCGCGGATCAGCTGACGGTCTTTTGGACGCTGAAACAAATCTGAAGTACGCTGGACGCTACTTGAGAGGCGCATGGCTGGTGTCGGGCAACGACGAAGAGGCTGCAGTGAACTGGTACGCACGCGGCTACTATTTCGAAGCAAAGCATTTGGGTTTATTGGAAGAAATCGGACTGCTGTGACACTAAAAAGGATGCGAATATGAGCATACCAAACCTAAAGCGCGTTAGAGTTTCGTCCGAGGCGGAATTGCGTAGATGGTTTGCGCTGGGGTCAGAACAAATGGAGCCTGTTATGCTGGTGACGTACAACAGGACTTCGGCTGACAAAAATGTAAGCCACGACCAAGAGCATGCGGCAATGGACGCATACGGCTGGGTGCATGGACAGAAATTCACGCTCAATAAATCGCTTATCGGGCACGTCATTCGCCGAGAAAATCCTCTGCGCTTAGCCGACATTAAAAGAAGCTAAACCATTGCAATCAGTGGTTTCCAATATAAAACAAGAGCAGCACAGCAAGAAGGACCGTCAAAAAAAAACGGCAGCGGTTCGAACAATCGGCTAAGGCCTGCCATCATAGCGATCCCGCCGCCATCGCCTAGTATGACATTGCCAGGCAAATTAACTGCCAAAGCCAGAGCCAAGTATCTATAGCGCAAAAATACGCTCATTTTACCACCAGACAACGACTGCAACTTGGCATTCAATTCATCATCCGTCATTGCCGACGCGTCCTCTACAAACCCTGCCGCGCGCTTTAGCCCCAGCCCAGAAAGACCTTTTTGCATCAGCGTCGGTGGCAACAGACGCCCAACCAAGAAGGCGATCATCCAGCTGGTCGCCGTCGCTAGTTAGATCAAAGGCGCAAGCGCGCCACCCATTGCGGTCAAAAGTGTAAAACCAATCTCGGCACCGGGTGCGAACGGGATTGCCCTAAAGACGACATAGGTGGCCGTTCCCGTAACAATGGCGCGATGCAGCATATCTTCGGTGTGGGGCAATAGAGCGAGATTGAGCCATGACGTGACGACCCCAATAATTTCGTGCCCACCGACAATCAGTGCCGCAAGAACAAGACCACGCAGCACCCATCGGATTAGGGCCGCCAAACTGCTACTTCGGCCTCGGTAGATAGTGTGCCGGTGAATTCAAGGGCCGTGCCCACCGTCCAATAGAAGCGCTTGACTGACCATGTTACCGTGCCCGAAACCGCGTCCCCGACGGTACGCCCGCGCCAAACCATGGTGGCGTCTTTTGTGGGGCACTACGCCTCGACCGCGAATTCATGGCCGCCCTCGATTGCGCGGGCAAAATATGCTGAAGCTGGGTATTTGCAGCGGTCCTCGCATTCCAATGATAAGAACTGTCCTTCGCAAAAGAACATCGCATCACGGAT
>JBLHTS010000012.1:0-27405 GCA_047627695.1 Yoonia sp. | reverse complement strand
TTTAACGTGATTCCGCAAAAGGTGCATCTGCGCGGCACAATACGCACGATGTCAAATGCTACACGTGAATTGGCAGAGAAATCATTCATATCAATCGTAGAAGGCACTGCTACGGCCTTTGGTGCGACAGCAACGGTTGATTTCAAGCGGGGCTACCCCGTGATGGTGAATAGCGAAGACCAGACCGCGTTCGCAGCCGAAGTTGCTAAATCGGTCGCGGGAAAATGCGACTTTGCAGATCAAACCATGGGAGGCGAAGATTTCGCCTACATGCTGGAAGAACGTCCCGGGGCCTATATTTTTGTGGGCAACGGCGACGGGGCGGATGTGCATCACCCAGAATACGTGTTCAAGGACGAGACAATGCCTGCGGGATGTTCATGGTGGGCCGAGATTGCCGAGCAGCGGATGCCTGTGGGGTGAAAGGCTGCTCTGAGCCCAATCTGCCAAGTTGCCGCAGTGCAGTCAGCGACAGCTCTCGCTGGCTTTCTGTTTCATTAGCCTAAATGCGAAGCTTTCCTCAAGTGTTGTCGTTTGTGCCGCAGCAATGCCTTCTAAATATCATGATTATTTCCGTGTTCTGCCCCGTTTTCGGCAAATTGAACCAATAGTACGAAGCATGGTGTTAGTTGATTTACATAAGCATGCTCAAAAACAAGCCACGCAACCACAGTCTGGCTCTGTTTCTAGGGCAGATATGTTTCTGGCAATTTCGATCCGGCGCACTATCCTATCCATTGAATTGAAACGCCCTGCAGGTGACTTCAACGATGCCTCCAAAGTATATTCCCACTTCTTATTTACGCGCAGTTAGAAGCACGTGCAGCGAACGGCTACTTAGGAGCGCTCTTTGAACGATGCTGCGCATTGCAGCAATGGCGGCTTTCATATCGACCATCAATCACCCAAATGGTTGATTGATGGGATGTTAAGCTGTTATTCAGCCATATGGCTGAACGAATCACACCAAACGCACTTAGCGAATTACTTAAGGCTTCAAGTGACCCTACGCGCCGAGCAATCCTGACGCTATTGGCCCAGCATGGCCCAATGCGCGTGACGGATATTCATAGGCAATTTGATATGAGCCTCAACTCTGTCTCCAAACACATCAAAGTGTTGGAACGGGCGGGGTTAGTCATTCGACGCACTGACTGGCGCGAACACCTTATCGAAGTCCAAATGACACCGCTTTCGGAAATAGACCGGTGGTTCGCTGACTTGCGCTCAATCTGGGACATCAGGTTGGAGGCGCTTGATACATTGATAACAAAAGGAAACAGAAAAGATGAATGATCTAAATTTGAAAGTTGAGCGCACGATCAAGGCCGCGCAGGAAGACGTTTTCAATGCATGGCTGAACCCAGAAATGCTGCGCCAGTTCATGATACCTGGTGCTGGCATGTCTGTGCCAAAAGCATCCAACGACCCTCAGGAAGGCGGACGCTTCGAAATTGTCATGCTCGCAGGAGAAAATGAAATTCCACACGCTGGAACTTATCGCGAGATCAGCCCACATGACCGCATCGTCTTTACATGGGAAAGCCCGTTCTCGGTCGAAGATAGCACAGTAACACTGACTTTTTCGCCCGCTGACGAAGGCACGCATGTAACTCTCACGCATGTGCGCTTTGGTGATGCTGAAACGCGTGACAATCATAAGGGCGGCTGGGTTAGCATCCTTGCAGCACTTGATTCAACACTTACCCAATAGATTGGAGACACAATGGACGTAGCACTTATGAACTGGGCGGCAGTCGTCGTAGGCACAATCTCGGCATTTGGCCTTGGCATGATTTGGCCCAAAGTTGTTTGGCAAAGGTTGGGCGGAAGGAAGCCATAATATACAATCGCCGGCTTCACCGCCCTACTTGGCAATGGTCATACAGTTTGTCGGCATCACTCTCTTGGCCCTTGTTGTCGGGATAACAGAAACCAATCAAGCGATTATGACGGCCATCGGGGCCATCTTTGCCGTGCCCTTGATCGTCGCAGGGATGGATCTGTTTAGCCAAAAGTCAGGCAAGGCTACCATGATCGACGCAGGTTATGTTGTAGCGTCAGGCGTGGTGATGATCGCGGCGCAGGGGTTGCTCTGACGAATTGACTCTTGGCAAAGCAGCCATTCAACTGGAGATACCCATGGGTCACTTCGTCCCGCTTAGTGGAACTTGACCACGTTGCAATTACCCACCCGTATGCGACATATGCCGACTAACCTGCCCATCAATCTGCTGGCGAGAATAGTCGAAATCATGTCCTTTGGGCTTCAGCGCAATTGCCGCACGGATCGCATCCTCTAGATCGGCATCGGCCTCTGACGCACGGAGGGGTGCGCGCAGGTCGGAATGCCCTTCTTGGCCCAAGCAGGTGTAAATCTCGCCCGTGCAGGTGATCCGCACACGGTTGCAGCTTTCGCAGAAATTGTGGCTCAGCGGGGTGATGAACCCGATTTTCTGACCTGTGTTGGCGACGCGCACATAGCGGGCGGGGCCGCCTGTGCTTTCGGGCAAATCAATCAGCTCTGAGCGTTCTGCCAGCCTCGCCCGCAAGTCCTTGAGCGACCAGTACTGCCCCAACCTATCCTCATTGCCCAAGTCGCCCATCGGCATGACCTCAATAAAGGTCAGGTCCATGTCACGCGACGCGCACCAGTCGGTTAGTGTCTCGAGTTCATCCTCGTTGAAGTCCTGCAGTGCCACGGTGTTAATCTTGACCCGCAGTCCGGCTTTTTGGGCTGCATCAATACCGCGCATCACCTGGGGCAGGCGCCCCCAGCGGGTGATCTTAGCGAATTTATCGTCGTTCAGCGTATCAAGCGACACATTGATCCGGCGCACACCTGCGGCAAAGAGATCATCGGCGTATTTTTCAAGCTGGCTGCCGTTGGTGGTCAGCGTCAATTCTTGCAAATCACCTGTTTCCAAGTGCCGCGACATGCTGCGAAAGAACGTCATGATATCGCGGCGTACTAAGGGTTCTCCGCCGGTTATCCTTAATTTACGCACGCCAAGCCGCACAAAGGCCGAACACATGCGGTCCAGCTCTTCCAGCGTCAAAAGTTCTTTTTTGGGCAAGAACGTCATGTTTTCTGACATGCAGTACACACAACGAAAATCGCAGCGGTCAGTGACCGATACTCGCAGGTAACTGATGGCGCGGGCAAAGGGATCAATCAAAGGCTCTGTCATATGATCAACCTTAGGGACGGGCAGCTGTTTGCGCAAGCTGCATCGGCCCCGTTGCGCTGCGTCATTTCACCGCCTAGGTTTGGGGGATGAGAATACATTTCATCCTTCCCGTTGTCGCGTTGGCCGGTTGTACATCGCCTGAATTTCAGTACCTTTTTGGTATCACGCCAGAGGCTCCAATCGCCGCACCCGCAACTGTTGTGTCAGTGGCTCCGCCGCCGCAAGCAACCGCCACAACTCAAGCAACCGCCACAACTATCGAGGATTTTGATACGACGACGCAAGCGGATCGCGACGCCGCCGTCGTCACGACAGTCGCAGCAGAGGTCGCATTGGGGGCAACGATTGCCTCCTTGGGATCACCAACGGAACCCGGAATTTGGTTGAAAACACCGCTAGTTACGGTCTTATCTTCAGGTCGCGCCGCGTATCAGGGCAAAACGATCAATATCGAACTGCGCCCCTCTGGCGGTGCCGTCGGTTCAGGCAGCCAGATCAGCCTTGCAGCGATGCGATTGCTGAATGCCCGATTGAACGGGCTGCCAGAGTTGACGGTTTTTGCAACAGCCCCCTAAGTCGGAAGCTTGCGCCTCGCTTCTTTCGCGGCAAAAGGTTTCATTTCGGCAGAATGTTTGTCCAAGAATGCTTGGACCCGTGCCGGATCATGTTTGGACAGATCACGCAGCCACCATGCGACGGATTTCTGGATGAACCAATCGTGATCGGTGACATAGCCCGCAGCCCAACCCAAGACACGTTCGCGCACTGCTATCTCTTCGGGCTTCGGGTGGTTTTGCTTTGTCCAAGGCAGGGTCATGACCAATGCAGCGCGTCTGCTCCACATATGCTCAGAGGTGGTCCATTCCTCGACCTCATCCAAACGAGACGGATCAACGACCAGTCGCTTTTGACCCGCAATGCAAACGTGATCGGCAATAGCCCATGCGTCAAAGCTGGGCACCCACGATTTGATCAACTCCCACGCGGACTGATCATCAGGCCGGATGCGGGCTTGGGTCAGCAACTTGGCAGCCGCGATGCGGCCTTCGTGGATGTTGCCTTTCCAAAGACCGTGGGCCAATGCCAGACGCCCCTCAAGATCAACTTCTTCACGCCAAGCTTTGACGTGGTCATCGATGACCGGATTGGCGATCCCAAGATACTGGCGATCCACCTTGTGATATTTGTGCAACTCAGAGGCTTTGACCGGATCGGCCAGGGCCCGCAGTTGCGCGGTCGCAATTTTAACAGTGATCATTCGACTGTTACCGATTTGGCAAGATTGCGCGGTTGATCCACATCTGTCCCCTTTGCGACTGCAGTATGGTAGGCAAGTAATTGTGCGGGCACCGCATAAAGGATCGGGGCAAGGAAGGGGTCAATCTCTGGCATGATGATTGTATCCCAAACGCCCATGCCAGCCTCGTCGGCGCCGCGTTGGTCGGTGATTAACAGCACTTTGCCGCCACGCGCCATGACTTCTTGCATGTTTGATACGGTTTTCTCAAACAGGGAGTCGCGCGGGGCCATGACAATGACTGGCACATGTTTGTCGACCAATGCGATGGGGCCGTGCTTTAACTCGCCAGATGCATAAGCTTCGGCATGTATATAACTGATTTCTTTTAGCTTAAGCGCGCCTTCAAGGGCCAATGGGTACATTGCGCCGCGCCCCAAGAACAAGATATCGCGGGCCTCCGCCAGTTTGCGCGATACCTTTATTGCCTTGCCTTCAATGCCAAGCGCCTGATTGAAAACCCCCGGCATTTTGCGCAAATCTTCCAGCTTTGAGGCCATGTCCTGTGCTGATATCTTGCCGCGTGCATGGGCCGCGTGCAGTGCCAGAATGGCCAATGTCGTCAGCTGGCAGGTGAACGCTTTGGTCGAAGCGACGCCGATTTCAGTGCCAGCCAAGATCGGCAGCACCAAATCGCTTTCACGCGCGATCGAGCTTTCGGGGACGTTCACAACCGATACGATCTTGTCTGCCTTGCCTTGCATGTACCGTAAGGCGGCCAGCGTATCGGCGGTTTCACCAGATTGGCTGACGAGCAGCGCGACCGTGTCAGACGTCACGGGCGGTTCACGGTAGCGGAATTCCGACGCCACATCGACCTCGACGGGAATGCCTGCTATCTGTTCAAACCAATATTTCGCGACCATGCAGGCGTAGAATGCTGTGCCGCAGGCGACCATTGTCATCCGCTCGACTTGGGTGAAATCAATACCGGGGTCGGGCAAGGTGACTGCTGTTCCTTCCGCATTGATGTAATGGGACAGCGCACCTTGCAGCACGACGGGCTGTTCCGCGATTTCCTTGGCCATGAAGTGTTTGAAACCGGCCTTATCTATCTGTGCTGTGTCAATCTGGATCGTCTTGACTGCGCGGTTAGCAATATTGCCCTTTGCATCGCGAATATCAACGCTGGTGCGAGTGATGACGGCCCAATCGCCCTCTTCCAGATAGGTGATCCGGGCGGTCATTGGCGCAAGCGCGATCGCATCAGAACCCACGAACATCTCGCCGTCGCCATGCCCAATCGCAAGGGGAGATCCTTTGCGCGCCGCAATCAACAGGTCATCTTCGCCGTCAAAGAGGAAACACAACGCATAAGCTCCCTCAAGACGGGAAATGGTTTTTTGTGCGGCGTCACGCGGGCTAAGGCCTTGGGTGATGTAGTAATTGGTGAGAAGTGCGACGGTTTCGGTGTCCGTGTCGGTTTCATAGCCGACACCCTGTTCGCTGAGAAACGCGCGTAATTCGCGAAAATTCTCGATGATCCCATTGTGCACGACGGCGACACTGCCCGCGCGGTGAGGGTGCGCGTTGCCCGCATTGGGTGCGCCGTGCGTAGCCCAGCGGGTGTGGCCGATCCCTGCCTTGCCCGCCAAAGGTTCATGTACCAACAGGTCAGACAGGTTCACCAGCTTGCCAACAGCGCGGCGGCGGTCCAATTCGCCATCATTGATGGTCGCAATGCCCGCGCTGTCATAGCCACGGTACTCCAAACGCCTCAGCGCCTCGACCAAAATTGGGGCAGCCTCGTGATTGCCTAAAACGCCTACGATACCACACATGATTTAGGACCCTTTCGTTTTGAGAGAGCGAAGACTTTCAAGCAGGCGCACTGCAAACCCTGCTTTGTTTTCTTGTTTCGCGCGCGCTATGGCCAGATCACCTGCGGGCACATCGCGTGTTACAACCGATCCGCTGCCAGTCATGGCCGCATTGCCCACGGTCACAGGGGCAACGAGCATGGTGTTGGAGCCGATAAAGACATCGTCGCCAATGGTCGTGTGATGCTTAAATACACCGTCATAATTACAGGTAATTGTGCCTGCCCCGATATTGCTGCGTGCGCCAATTGTCGCATCACCGATATAGGACAGGTGGTTGACCTTAGCGCCTGCCGCGATCTGGGCGTTCTTGATCTCAACGAAATTGCCGACTTTAACGTTTTCGGCCAGTTCTGCGCCGGGGCGCAACCGCGCGTAAGGGCCAACGACGGACCCGCGCGAGACATGACACCCTTCGAGGTGCGAAAACGCGCGGATTGTCGTGGCGCTTTCAATGGTCACATCGGGACCAAAAACGACGTTAGGTTCGATCACAGTATCGCGGCCAATTACGGTGTCATGGGCGAAGAACACAGTTTCTGGTGCAATCAGTGTTACGCCATCCTCTTGTGCCATCTGGCGTGCATTTTTTTGAAACAACGCCTCGGCTTGTGCCAGTTCAACGCGCGAATTGATGCCAAGGGTTTCGGCCTCGTCGCAGCGCACGACAGACGCACTCAATCCGCGAGCGCGGGCGATGCCGATGATATCTGTCAGATAGTATTCGCCTGCCGCGTTGTCGTTGCCGACCGCGTCGATGAGATCAAAGAGCGTTGCTGCGTTTGCCGCGATAACACCGCTATTACAAAGTTTTACGCCGCGCTCTTTATCTGTCGCATCTTTGAATTCCACAATCCGATCAAGCTGATCATCCTTGAGGATTAAACGCCCATAGCGACCCGCTTCAGCGGCCTCAAAACCCAAGACCACGATATCATGGGTCATACGTGCTGCCGTCATTGCAGCCAAAGTCTCGGCGCGAATGAATGGCGTGTCACCGTAAAGAACCAAAGCGTCACCGTCGAAGCCAGCTAGTGCGTTGCGGGCTTGGGACACAGCGTGGGCGGTGCCCAATTGTTCGGACTGGATAGCCACGGTCACATCGGGATCATAGGCTTTGGCCGCGGCCTCGACCAATTCAGCGCCGTGTCCTGCGACGATCACAGTATGTGCAGGATCAAGTGCGCCGCCAGATTTCATCGCATGCACCAACATGGGCGCGCCAGCGATCTGGTGCAGCACCTTGGGCAGGTCCGAATTCATGCGCGTGCCCATGCCTGCGCCTAAGATAATCAGTGCGATTGTCATTTCTGCCTCAAACCTTGTTGTTGCACCGACTTCTACTGCCCTTTTGAATTATCACAAGAGCAAGGGGTTCACATCAGTTTACATGGCGTTACAGATAGGCGGACAAACTAGAAAGCGGACCCATGACCAAGCGCACAGTAATCTTTGACCTTGATGGCACATTGGCCGATACCAGCGGTGATCTGATTGCTGCAGCCAACAGTTGTTTTCGCGGGCTAGGGCTGGGTGATTTGCTTGATCCCACACTGGACGCAGCCACAGCCTTGCGCGGTGGTCGTGCGATGCTGCGCCTTGGCTTTTCGCGGACCCAAGGATTCGGTGAAGTCGAGGTCGATGCGCAGTACCCCGTCCTGCTGACGGCCTACGCCGAAGCGATTGATACACATACCGTCCTTTACCCTGGCGCAATGGATGCGGTCGAGCGTTTGCGCAAGGCTGACTACGCTGTGGGCGTCGCCACCAACAAACCCGAAGGCTTGGCCGAAGCCTTGATGGTCAGCCTTGGGGTGCGCGGTGAATTCGCGTCTTTGATCGGGGCCGATACCTTGCCAGTGCGCAAACCCGATCCTGAACACCATTTTGAGGCGGTGCGCCGCGCGGGGGGTGACATTGGCCGCTCGCTATTGGTTGGAGATACCGCCACTGACCGCAACACATCGCGCAATGCGGGTGTTCCTTCGATCCTGGTCACCTTTGGACCGGGTCGCGAGGACGTGCTTGCCCTTGATCCAGAGGCGACTATCGACAGCTACGACCAACTTGATGCCGTCGTTGCCCGACTGATCGGCTGAATTGGTATTATGCTATGCGCCAAAGTGGCCATTTGACGCGGGCGTATTTCGCATAAAGAGTAAATCCATGACAGAAGTATTTACCGGAAGTTTCACCCAGCAAGAACCGATCCCCGCGACAGGGATCGCTGCGGCCAATGCTGTGATGCATTCAGGCCGATTGCACCGATATAATACCAGTGGCGATGAAGTCGCCGAAGCTGCATTGCTGGAAGAAGAGTTCGCCGCAACCGTTGGGGCAAAGTACTGCCTTGCTGTGGCTTCTGGCGGTTACGCTATGGCAACAGCCTTGCGCGCGTCTGGTGTGCAGCACGGTGATAAAGTCCTGACCAACGCCTTCACGCTAGCCCCTGTGCCCGGCGCGATTGCCGCGGTGGGCGGTGTGCCCATGTTTGTGGGTGTGACCGATGACCTTGTGATTGATCTTGATGATCTGGCAGCGAAGCTGGGTCAGGCCAAGGTTTTGCTGCTCAGCCATATGCGCGGGCATATCTGCGACATGGACCGCTTGATGGCGATTTGTAACGCTGCAGGTGTGAACGTGATCGAGGATTGCGCGCATACGATGGGGGCCGCATGGGACAGTGTGCCAAGTGGACGCTGGGGGCGGTTTGGCTGTTATTCGACCCAAACCTACAAGCACATTAATTCCGGCGAAGGTGGCTTGCTGGTCTGCGACGGGGCCGAAGACATGGCCCGCGCGATCATGCTGTCAGGCAGCTACATGCTGTTTGAAAAACACCGCGCCGCGCCGTCCGTCGAAACATTTGCAAAGATCAAATACGAGACACCGAATATTTCTGGCCGGATGGATAATTTACGTGCGGCAATCTTGCGCCCGCAACTGCGCAATCTGGCGACGCAATGTGAAAAGTGGAACACCCGTTACCGCGTTTTGGAAGACGGGCTTGCCGACACTGTTGGCCTGCGGCTGATTCCGCGTCCCAAGAAAGAACAGTTTGTCGCATCATCGTTTCAATTCCTGCTTCTTGACTGGACTGCGGAAGCGGTCAACGACGTCCTGACCCGTTGTGCGGCACGCGGTGTTGAACTGAAATGGTTCGGCGGTGCAGAGCCAAAAGGGTTTACGTCCCGCTACGACAGTTGGCGTTATGCGCCGTCAGCGCCGATGCCCGCATCGGACCGTGTGCTGGCTGGTGTTGTAGACATGCGCTTGCCACTGACATTCAGCCTTGATGATTGCGCATTGCTGGCGCGGATTATCCGGGCCGAAGTTTCGATAGTATATCAAGGGCAAGCCGCAGCCGAGTAAACAACTGCGTTGTCGCGATGCCTGCGGGAAAAATGACTCGACAGGTTGGCCTGTGTCGCTCTATTAATGAACAAGTGTTCAATTAATCTGGAGCCATCCAATGTTTCTTGCCTCAATGACTTTCGATCTGGGCGAAGACGTGAATGCGCTGCGCGATATGGTGCATGACTGGGCGCAGACCCGCGTCAAGCCAATGGCCGCTGCGGTTGATCGCGATAACGCATTTCCGCCGGAACTCTGGACTGAAATGGGTGCGCTGGGCCTGCTTGGTGTCACCGTCGATGAAGCTTATGGCGGCGCGGGTATGTCCTATCTGGCGCATACGGTCGCTGTCGAGGAAATCGCGCGGGCCAGTGCATCGGTCAGCTTGTCCTATGGGGCGCATTCCAATCTTTGCGTCAACCAGATCAAGCTGAACGGGACGGATGCCCAAAAGGCGAAATACCTGCCGCGTCTGGTCTCGGGCGATCATGTCGGTGCGCTGGCGATGTCAGAAGCAGGTGCCGGATCGGACGTCGTGTCGATGTCGCTGCGGGCCGAAAAGCGCAATGATCACTACCGCTTGAACGGCACGAAATACTGGATCACCAATGGGCCGGACGCCGATACGCTGGTCGTTTATGCAAAATCAGATCCCGATGCAGGGGCGAAAGGGATCACGGCTTTCTTGATCGAAAAAGAGATGGTCGGTTTTTCCACCTCCCCTCATTTCGACAAGCTGGGCATGCGCGGGTCCAACACAGCAGAGCTGATCTTTGACGATGTATCCGTCCCGTTCGAGAACGTCTTGGGCGAAGAAGGCAAAGGCGTCCGCGTCCTGATGTCCGGTCTTGATTACGAACGTGTTGTGCTGGCGGGCATCGGCCTTGGCATCATGGCCGCCTGTCTGGACGAGGTCATGCCCTATATCAGTACCCGCAAGCAGTTCGGCGAACCCGTCGGGAATTTCCAACTGATGCAGGGCAAGATCGCAGATATGTATACGGCGATGAATTCAGCGCGGGCCTATGTCTACGAGGTCGCGCGGGCCTGTGATCGAGGCACTGCGACCCGTCAGGATGCCGCCGCTTGCTGTTTGTACGCCTCTGAGGAGGCGATGAAACAGGCCCACCAAGCCGTGCAAGCGATGGGCGGGGCAGGGTTTATGAATGATGCACCTGTCGCGCGCCTGTTCCGCGACGCAAAGCTGATGGAGATCGGCGCTGGCACGTCCGAAATCCGGCGGATGCTGATTGGGCGCGAAATGATGGGGGCGATGGTGTGATGCGTGCGGTGTTCTTTCTGCCGCTTGCCGGATTGACAGCCTTTGTGGGTTATCTGGGGTTTCAACACGGGCAAGTTCCGTCCGAGACCGATATCATCAACCGCTATGCGGCGGCTTATCTGCAAGCAGCCCCGACAGGTGCGATGCCTACCGATTGCGCGGCGACCACACATCCTGATGCGGTGGTCCGCATGGTGATCAACTGCGTGCATTCCAGCGGTGTGACCACCACGTATTTCGTCGGCCCACGCGGCGAAGCATTGCCACAACCACAAGGACCATCCGCATGACTGACCGCCATTTGCACGAAGCGGCCTTGGCCGATGTGGTACAAGCAGCACAGGACGCAGCCCTTGGGGGTGGCGAAAGATCCCGTGCCCGTCATATCAGTCGTGGCAAGATGCTGCCCCGCGCCCGTGTTGCCGGATTGCTTGATCCCGGTAGTCCGTTTCTAGAGGTGGGTGCAACCGCGGCCCACGGGCTTTATGATGGGGCGGCCCCATGCGCAGGCGTCATCGCAGGCGTCGGCTTGGTAAACGGGCATCAGGTCATGGTCGTATGCAATGATGCGACCGTCAAAGGTGGTACGTACTATCCGATGACCGTCAAAAAGCACCTGCGGGCCCAAGAAATCGCGGAAAGCTGTCATCTGCCATGCGTCTATCTGGTCGACAGTGGCGGTGCGAATCTGCCCAATCAGGACGAGGTGTTCGCCGACCGCGACCACTTTGGCCGCATCTTTTATAACCAAGCGCAGATGTCCGCCAAGGGCATCCCGCAGATCGCAGTTGTAATGGGGTCATGCACCGCAGGCGGGGCTTATGTGCCCGCTATGGCGGATGTATCGATCATCGTGCGTGATCAAGGCACGATCTTTCTGGCAGGGCCACCCTTGGTCAAGGCGGCCACGGGCGAGGTGGTCTCAGCCGAGGAATTAGGCGGCGGTGATGTGCATACGCGCCTCTCTGGTGTGGCGGATTATCTGGCAGAGGATGACGCGCATGCGCTGGCGCTGGCGCGACAGGCTGTTGCGTCTTGTGCGCTGCAAAACGAGAATAACCCCAAACGCTTACCGTCTGAACCTCCGGCACTTGATCCGGATACGCTGTTTGATATATTGCCCGCCGATTTGCGCACGCCATATGACATTCGCGAGGTGATCAGGCGCATCGTGGACGGCTCGCGCTTCGATGAATTCAAGTCCCGCTTTGGTGAAACGCTGGTCTGCGGGTTTGTCCATATCGACGGTTGGCCCAGCGGGATCGTGGCCAATAACGGGGTGCTGTTTTCCGAGAGCGCCCAAAAGGGTGCGCATTTCGTGGAATTGTGCAGCCAGCGCAAAATCCCGTTAGTGTTTCTGCAGAACATCACGGGCTTTATGGTCGGTCAGAAATACGAGAACGAAGGCATCGCGCGGCACGGGGCTAAGATGGTCACGGCTGTGGCCACGACGAAGGTCCCCAAGATCACGATGGTTGTTGGCGGCTCATTCGGGGCGGGGAATTATGGCATGGCTGGAAGGGCTTACAGTCCGCATTTTATGTGGTCGTGGCCAACCTCGCGTATTTCCGTGATGGGGGGCGCACAAGCCGCAGGCGTGCTGGCCACCGTTAAACGTGACGCGATTGAGCGGTCGGGCAGGACATGGTCGGCAGAAGAAGAGGCGGCATTCAAAAAGCCAACTGTTGATATGTTCGACGCGCAATCGCACCCGCTTTACGCTAGTGCACGTCTTTGGGACGATGGCGTCATTGACCCGCGCAAAAGCCGTGATGTACTTGCCCTGTCACTGGCGGCTGCGATGAATGCACCGATAGAGGAGACACGCTTTGGCGTGTTTCGGATGTAATGGCTCGCTTTGGTGGCCAAATTGACGCGAGCTTTGTAGACGCCAATCGTGGGATCGGTATCGTGCTGACCCATGTCAAAGGAATGCCGCGCGTGGGTATACAGGTCCGGATCAGTCCAAGGATCGCATCTGTGCTGGAAATTGGTCGAAATTCAACCGACGGACAATCTGTGTCAACACACGCTTGCTTAAGGGGGCTGCCGACCGCGCCTTATGGGACCATCCTGGTCGACTGGGATGGGGCGATGCCAGAACGACTTGTCTGGTTTGAAGAAGAGGAAGGCTGCTAGTGTTCGAAAAGATCCTCATTGCCAATCGTGGCGAGATTGCTTGCCGTGTGATAAAAACTGCGCGCGAAATGGGTGTGCGCACGGTCGCTGTCTACTCCGACGCTGATGCGCAGGCCTTGCATGTGATCCAAGCGGACGAGGCTGTGCGCATTGGTCCTGCACCCGTCGCGGACAGTTATCTGCGCGGTGATTTGATCATTGCCGCCGCCTTGAACACGGGCGCGCAAGCGATCCATCCCGGATATGGGTTCTTGTCCGAAAATCCTGGTTTTGTCGAAACAGTGGAAGCGGCGGGATTAGTGTTCATCGGCCCTTCGGCAAGTGCGATCCGCGCAATGGGATTGAAAGATGCCGCAAAGGCTTTGATGGAAAAATCGGGTGTGCCGGTCGTGCCGGGCTACCACGGGGCCAATCAGGACGCCATTTTCTTGGCGGAACGTGCCGCAGACATTGGCTATCCTGTATTGATTAAAGCGGTCGCTGGTGGCGGTGGCAAGGGCATGCGCTTGGTCACGCAGGCGGCTGAATTTGCAGAAAATTTAGCCTCAGCTCAATCCGAGGCCCGCACGGCCTTTGGCAATGCAGATGTCTTGATCGAGAAATACGTCACTACGCCCCGCCATATCGAAGTGCAGGTTTTCGGGGATGGCACCGATGCGGTGCATTTGTTTGAACGTGATTGTTCGCTTCAGCGCCGTCATCAAAAGGTGATCGAAGAAGCGCCTGCACCCGGCATGACGGATACGGTGCGCCGCGCAATGGGCGATGCGGCGGTGAAGGCTGCAAAAGCCATTGGCTATGCCGGTGCGGGTACGGTCGAGTTTATCGTGGATGGTGCGGACGGTCTGCGCACGGACGGATTCTGGTTCATGGAGATGAACACACGCTTGCAAGTCGAACACCCCGTGACAGAAGCGATCACGGGTGTTGATCTGGTTGCGTGGCAGTTGTGCGTGGCGGCGGGCGAGGCTTTGCCAGCAAAGCAGTCAGACTTGCGCATTAACGGGCATGCATTCGAGGCGCGATTTTACGCTGAAGACGTTCCTGCCGGCTTTTTGCCAGCAACGGGAACGATTGATCACCTGTGTTTCCCGCAAAACGCCCGCATTGATAGCGGTGTGCAGGCGGGTGATGAAATCTCGCCTTGGTATGATCCGATGATTGCCAAGGTCACGACGCATGGGGCGGATCGTCCCGCGGCGTTGCGGGCATTGCAAGCGGCTTTGGATGCGACCCAAGTGGCAGGAACAGTCACGAACCTTGGGTTCCTGCGTAAACTGGCACGTGATAGTGATTTCGTAATAGGCAAGGTCGATACTGGCCTGATTGCGCGGCACAGCGAAGTGCTTTGTGCGCGGGCCGAGCCGAGTGCCTTTGAGATAGCGATTGCCGCTGCGACCGCTGCGCAATTGGGGGATGGGCCGCATATCGGGTTCTCGCTTTGGGGTGCTTTGCAGCGTGACATTATCTTGGGGCAGGATGATGAGGTATTTACTGCAAAGCTTTGCGTCTTAGGTCCGCACAGATGTGACGTGCTGATCGGTGAAGAAACCGTCGCTTTGACCCGTCGCGGGGGGCATTGGGGCGTGCCGGCGATCTGTCATCGCAATCAGGTGACGCTGTTCAATGTACAAGCACAGACATTTGCGCTCATTAACCCGGCTAATCGGGGGCAAAGCATGGTTGGTGGCGATACGGTCGCTGCTCCAATGCCCGGTTTGATTTGCGAGGTTGCCGTCGCAGTGGGGCAATCCGTCCAAGCGGGTGACCGTCTTGTCGTGTTGGAGGCCATGAAAATGGAACATGTGCTGCGTGCGCCACGTGACGGCGTAATCCGGTCTGTGGATGTTGTCAAAGGCGCGCAAGTGACGGCAGGAGCATTGATGGTTGGATTGGAGCCCGAGGTATGATCCGTCTGCATCATTTTCCGCAAACCCGCTCTATGCGCAGCTTGTGGCTGTTGCACGAGATCGGCGTGTCCTTTGAATTGGTGATCCAGCCCTTTGATAAATCCATGCGCTCTGACGCCTATCTTGCGATAAATCCGGCGGGCCGTGTCCCTGCTTTGGAAATTGACGATCTGACCTTGCATGAAAGCGGCGCCATCGCCGAATACCTGTGCGAGCGTTTTCCACATGCGGGTCTGGGTCGAAACTCAGGTGACCCAGAACGCGCCGCCTGGCTGAACTGGATTCATTTTGCCGAGACAATCAGTCAGCACACGGCAGCACTGACCCAACAGCACATAGCACTTTATGATGATGCGATGCGCTCGCCTATTCTTATGCAGCTTGAGGCCAAACGATTGGCCAAAACCCTTGCGACCGTAGAAGGGGCTTTGCGGGGCGACTATTTGCTATCTACATTTTCCGCGGCAGATATCGGCGTCGGGCAGGCGGTCTATATGGCGCGGCATTTTGTAAAATTGGACGCTTTTCCAAAGCTATCCGAGTGGTTTGACCGTTTGCAGGACCGTCCTGCATTTCAAAAATCTCTGCCCGATACACAACGACTTTATGCAAAAACGTTTTATGCGCCTTGGCCGGTGCCGGAATGATGTGGCATGCGTTAATTGTGGCGCCTCAAGGCTCCCGACGGGACCTCCCCGACGTATTTGCGACAACCAGAAGGGTCATGTTGTGAGCAGCTTAGTGAACATTCACGAGGTTGGCCCGCGCGATGGGCTGCAGAACGAGGCACGGGTGATTTCCGTCGGGCAAAAGGTCGCGTTGGTCAAGTTGCTCGCCAGTTCCGGGCTACGCGATATTGAAGTGGGCAGTTTTGTCAGCCCGCGCTGGGTGCCCCAAATGGCGGATACCGATCAGGTGATGGCGCAGCTGCCTGCACTGGCGGGTGTGACTTATGCCTTCCTGGTGCCCAACATGCGCGGCTGGCAGGGGTTTGCTGCGGCGCGCGGTGATAGGTCAAATTGCGAGATTGCCGTGTTCGTTTCCGCGTCTGAAGGGTTTTCGCAAAGCAACTTGAATTGCTCGATTGCCCAGTCAGTCGCAAACTTGGCGCCCGTTGTTGAAGCGGCCTTTGCGGCCGGTGTGGGCGTGCGCGGCTACGTGTCTTGCGTGACAGACTGTCCGTTTGATGGGCAGACGGCACCAGCGCAGGTGGCCGACGCTGTCGGAATGTTGCGAGATGTAGCTCCGATGCGTGTTTCATTGGGTGATACCCTTGGGAATGGCTCGCCTGAACGGGTGACAAAGATGCTTGAGGCTGTGTTGAAGGTCGTACCGGCTGCGGAGCTCGCGGGGCATTTTCATGATACTGGCGGGCGGGCATTAGCCAATATAGAAACCGCTTTGGAATTGGGCTTGCGCGCGTTTGACAGTGCTGTGGGCGGCCTGGGTGGCTGTCCATATGCGCCCGGTGCACCCGGGAATGTCGCGACCGAAGCGGTATTAAGCCTGCTAGACCGACTAGGGTACGAGACAGGCGTTGATCCGGCGGTAATTGCGCAGGCGGCGGAAATGGCAAGGGTAATGCGATGATTGATCTAGATGTCGATGGGCGCGGTATTGCTACACTGACGCTGAACCGTCCTGAAAAGCACAATGCTTTGTCACAAGCGTTGATTGACGCCATGCAAGACACCGTAAACCGGATTGCCGCACGT
This sequence comes from Yoonia sp., assembly GCA_047627695.1. Classification (GTDB taxonomy): domain Bacteria; phylum Pseudomonadota; class Alphaproteobacteria; order Rhodobacterales; family Rhodobacteraceae; genus Yoonia. The sequence goes on along the minus strand of JBLHTS010000012.1, from coordinate 10,697 downwards.
GAGGATATTCGCGTCGTTGTGCTGACAGGGGCAGGAGCCAGCTTTTGCGCTGGTGGTGATTTGGGCTGGATGCAGGACCAGATGGCCGGTGATCTTGCGATGAAGCGGGCAGCAGCGCAGTCGCTGGCGGATCTATTGGGGGGGGTAAATACTTTGCCGCAGCCTGTGATCGGGCGAGTGCAAGGTAACGCATTTGGAGGCGGCGTTGGGCTGGCCTGCGTTTGCGACATCGTCATTGCCGCAGATCACGCTATGTTCGGGCTGACAGAAACGAAGCTAGGGCTCGTGCCCGCAACCATTGGTCCATATGTTTTGGCCCGGATGGGCGAAGCGCATGCGCGGCGTGTTTTGATGTCTTCACGCATTTTTAACCCCCAAGAGGCTATAGGTTTGGGAATTGTAGCGCAGGTTGTCCCTGCCTCTGATCTTGATGCCGCGGTCGAGGTAGAGATTGCGGCTTACCTGCAATGCGCCCCCGGTGCTGTGGCAGCGGCTAAGGCCTATGCACGCAGTTTGGGTCCGGTCATCGACGAATCAACGATCCAACGCTCAATCGACGCGTTGATCACGCAATGGAGCGGGAATGAGGCGAAAGAAGGCATTTCCGCCTTTTTTGCCAAGAGAAAGCCGCGCTGGGCGCCCTAAACAAAGGTAAAACGTCAGATTTCTGTCTCACTTCTGACCGATTCTAGGGGTCTCTTTGGGGTGAACGAGGAGATCGACATGTCTTTTGCTTGGCCCACAACACAACAAGTTCTCTACCGCATCATGCGGTTGCGCCGTTTGATAGCGTTTACCGTCGTGATCCCGATGGCTGTCGTCATGACCATCGCGCTGATGGATCCGGCAGCTTTGTCAGCCACCAATGCAACTTTGGCTTCTTTGGGTATTGCCGCGCTGGTTGTGGGTCATGTCGTTCTATTCCCCAATGTCACGCTTGAGACGATCGCATTGTCTTTGTCTGCCACATTCCTTGTTATTTTGATGCCGCTGATCAAAGTTCTGTCGCTATGGGCACCAGTTGAACAGTCAAGCGGCGCGTTTGTCATTTTGCTTGGCTTTGCCGTGGCTATGATGGGCGTCGCGATGGCCCTGTTCCAGATCATCTTGGGGGCCTTGGTTTATGCGGGGCCCAACGTGCGCAAGACGCTTAACACAACGATGTCTGTGCCATGTTCACCTGCAGTCGCCTTCCAGCAATTTGCGCTGCGTCCACAAACGCGTCGTGGGCGTGTCTTGACCGGTCCAGTTGACGAGAACGGTTTTTTTGATGTGGCTGTTGCGGTTTCCGGCTTTTCCGATGGCGAAGGTGTCCATGCGCCACAAGTGGCTAAGCTTGACGCCAAAGTTCTTACCTCATCTGCGCACCGTCATGATGTGATGATGGTGCTGCGCAATGGCTCTGTCACCGTGACATCGCAGAAGTTTGTGGCAACCAATGATGGTTGCGAAGTGCAGGTTTGTGATTTGCCCGGTGATTTTACTGTCGGCATGCACGCCTTGTTTTGGTTGACAGATCAGCAAGCGGATAATCTGACGGAGACTGCCGATGGCTTGATCGGGCAGGTGGGGCGTACCAACGGTATGGCGCATAACGTATCTTTGATGGCTGTTGCTGGCACGATCCTTTCACCAAGCGCACCCGCCTCTAGCCGCACCGAGTAATTCCTTAAAATTGATACGTCGCGACACCGCGCTTGGTTGACCCTATGCGGTGGCAGCGGTATGCAACAGGCAGCCAACATACGGCGTGCCTTTCGGGGTGTGCCGAACTGAGAGGAACACCCCTTGCAGGAAATGCTTTTAGAATACCTGCCGATCATGATTTTTCTGGGGCTCGCCATTGCGCTGGGCCTCATATTGATCATTGCAGCAGCCGTGATTGCAGTCCGTAATCCTGACCCCGAAAAAGTATCCGCCTACGAATGTGGATTTAACGCGTTTGACGATGCACGGATGAAGTTCGACGTGCGTTTTTATCTGGTCGCGATTTTGTTCATAATCTTTGACCTTGAGGTTGCGTTTCTGTTTCCGTGGGCTGTCGCTTTTCAGGACATTAGCATGGTTGGCTTTTGGTCGATGATGGTATTCTTGGGCGTGCTGACGATTGGCTTTGCTTACGAATGGAAGAAAGGGGCGCTCGAATGGGAGTGATGACTGGAACTGCCGTGGGTGCCGACAAGGAACATGGCGCGCAGCTGATTAATTCCGAACTGCAGGACAAGGGTTTCCTTGTTACGTCCACCGCCGACATTATTAACTGGGCGCGGACTGGTTCGCTGCACTGGATGACTTTTGGTTTGGCCTGCTGTGCTGTCGAAATGATGCATACCTCTATGCCACGCTATGATCTTGAGCGGTTTGGCACCGCCCCGCGTGCATCACCGCGTCAATCGGATTTGATGATTGTTGCGGGAACGCTCACCAATAAAATGGCGCCAGCACTGCGCAAGGTTTACGACCAGATGCCAGAGCCGCGTTATGTGATCTCGATGGGGTCCTGCGCGAATGGTGGTGGTTATTACCACTATAGCTATTCCGTTGTGCGTGGCTGTGACCGCATTGTGCCGGTTGATATCTATGTCCCGGGCTGCCCACCGACCGCCGAGGCGTTGCTTTATGGCATATTGCAGCTTCAGCGTAAGATGCGCCGGACTGGCACAATCGTGCGCTGAGCGCTGCGAAAGGATTAAGACATGACTGAAGCCCTGCAAGAACTCGGCACGCATCTTGAACTCAAGCGCACTGACTGTGTGCTGTCTTGGGAGGTTATACATGACGAATTGACAGTGACCGTCGCGCCTTCGTCACTGGTCAGCTTTGTTGATTTTCTCAAGACCGACGCGACCTGCAAGTTTTCGTCGCTAGTCGATATTACGGCGGTCGATTACCCAACGCGTGCAAAGCGGTTTGACGTGATTTATCACTTTCTCAGCATGTATCAGAACCACCGTATCCGTCTGCGGGTTCAGATCCGTGAAGAGGATATGTTGCCGTCCATCCTATCGGTGCACCCGTCTGCAAACTGGTTCGAGCGTGAAGTCTTTGACATGTTCGGCATTCTGTTTTCCGGTCACCCCGATTTGCGCCGCATCCTGACAGACTATGGTTTCCGCGGGCACCCGTTGCGCAAGGATTTTCCGACGACAGGTTATACCGAAGTGCGGTATGACGAAGTGCAAAAGCGCGTTGTTTACGAACCTGTCAGCTTGGTGCAGGAATATCGCCAGTTCGATTTCATGTCGCCTTGGGAAGGTGCTCAATACATACTGCCCGGCGACGAGAAGAAAGCAGAGAAAGCAGGCTGATGGCAGCACCTGCCGTTCTTTACTGCGTCGGCGCGACCAAGGCGGGCACATCGTGGCTTTACCGCTATTTGCACGATCACCCTGACTGCGCGATGCCTGCGGTGAATGAAAACCATTATTGGGACGCTTTCGACGCGGACAATCTGGAAAAACAGCTCGTGTTTTTCCGCGTGCGTTTGCGCGAAATGCGTGATGCCAAAGCGGATGCATCTGATGCCAGCTGCGGTTGGCAAGTTGAAATCCTTGATCGCCGCATCATCGAGATGAAGGCACTTGTCGCCACTCTCGAAGGTGACCGGACTGATGATCGCGCCTTTCTGAGTAGGATGCTGGACTGGCGCACGGATGGGCGGGTCGTTGGGGACATGACCTCTAGTTATGTGACGCTCAGCGATGACATGATTGCCCGCATGCGCGATGCGCAGCCCGCGTCAAAGTTCATCCTTTTGATCCGTGATCCGCTGGACGGGCTCTGGTCACATATCCGAATGCAAGCCCGCCGCCAGCAGCAGGCACATGAGTTATACGAGAAAAAATCGAACAACATCCTTTACTGGATGCTGAACCGCGGTCAGGAAACGCATATTCTGGAACGTGGCAATTATCCGAAGATAATCCGCAAACCGCACCGTTTGATCCCAGAGGGGCGCTTGTTGATCCAATTTACCGAAGGCCTTTTTACACCACAGGGCCTTAAGCGTGTTTGCGATTTCCTAGGCATCGCAACCGTGAAACCCGAAGTCCAGCAACCCGTCCATGAAGGACCAGAGGTTGTCATGTTGGACAAATTGCGTGCCCGTGCTTTGGGGCTATTGAATGAACACTATGAATGGGTGGCCCGCAACATCGGGCCCCTGCCACATCGGTGGCTATACAATCAAGCGAGGGCTTAAGCCATGATGGACGGTGATATCCGTGTGAACACATATGATGACGGGTCAACTGACGCTGCGACCGACGAGCAGCAGATCAGAAACTTCAACATCAACTTCGGCCCTCAGCATCCCGCCGCCCACGGCGTGCTGCGTTTGGTGCTGGAACTCGATGGCGAGATTGTAGAGCGTTGCGATCCGCACATCGGCCTGCTGCACCGTGGCACCGAGAAGCTGATGGAATCGCGCACCTATTTGCAAAATCTGCCCTATCTCGACCGCCTCGATTATGTGGCCCCGATGAACCAAGAACACGCTTGGTGTCTGGCGATTGAACGGCTCACAGGCACCGAAGTGCCGCGCCGCGCATCGCTGATCCGCGTGCTTTATTCCGAGATTGGCCGTGTCCTGAGCCACCTGTTGAACGTGACAACCCAAGCGATGGATGTTGGCGCGCTGACCCCGCCGCTGTGGGGGTTTGAAGAGCGAGAAAAGCTGATGGTGTTTTACGAACGTGCCTGTGGCGCGCGCTTGCACGCCGCTTATTTCCGCCCCGGTGGTGTGCATCAAGACCTACCGGACCAATTGATCGAAGATATTGACACTTGGGCGGTAGAGTTTCCCAAGGTGTTGGCCGATATTGACGGTCTACTAACCGAGAACCGCATCTTTAAGCAGCGTAACGCCGATATCGGCGTTGTGACTGAAGAAGACATTCAGGAATGGGGCTTTTCGGGCGTCATGGTGCGCGGGTCTGGCCTTGCATGGGATTTGCGCCGTGCGCAGCCTTATGAATGCTACGATGAATTCGAATTCCAGATCCCTGTCGGTAAGAACGGCGACTGCTATGACCGCTATTTGTGCCGCATGGAAGAAATGCGCCAATCCACCCACATCATCCGTCAGGCCTGCGAAAAGCTGCGCCATGAAAAGGGTGAAGTGATGGCACGTGGCAAGATGACCCCGCCGACACGCGGTGAGATGAAAACCTCGATGGAGGCGCTGATCCACCATTTCAAACTCTACACCGAAGGCTTTCACGTGCCAGCCGGTGAAGTCTATGCCGCCGTTGAGGCCCCAAAGGGCGAGTTCGGCGTATTTCTGGTCGCAGACGGCACAAACCAGCCATACCGCGTCAAGTTGCGTGCGCCGGGCTATCTTCATCTGCAAGCGATGGACTACATTTGCAAAGGCCACCAGTTGGCCGACGTGAGCGCGATTATCGGGACAATGGATGTAGTGTTTGGAGAGATTGATCGATGACACTTGGTGATATTCTTCTTGGTGTGCTTGTTGTCTTTGGCTTCTTCGTCTCGGCAGCAGTGTCGCGCATGTTCCGGCGGACAATGTCGGGGGTTATTATTGGTGGCGTGGTTGGCATTGCCGTCTCTGTCACGATCTTGTTCTACGGGTTAAGCGACGTGTTTGCCGTTGCGCAAACCAGCGTTGAAAATTGAATAAGAAAGCAATCGCATGATCCATAAATTAACCCTGTTGTGCTTTGTTGGCGCATCCGCTTGTTCGGTGGCACCACCAGTCTTTTTCCCAGCGCCGCAGTCTATGCCCGCGCCCATTCCGCAGCCGGCGCCGCAGTCGGCAAAACAACGCTTTATTAATGCCGCCGCTGCAAATGGATGCATCGTGAATGAAACCAATTCAGCGCTAATTCTCGCGAATGCGACATTGTCCGTCGAAGACCTTGGTCGCGTAATGACACAGCTTCGCGCAGAAGGCGGCGGTCAGATCGCGGCTGATGGCAGGTCGTTCCAAGTGACCTCGGGTGCTTGTGCGTAATGACTATGGGCTTGTCTGACACCACGCGTGTGGTAGTGGATGGGCATAATTTTGGCGGGTTTGCGCCCGCTATTGACTTGGCGCTTAAGTCGGCGCCTGTGATGATGACCGGAATGATCTAATGCTACGCAGGCTTTACCACGACCAACCCGAAACATTTGCTTTTACACCTGACAACCTGAAATGGGCGCAGGCGCAGATGAAAAAGTTCCCCGAAGGCCGCCAGGCGTCTGCGATCATCCCGATTTTGTGGCGTGCACAAGAACAAGAAGGCTGGCTGTCCCGGCCTGCAATTGAACATGTCGCAAAGATGCTGGACCTTGCGTATATTCGCGCGCTTGAGGTGGCATCGTTCTATTTCATGTTCCAACTGCAGCCTGTCGGTTCAGTGGCCCACATTCAGGTTTGCGGCACGCTTTCTTGCATGATTTGCGGCGCCGAGGACTTGATTGGTGTATGCAAAGACAAGATTGCCGATAAAGCGCACGCGCTTTCTGCTGACGGCAAGTTTTCTTGGGAAGAGGTGGAATGCCTCGGGTCTTGTGCAAACGCGCCAATGGCGCAAATAGGCAAAGATTATTACGAAGACCTTACCGCCGCACGTCTGGGCGAGATCATCGACGAATTGGCAGCTGGACGTGTCCCTACGCCGGGTCCACAGAATGGTCGTTTTGCAGCGGAGCCTTTGAAAGGCCTGACCACTCTGAAAGAGTATGACAGCGGCAAGACAAAACATAACGCCAGCGTGCAACTGGCCACGGATATCGGCGACACGGTCAAGCGGATCGACGGCACCGAAGTGCCGTTGCTGACCCCCTGGATCAAAGACGCGAAAGCTACACCTGCACCAAAGGCCACAGCATCGAAAACAAAGGCTACCAAACCAGCCGCAGACAAGCCTGCTGACGGCACAAGCTTTACCAAACAAGCGGCCGTAGCCAAATCAAAGGCCAGGTCGGCAGGTAAACATAGCTCCGATCCGGCCGTTGAAACACAGCCCGACACGCTTGCTGCGCCACGCGACGGCGGTGCCGATGATCTCAAGCAGATCAGTGGTGTTGGCCCAAAGCTAGAAGGAGTATTGAACGAGCTTGGTTTCTGGCATTTCGATCAAATCGCCAAATGGACCGAGGCCGATATTTCATGGGTTGATAGTCGTTTGAAATTCAAAGGCCGGATCGTGCGCGACGACTGGATGGCGCAGGCGGTCGCATTGGCCAAGTCTAAATAATAGTATTGTATTTAGGCTGGAAAGAGACCGCGCCAAACGGTTGATGGTGCATGGGCGGTATTTCTTTACGGTAAGGTTTGAATTCGGGTAGATGTGACTTGTGGTGGTTGGCTGGATCTATTCACATGCAGCGCATGCGCCACAACTGCAAGCTCGCGACCCGCGGGTACCTGAGGGAGAAAGACGACTATGAAAGATACTGGACCAATTAGTCAGGGCATCATCGCCGTGGCCGCTTTGATCGCAATCATTGGAGCAGGCGTAGCCTTTGTTCTATATGATTTTTCCTTGTTTGCATCCGTCGTTATTGGCGTTGTGATTGGGGTCATCGCAGCCTTTGCGTTGGCGTATGGTTTGCGTGAGCCGCAAGCTGATCCGCAGGCCGCACCCGCACCAACTGCCAAGCCTGCAGCTGCCGCAAGGCCAGCGGCAGCCAAGCCCGCCGTTGTGCCAAAGGCGAAGACTGATGCGCCAAAATCCAAAACTGCCAGCCCCAAAGTCAAGGCAACTGCGACAAAAGGCAAAGGTACGCCTGAATTCTTGAGTGCGCCGCGCGACGGTGGCCCTGATGACCTTAAGAAAATCAAGGGCGTCGGTCCAAAGCTAGAGCAGACCTTGCACGGCATGGGCCTTTATCATTTTGACCAGATCGCAAGTTGGGGTCCAAAAGAACAAGCTTGGGTTGACGAAAATCTAGCAGGCTTCAAGGGCCGCGCCACACGTGATGATTGGGTCAACCAAGCCAAAACACTTGCTGCGGGCGGCGCAACAGCCTTTTCCAAAAAAGTTAAAAAGGGCGACGTTTATTAAACGACGCAAGATTTATGGCGCAACATGGCAAAACAGATGAGAGCAGGGCGGGACAGCGCGTGGCGTTGCTTGTGGCGGGAACAGGTGTCTTCTGGATCATGGCAATTTTGTTTGGGGCAGAGTATGACTGGCCCAACCGCGTCAGAGCGATTTTTGATCTTGCAGCGCTCGCCGGTTTCGGGTTTGCCCTATGGCAGACATTTCAATTGTGGCGTGCGCGCCAAAACGATCAACGACTGCGCGCAAGCCAGAACGACAAGGGCGATACCTGATGCTCAAAGATGAGAACCGGATTTTCACTAACCTTTATGGGATGCATGACCGCACGCTGAAAGGCGCGCAGGCACGCGGCCAATGGGATGGCACGGGGGCGATCATCAAGAAAGGGCGCGACTGGATTATCAACGAAATGAAGGCCTCTGGCCTGCGTGGGCGTGGTGGTGCGGGTTTCCCGACGGGCCTGAAATGGTCTTTCATGCCCAAGGAAAGCGACGGACGTCCGGCCTATCTAGTTGTGAACGCTGACGAATCAGAGCCGGGCACATGTAAAGACCGCGAGATCATGCGCCATGATCCACATACATTGGTTGAGGGGTGCTTGATAGCGTCCTTCGCGATGAACGCCCACGCCTGCTACATCTACATTCGCGGCGAATATATCCGCGAAAAAGAGGCGCTGCAGGCTGCAATCGACGAATGCTATGCCGCTGGTCTGGTGGGCAAGAACGCTGCGAAATCTGGTTGGGACTTTGATATTTATCTGACCCATGGAGCAGGTGCTTATATCTGCGGTGAAGAAACAGCATTATTGGAAAGCTTAGAGGGTAAAAAGGGTATGCCGCGCATGAAGCCGCCATTCCCCGCGGGCGCTGGTCTTTATGGTTGCCCGACGACTGTGAACAACGTCGAATCAATCGCGGTTGTGCCAACAATCCTGCGCCGTGGCGGTGGCTGGTTTGCGGGCATGGGGCGCCCGAACAACGCGGGCACGAAGCTTTTTGCGATTTCCGGTCACGTGAACAACCCCTGCGTCGTCGAAGAAGAGATGTCTATTCCGTTCGAAGAGCTGATTGAAAAGCATTGTGGCGGTATTCGCGGCGGTTGGGATAACCTTAAAGCGGTCATTCCGGGTGGATCATCAGTACCATGTGTGCGCGGTGAAAACATGCGCGACGCGGTGATGGATTTTGATGCTCTGAAAGCAAAAGGATCATCGTTGGGTACTGCGGCTGTGATCGTAATGGATAATTCCACCGATATGATCAAAGCGATCTGGCGTTTGTCCAAGTTTTATAAGCACGAAAGCTGCGGCCAGTGCACACCTTGCCGTGAAGGCACTGGCTGGATGATGCGCGTGATGGCTCGTTTGGTTGAAGGCAATGCAAGCGTCGACGAGATCGACATGCTGCTGGACGTGACAAAACAAGTTGAAGGTCATACGATCTGTGCATTGGGTGATGCGGCCGCTTGGCCAATCCAAGGCTTGATTAAGAACTTTAGGGGCGAGATCGAAGATCGCATCAAAGACAAACGTATCGCAGGGATGGCAGCAGAATGATGACACGGGGATTATTGTTAGGTGCAGCTTTGGCGATTGCTGCATGTTCGACAACTGGGGCTGCGCGGTCATTTGATGATCTTGCGGTGCAAAAACTGTTCACGCAATCGACCCCGATGTATTATGCCGACCTGAGCCTTGCCAATCAGATTTCGCAAAGCTGTGCGCGTTATAACTATGATGCGGCGCTTGATCTTGAATTGAACGAGGCCCGCAACGAAGTTGGACGCGGATCGCTTTCGGCGATTTCGCAACGCGCAGCAATCGAGATTGAAACCGACGTTGGCAAACGCAGTTTTGAAGTGCGTCACGGTGTTGAAATCGGTGCCGATGATCTTTGCGCCGCAGGTGACGCGGAAACACTTGAAGGATCCGCGCTAAGCGCGTTGTTGATCCCCGTCTAAGCTGCGTATTACCATGAGAAAAATCCTAGATGGGGCTGCGAGTTTTGGCGCAGCCCTTTTTCCTCTGCTGTCTGTGGCGTGCCTGCTTGGTACACATTTGCGGCTGTGCGCGCGGGGCTAGCACCGGTGTGAGTGTACGGGTTTGTCGCAGCACTTGCCGTTATAGGTTTGATTCTGGCGTTTGAATTCTTGCGCAAAGGCATGGACGGTATTGCGCCAACCCGCCAACAGCGGCGGTGAAGTAAGGTGGGCTAAAACCGATTTTCCTTTGGGACGGAACGACAATGCATTTGGCGGAATTCAATTTTGCACCTTGGCCTACCCTTGGGGCGATCCGCATATCGCAGGGTTTGAGGACGCGGTCGCACAGGTCAACGATATCGGTGCGCGCAGTCCTAGTTTCGTCTGGCGCTTGCCGGATGATGATATGGACGCGGCGCAAAATGACCCGCAAAGTGCACTTGCAGACCGCCCCAACACGGCCTCGACCCTGTCGGTTTGGGAAGATCCTGCATCACTCTACCACTTCCTGACCCGCACTTTGCACGCACGGATCACTAAAGGTGCGCCGGATTGGTTTGTTCCGGGCGATAGCGGGCATTTTGTCTGTTGGTGGATCCCAGAAGGCAGCTGGCCGACCGTTGCGGAAGGCATGGAACGCTGGCACGCGTTGCAACAACAAGGCGCAACCGAGGTGACCTTTAGAGCCTTGCAATCAAA
>JBLHTS010000011.1:0-27671 GCA_047627695.1 Yoonia sp. | reverse complement strand
GCATCCAAACCGCATTTCGCGTGGCGCTACGCAGCGATCTGCATCTGAACGTAGGGTCAGATATTATCAAAACCGCCGAAGAGAGCGACTGTGACCTTATAGTGATGGCAAGCCATGTGCCGGGTTTTAAAGATCACATTTTGTCGTCAAACGCGGGCTACGTCGCCGCCCACGCTCCTATTACGGTCTATGTTGTTCGTTAATTGCATTATCGTTTTCTTGTTCGCGATACGTCGCTCTGTACGGCAACGTTGACGGCTCTTTATGCTGATCTAGTGCAATGGCATCACGCGCGGTGCGTAAGAAAAAGCACACTGCTTCTTACCGCATCGCGCCAATGATGCACAGAAACCATTGGATCGAAACACACGTTGAGAAAGAGGGGACCTGAAATGACTTCAGCACACATGGCAGAAATGATGCGGTTATCACAAAGCAGAGCAGAGGCTTACATACACATCGCCAAATCAATGGTGCTGAATGACTTTGGCCCAGCAACCGAGCACACGCATACAGAAATAACGATAGGTCTTGCGGCTGCAATGATGCAGCATGAAAGCGCCCAGATTATAGCGGATGCAATTCGCGCATCTGATATCTAAGGTCAGATCATGTAACTTTGCGACCTACCCAAGGTCGCCAAAGCGGACTTTGGTAGTATTCGCGCTTTTGATCGTATTGTTTTTCAAGCCGCAAATTGTCGAAACCTCTGTGAGCAATGCTGCTTGGCGTCACAACCCGTGAACCAGTTGTGGAGTGCCGCCGGCCATGAGACGCCCCCTCGGCCCCAACGCAATTTCATTGATAGACACGCCAGCTACCATAGCAAAAAAGTAGCGTTCTTTCTCGATTGGTTGTGGCAGTATCAATCAGGAATTTGAGCCAAGGAGAATGCGGATGTTTATGGATACGATCGGACGGGTACAATCGCCGCGCATCATACGTATCGGTGGTGGTGTTGCGCAGGAAGTTGCAGAGGTCTTGGCGCAACTTGGCCTATCATGTCCCTTAATTGTCACGGATACAAATCTGATTGCGTTTGGGCATGTCGCGACGGTCACAGATGTCTTGGATCGCTCTGGCATCTCATGGCGGGTCTTTGATCAAGTCGTCGAAGATCCTAGCGATAGCTGTGTCGACGCGGGTCTTGCTGCGCTGCGCAGCGGCGATTTCGACTGCATTATCGGACTGGGCGGTGGCAGCCCGATGGACACCGCCAAAGCGATCAGTTTCATGAGCGTCAATCCCGGCCACGTCCGCGACTACAAAGCGCCGCGCCAGATTAATCGCTGCGGGCCACCTGTGATCTTGATCCCAACAACCGGTGGCACTGGGTCAGAACTGACGCGCTGGTGCGTAATCACGGATACGGCGCAACCCGAGAAATACAATCTTTCAGGCCTTGCCTGTGTCGCGACAGTAGCTTTGATTGACTGGACGTTCACAACCACCAAACCACGACGCATTACAGCAGATACAGCTGTAGATAGCATGACCCATGCGATTGAAGCCTTCGTCAGCCGCAAGGCATTTGCTTACACCGACGCATTTGCTCTTGCCGCGATGTCTGCGATCGCCAAACACGTCCGCACCGCCTGCAAAGAGCCTGACAACGCAGAGGCGCGCACCGCGCTCATGCTGGCTGCGTCCCAAGCCGGCATGGCTTTTTCCAATGCCTCTGTTGCATTGGTACACGGTATGAGCCGCCCAATTGGGGCGCATTTTCATGTCGCGCACGGCCTGTCGAATGCCATGCTATTGCCTGCGGTCACGGAATTTTCAATTGGGTCCGCGCCGGCACGCTATGCGACATGTGCGCGTGTCATGGGATGGTCTGACGACAACGATGCTGATGCGTTAGCCTGTGAGAAGCTTGTTCAAGAGCTGAAGATACTGAACGCCGATTTGGAGGTACCCCATGTCGGTGAATTGGGGCATATTGCTACGCAAGAGATGTTCGAACTAATGGCGTCTCAAGCGCTAGCCTCCGGCTCCCCGCAAAATAATCCGCGCATACCAACCGCTGATGAAATCGTGAGACTTTATCATCAGGTCTGGTAGCTGCCCTATTTCCAAGCCTCTGTCGCTGTCGTGTCCAGTGACTGGTAAGAAAGGTTTGTCTGCAAGGAACGATGCAGCCAACATAGTATCTTTCGCAAACCAGTTTCACTTGGAAGCCCGTCGTACTGCGGGAACCTGAAACGGCCCCGTTTTGATCTGACTGTCAATGTCGCGGATTGACAGCGCACCAATACAGACATCCTACTTCATCAAATTTGGGAAAGGGTACGCGCATGCCGGACATCGACATCATTGTGGTTGGCGCTGGAATCGTGGGGACGAGCACGGCGCTTTGGCTGCAACTGCGCGGTCACAAAGTCCTGCTGATTGATCCAGCACCGCCAGGGTCAGGAACCAGTTCCGGCAACGCGTGCACGATTGCGACCTATGCATGTATCCCCGTAAACAGCCCGTCAGTCTTGACTGGCCTATTTGGCTTGATGACGAACCCCGACAGCCCGCTCTCGATCTCTTACGCGCACGCTTTGCGAAACCCGCGCTGGATATTGTCTTTCCTTGCCAACTGTCGCGCGACACGCAGTCGCGAGATCGCTGGGCATCTGGCTTCAATTCTCTCGCATTCTGATGCTGGCCTGAACCCTTTGATTGAAGCGGCGCAGGCAAAAGATCTGGTGGTCAATCGTGGCCAGATTACAGTCTGGTCGACCACCAACGGTGCCACTGCTGATCTGCCCTCTCTTGCGCTGCGCAAGAGTTTTGGAATTCCCTTCACCGAATTGACAGGTGATGAGGTTCGCCAAATGGAACCTGGCCTGACACTGCCAATTGAAAAAGGCGTGCATTACCCCGACGCACGCCACATTCGCGACCCCGAAGAGCTGGTCAGACGGTTTCAAGCAAAATTCACAGCCCTTGGCGGTCAAACATTGGTCGCACGCGTCAACGCAACAAGCGCTGATGCAGAGGGTGTTACAGTGACCGCAGGCGACGCTGTGATCCGCGCAAGCAGGGTGGTCATTGCTGCAGGCGCGTTTTCGAAACAAATCAACGGATCGGGCGCAGAACGACTGCCGCTTGGCGTCGAGCGCGGCTATCATGTGCTTTATGCAGGGGAAGCGCACCGCATCACGCGGCCTGTCGGTTGGGCCGAGGGTGGATTTTATGCCGTGCCCATGGCCAAGGGCCTTCGTCTGGCAGGCACGGTCGAGATCGCAGCCATTGATGCGCCGAAGAACAAAGGGCGTATCGATCATATTATACGAAAAGGCGCTGAAATGTTCGCGAATTTGCCCGCACCGACGAGCGATTGGCTGGGCTATCGACCATCTATGCCAGACGCTTTGCCAGTGATCGGGCAAAGCGCAGTTTCAGACCGGATTATTCACGCTTTTGGACACCAGCACCTTGGCTTAACGCTTGGTGGCATTACCGGCCGGATCGTTGCGGATATTGCGGAAGGACGGCAACCAAACCTCGAAATTGGTGCCTTCCGACCACAACGGCGCTATGCTGCTCGCTAAAGCTGGCCCATCACCAAACCCGTTCCAAGACCGCGCTTATCGCAACAAAGCCCCAGGGCCGTTCGCCGAAAGTGGTGCAGATGAAACCTGCGCCATGTGCCATGCCAAGGCTTGGTTGCTGCTGACAACAGGTAGGCCAAGTCGGGCTTCCAGATCATCGATGATGTCCAAGGTACGCAAGTTTGTGCAAGACAAAAATACGGCCTCCACACCGGGTGTTTGACCGACTTTCAATGCGGCCTCGTGAATGGACCCAGGATCTATCCGTGCCACGTTTGCCTCGACTTCTTCGCCAAAAGAGATTGTGACAGGCACGTTTAGGCCTGCTGCCAAAAAGGCATTCCGAATAGGGGTCGCAACGGTTGCGATATAAGGCGAAACGACCGCCACGGACCTGACATCAAACGCCGCGAAAGCCGCGATGGATGCTGTCAGGGGGTTCGTCACGTTGCGGGTTCGCACGCTGTTTGACACCAGTTGTGTGACCTTGTCCGCCCCGATCAACGTTGTCCCGGATGTGCAGGCATACCCGATTGCATCAAACTGGGCAGCGGGTGGAAAAAGTGATGCCGCGTGCGGCAAATCTACAGCCATTTGCGCAATCGTATCAGGGGTCAAATTTGCACCCGACGGAATACGACTAACATAGAGCGCCACTACAGGATCAGAAAAAAGTCTTCGGAAATCTTGCTCGATTGTCTCATCGACTTGCAAGACGATCAGCCCAAGTGTCGCGGCGCTGCCAATTGGTCCGGTTAGGGTGTAGGGGTGATTTTCCATCATTTTATTTGCGGCAATTGTTCTGGCGTACGCGTTGATAATAACTCGGGGCCTTCGGCACGCAAAACGATGTTTTCTTCATGAACAAGGAACCGACCCGGCGCAATTTCAACGCCCGGCTCTAGCGTCAACACCATGCCTTCACGTAACTCTGTTGTATCCTTTGCGGTCAAAGATGGCCATTCCGTCAAGGTTATCCCCAGCCCGTGACCCAGCCGCCCGCCGCCGGGAATAGCCCCTGCATCCTTCAAGCTGCGTGTCAAAATATCGTAAAGCTCGCACGCTTTCATTCTGGGCCGCAGCGTGGCCAAGGCAACATCTGTGGCAGCATAAAGTGCATCATGAGCGCGGCGGACAGCGTCGCACGGCGGACCGATTGCATAGTTGCGGTCGAAGTCGCAAAAATACCCATCGCGCACCGCGCCTGTATCCAGCATCAATATATCTCCGCTTGCCAGCGGCATGTTCGTCGCCGGAGAAATCACGTCTCCATACCCTCCCTGCCCTGCAGCACCCGCGACGTAGCTGACCCAATCTGCTCCTTCGGCCAGCAAGGCGATCTGGAAGTCGCGAAAAATTTGATCGAGAGGGCGACCGATCTGCGCAAATTCGGGCACACGCGCAAAGACCCGATCCGCAATGCCACATGTTGTTTTGATTTTGGCGATCTCGGCCTCGGACTTTATTTCGCGCACGCGCTGCACCACGGCAGTCGCATCAATGATACGGCGTGGAGCGATCAAGGCGGTGGCACGCGCAAAATCCTCCATTGGCATACGCACGTGTGTCTCTAGCCCCATCGGAGTTCCTATCGCGCCGCCAAAGGGGACAAACTGCATAATGGTTTCGGCAAGCAAGCTTACCCCGTCATCGACTGGGTCCGGGGCATCCCATGTCCGAATATCTTTCAGCCACCCCCGGCCCATCAATACCGCGCCAATGGATGGAATGACGGCGACAGGTTCGCCATCTACCGGAACCAAAACGAACCATGGCCGTGCGGGGCTTTCCCAGAATCGCGTCAGAAACCCAGTGACATAGAAGATGTCAGCCGGTGTGGTTAGCAATAGCGCGTCAATCGCTTCTGCCTGCATCGCAGTCTGAAGCCGCGCGACCCGCCCACAATATTCTGCCGTCGGGAAAATTGGCTTGGCGTCAGGCATCCTCGGCGCCCTCACTGAGGATCACCATGACCCGCGCGTTTGCGTCCATGTCCGCCAGTCCTGCCAACGCGGCAGCAACGCCTGCGCCGCCCGACGGGGTCGTGGTCAAACCATGTGCTGCCAGAACGGCAACGGCATGTGCCGCTTGATCCTCTGTGATGGTGACAAATAGATCAGCGTCGCGCGCCAAACCTGCCAATGCAATCATGGAAGGCGTCTTGCAGTCCAAGCGCCCCATTGCAGAGACCGGACCCGTTGTTGTGACGACGCCTTGCGCACGAATGCTTTCAATCAGCGCTGGGGCCGCATCTGGTTCAACGACCACGATTGTAGGGGCATCACCCCACACGGCGCGGGCATAGGCGGCGACAGATGCCGCCAGTCCACCGACCCCTGCTTGTAAGAAAATATGCGTGGGCGGGGCATCAATTTGATCCGCGGCCTCTGCGGCCAATTGCAAATACCCCTCCATCACGCGGGACGGCAATTTGGTATAGCCAAGCCAAGAACTGTCGGACAAAAGCGTCCCAAGCCCTGCGTCTGCACCGGCCTGTGCCGCAACCATGCTGTCTTCATAGATGGCACCTGCCCTGACCACATCGGCCCCGATCCCGCGCAGCCGATTGGCAAATGCCTCGGGAACGGACTTTGCCAGATAGATGACCGCCTTTGCGCCAAAAAGCCGCGCACCTGCAGCGACCGACAGTCCATGATTGCCCGCACTTGCCGCGATGTAGGTTTGACCAAGCAATGCTTGGGGCCAGTTTTCGTTCTGGACCTGTTCAGCCGCCTCGCGGGCGATGGCATAAGCCGCACCAAGTGCCTTGAAACTACCCAACCCCATGCGTGCGCTTTCGTCTTTGACATGCAGGTGGGCCACGCCGATCTGTTTGGCAAGATCCACCATATCCAGCAGCGGCGTTGGGGCATGTGCAGGACATTTTGCAAGCAAAGCAGTCACTTCTGACACCTCGCTTTGCGGCAACTCATGCGCGCCTGAAAGGCCCGTTCCACGAAATGGGTTTACAAGGATACTTTGCATTTTCGGACTTCCTTAGTGTTCTGCGTGACCTTTGGTTCTCAAACTTGAAAAAGACTGCCGCAGTTCGTTCGCTGAGTCGAGCCAGCATTGGATCAAAAGCGCTTTGCGCATTCTTGCGCGGATATCAGGGGCAGCATGCAAATTGGGCTTGCTTGCGCAGGAGAATCTAAGCACTCTGCCGTTAGTGGTTTAGCGATGGCGTCGCCCCTGCAGTTTCTGCGCCACTTATAAACCATCCTGAACGCCGGGATCTTGCGTTACCGTTGCTGCGGTGGGGAAGGTTAGTATCCCTGCTTGGCATCGGTCTGCCGAGTGAAGGAATATTTGAATGGACCGTCCACAGCACTACCGTTTTCATCAGGGGGACAAAGTCCTTCCTTTTTCGAGCGACGAATATGATGCGCGTTTGGCAAAACTGCGCACCACCATGGCGGCAGAAGGGGTCGACGCCTGCGTCTTCACCTCGATGCACAATGTGGCCTACTACTCTGGCTTTTTGTATTGTTCCTTTGGGCGACCCTACGCACTTGTCGTGACGCCAAAGGACAGCGTGACATTTAGCGCGGGCATTGATGCAGCACAGCCTTGGAGGCGCAGCCATGGCGACAACATCACGTACACGGATTGGCAGCGTAACAACTACTGGCGTGCAATCGTGTCAGTCACAGGCGAAGGCAAAGTGATCGGCTACGAAGGCGATCACCTGAACCTTGCGCAAAATGCGCTGCTGCTTGAATTTCTACAGCCCGCACTGACCAAAGACATCGGCCCCGCGACAATGCACCAGCGTATGAACAAATCCACGGCCGAAATCGCGTTGATCCGGGCTGGCGCGCAAGTTGCTGATGTCGGCGGTTACGCTATCAAAGACGCAATCAAGGTCGGAACCCGCGAAATTGACGTCGCAATGGCGGGCCGCGACGCGATGGAATTCGAAATCGCAAAGCGTTTTCCAGACGCCGAGTATCGCGATACTTGGGTCTGGTTTCAGTCCGGCATCAACACCGACGGCGCACACAACCCCGTCACATCGCGCAACCTGGAACATGGCGATATCCTTAGCCTCAACACCTTTCCGATGATTTCCGGCTATTATACCGCGTTAGAGCGCACGCTTTTCGTCCAAGATGTTGATGCCGCCAGCCTCAAAATCTGGGAGGCCAATGTCGCGGCGCATGAATATGGCATGAGCTTGCTGACACCCGGTGCCAGCTGTGCTGACGTAACTCAAAAGATAAACGCGTTCTTTGCGGACCGCGATTTGCTGCAATATCGCACGTTTGGTTACGGTCATTCCTTCGGTGTGCTTTCGCACTATTATGGCCGCGAAGCCGGGCTTGAATTGCGCGAAGATATTGACACCGTTCTTGAGCCCGGAATGGTCATTTCCATGGAGCCGATGTTGACGATTCACAACGGCCAGCCCGGCGCGGGTGGTTACCGTGAACATGACATTCTGGTCATAACCGAAAGCGGAAATGAGAACATCACAGGCTACCCATATGGCCCAGATTTTAACGTTGTAAGTTAAATCCGCCTAAAAATTAGGCAGTAAATAAAAAATAAGCGCGGCCGTCACGCGCTTATTTTTCATAATGATTACATATGTTTACCATCCAGGTTCTCATCCAAGCACCACTGTTTGCATATAGAAGTCTGTTGTGTTCTTTGTAGCCTAGTAACAGAGTTGGGCATTGCCGGTCGTCAAACGGCACTAACGGCCAAAATGGCTTTGTTGCGTCTCGGGGGCTCGCGGGTTTTAGTCTAACGGTCAAAACGTGAAGCAATAACACGGTTGAAATAATGATGGGGAGCCTGAAGTGGCTGATGCACAACAGAACGATGCATTCGTAGAATTCGAACGTGTCCAAAAGAGTTATGATGGCGAAACGCTGGTCGTCAAAGACCTCAATCTGAGTTTGCCTCAGGGCGAGTTTTTGACGATGCTTGGACCGTCGGGTTCTGGCAAGACGACGTGCCTGATGATGCTTGCCGGGTTTGAAACGGCGACCCACGGCGATATCCGTCTCAAGGGCGAGTCGATCAATGATATTCCACCGCACAAACGCGGTATCGGGATGGTGTTTCAAAACTACGCACTTTTCCCGCACATGACGATCGCAGAGAACTTATCGTTCCCATTAGAAGTGCGGAAAATTGGGAAGTCTGACCGCGAAGCCAAAGTCAGACGTGCACTTGAAATGGTGGAAATGGGCGACTTCGGTGGCAGGCGTCCTGCACAGCTATCGGGTGGCCAACAACAGCGTGTGGCACTGGCGCGCGCGCTGGTATTCGAGCCGGAACTGGTCTTGATGGACGAACCACTTGGTGCTCTAGACAAGCAGCTACGGGAAAAGATGCAGTTCGAGATTACGCGCCTTGCGCATCAGTTGGGGATCACCACTGTTTATGTGACGCACGACCAAACAGAAGCGTTGACCATGTCGGACCGCGTGGCCGTATTTGACGATGGCCGCATCCAGCAACTTGCGCCGCCTGATGAGCTTTACGAAGCGCCCCAGAATAGCTTTGTGGCGCAGTTTATCGGCGAGAATAACACGCTGACGGGTGTCGTAACCAAGATCAGTGGCGATAGATGTGTCGTCAGATTGGATAGCGGCGAAGAGATTGACGCCAAGCCGGTTAACGTCACGAAAGAAGGTGAGCGGACGACGGTGTCAATTCGTCCCGAGCGCGTTGAAACCAACAAGGAACGTTTGTCCCCCGACGCACACACGCTGAAGGCTGAAGTGCTCGAATTCATTTACATGGGTGACATTTTCAGAACAAGGCTACGTGTTGCTGGGTCGGACGAGTTCTTCGTGAAAACGCGGAACGCTCCAGACCAAATGCGTATGAAGCCGGGTCAACAGATCGAAATAGGCTGGTTGCCCGAAGATTGTCGCGCTCTGGACTACTGAAAAGTATCCGGCGTGATTGCACTTAGATTGGCTTTTCCGGGATGGCCTCTCAATGATCCGAAGAAGATTCCGGGAAGAAAACTATGGGAGATAAAAGAATGAAACTTACAAGAACTCTATTGAAGACCACGGCGATAACGCTGGTAGCAGGGTCAGTGATGGCCGATGGACATATGTCCTCGGACATGACTGTGGTGAGCTGGGGCGGTGCCTACCAAGATTCACAAATCAACGCCTACGCCATTCCTTACACCGAGATGAACTCTGATGTGTCTATCACATGGGACGAAAGCTCTGCAGAGGCCGTGGCCAAACTACGCGCCATGGAAGAGGCAGGTAGCATCACCTGGGACGTGGTCGATGTTGTCGCTGCCGACGCTTTGCGTCTTTGTGACGAAGGCCTCGCCATGGAGATTGATGCGGACGAGGATCTTGCGCCCGCACCAGATGGAACATCAGCAGGAGATGACTTTGGCGACCTTCTGGTCAGCGACTGTTTTATTCCGCAGATCGTTTATTCCACGACTTTCGGCTATCGCACGGACCTCGTGCCTGAAGGTGTCGCACCACCAAGCACCATTTGTGACGTGTTCGACCTAGAAACATATCCAGGTATGCGTGCGCTTGAAAAGCGTCCAATCAACAACGTAGAATGGGCGCTGATGTGTGACGGCGTTGCAAAAGAAGACATTTACGACGTCTTGGCCACCGAAGAAGGTCAAGAACAAGCGTTGGCTAAGCTGGGCACGATCAAAGACAGCGTGATCTGGTGGTCTGCCGGTGCCGATACACCACAGCTTCTGGCTGACGGTGAGGTGTTTATGGGTTCGACATACAACGGTCGTTTGTTCTCTGCGATTGAAGAACAGGGTCAGCCGATTGGCATGATGTGGGACGCTCAGGTCTTCGACCTTGATGGTTGGATCATTCCTGCCGGTCTGTCGGACGAGCGTAAGGCACGCGCAATGGATTTCATCTATTTCGCAACCGATACGCAGCGTTTGGCTGATCAAGCCAAGTACATCTCTTACGGACCTGCGCGCATGTCCTCTGCACCTCTCGTAGGTCAGCACGCGACCTTGGGGATCGATATGGCTCAGCACATGCCGACTGACCCAAATAACGCAAAGAACACGTTCCTCTATAACTACGAGTTCTGGGCAGATTACCGCGATGATATCGACGGTAAGTTCCAAGCGTGGCTTGCACAGTAAAGTTAAACCAATGGAAGCGAGCCATTCAGGCTCCTTCCTTACTAAAAATCGGTTCAGCCTGCTTATTCAGGCTGAACCGTTAAAAAAAAGACGAGGGCGACATGAGTGATCCAAACGGCTCTGCACCGGTTCTTGCGGCAGATGGAACGCCGCTAAAGAAAAGCCTTGCGCGAGCGCTGCGGCGTCAAAAGTTACAGGCATTCGCTCTAATTGCGCCGTTGCTTCTTTTTGTCATCCTGACTTTCGTGATCCCGATCATATCGATGTTATTCCGATCAGTCGAAAACCAGATCGTGTCAGAGACACTTCCAGGAACAGTTGAGGCTATCCAAGAATGGGATGTCTCCTTAGGTGAGACGCCTTCAGAAGATGTCTTCGTCAATCTGTTTTTTGACCTCTTCAATGCCTCAGAAGCAAAAGAGCATACAAAACTGGGCACCCGCCTGAATTATGAAGACACGGGCCTTGCTTCGATGTTCCGCACCACAGGACGTTCGGTCGCGGATATTGGCGAGGTTTTTCAAGACAGCCTTGAGGATATCGACCCGCAATTTGAAGATGGTGCGTTTTGGTACCAAATGCTGAACGGCGACGGTGGCGCAGTATTCTTGACCGAGCGACGCGCGCGATGGGCTGCACTGACAGGTGACAGCTTTGCCGGCGACATCGGCTTTAGCCCGTCGGCCCAGATGGTCGAAATACTTCCTGCAACAAGTGCTGCCTATACAGATTTCGCGATCTGGACAGTTATAGACGGCGAAGATGTCGTCTCTGAAGAAGATCCATGGGAGGCCATTTACGCGGGATTGGCCCTTGATCTGCGCGATTCAGATAACGTCGCGCAAGTTGCTGCCTATGACGGTTTTGGGGCTGATGCGCTAAAGGCTGCAGTTGCAGCCGGATTGCCAGACTTGACGTTTACCCAAGGCTTTGCAGAATTAGATGAAGAATGGTTGGAGCCCGGCGTTTGGGAAACCATCAGTGTCTATAGTCCCAGCTACACACCGGGTTATTTTCTCAATGCCGTTGACCGCAATTTGGACGCCGATGGCATCGCAGTTCGCCCGGACAACGAACAAATCTATATAAAACTATTTGGCCGCACCATGTGGATGTCGATGATGATCACAGTGAGCTGTATCTTGCTTGGATATCCAGTCGCTTGGTTGCTCGCAAACCTGCCAATGCGGTCGGCAAATGCGCTGATGATTTTGGTTCTGTTACCTTTCTGGACGTCGCTCTTGGTACGGACGTCTGCGTGGAAAGTCTTGTTGCAGCAACAAGGTGTCATCAACGAGATACTTGTATGGCTGGGCTTTGTGGATGATGCAAACCGTCTGATTTTGATGAACAATTCCACCGGTACGATCATCGCGATGACCCATATCCTGCTGCCCTTCATGATCTTACCTTTGTATTCGGTGATGAAGACGATCCAACCGACGTACCTTCGTGCGGCAAAGTCGCTGGGGGCCACAAACTGGACAGCGTTCTGGAGGGTGTATTTCCCGCAATCCGTACCCGGTATAGGGGCGGGGTCGATCTTGGTCTTCATCCTTGCGATTGGTTATTACATCACGCCTGAAATCGTAGGCGGAACGGATGGTGTCTTTATCTCTAACCGGATTGCCTATCACATTTCGCGCTCTCTCAACTGGGGTCTCGCGGCTGCACTGGGGACGATCCTGCTGGTGCTCGTGTTGGCGCTGTACTGGCTGTATGACCGCATCGTCGGTATTGATAACGTGAAATTGGGGGGCTGAACGGATGCCGATAACAACAACGATGGAACGACCCCCACTGATGCAGTTTACCATGCCTCTTATGGCGGCACTGGCTGCGATATTCGGCTTTGTCGTGGGCAACGTCTATGCGCAACCGCTATTGGGCGCTGTTGCCGGGGCCGTGCTCGGTGCCGGCGTCGCCGCCTTGGTCGAGTCGAACGCACACCGCTATGCTGCCATGCGTTGGGGGCTGATTGCTGTCTTTGCGATTGCAGGTTTTCTGGCTGGCGGCGTAGGTGCAGGAATTTCTGGCATCATCATTGGATCAGTCTTGGGCTGGGCCGGATTCTGGTTAAGCACAGGCCGCTACCGTGCCAACGTGCCGATCTACTACACGGCCGGTCAGACGCTATGGTACAATTCATTCCTATTCATTTGCGGTCTGATTTTCTTTTTCCTCATCGCACCACTTTTCCCGGTCATGTGGTTGAGCTTCAACGCTGAGAATTACTTTACCTTCACACCCGAGATGCTGAACTTCCAGCCGGAAGGCTATAGCTTGAAGCACTACCGCGACTTTCTTGGAACGGAAGAGTGGATGGGGCCTCTCAAGAACTCGTTGATTATCGCTCCGATTGCGACTCTAATCGCGGTAAGTTTGGGCACGCTGGCCGCTGTTGGCCTATCCCAAAGCCATGTCCCGGGGCGCCAAGCGATTATGGCGATCATGATTTCGCCAATGATTGTGCCCTTGATTATTTCTGCGACGGGTATGTTCTTTTTCTATGCGCCGCTCGGCAACTGGCTTGAAGCAAGCTTTGGTTTGTCCCAGTCCTTTGTGGGTTTTGTAAAGGTCATATTGGCCCATGCCGTATTGGGTATCCCGTTCGTCATCATCACGGTGACAGCAACACTTGTTGGCTTTGACCGGTCGTTAACGCGCGCTTCAGCTTCAATGGGTGCTAACCCTTTGCGTACTTTCTTCAAGGTACAAATGCCGCTGATCCTGCCCGGTGTGATTTCCGGCGGGCTGTTCGCATTTATCACCTCGTTCGATGAAGTGGTAGTGGTTCTGTTCGTCGGTTCCGCCCAGCAGCAGACCTTGCCTTGGCAGATGTTCATTGGATTGCGCGAGCAGATTTCGCCAACCATTCTGGCAGCCGCTACAATTCTTGTGGTCGTATCCATCATGTTGCTCACGACAGTCGAACTGCTGCGCAGACGTTCCGAACGGCTGCGGGGTTTGTCACCAGGTTAGGATGCGGGTAAATCCGGTTAATCCTATTGGGCCAGACCATGGACTTGCGCGCAAAACTGCGTCACGATTTCCGAGCAAGAGACCGCAGAGGCCGTGACCAAATTGGCTGCCCGCGGGATAACCACCCCCCTTCGGGTGGCGCTGGTATCGCCGCAATTTTGGCTGGGCTGCTTGAATTGGGGCCCGACGCCCAGGTGATGGCGATTATTAGCGAAGGCGCAGAGGATGCCTGAGGTCGTCCAGACCTTTCCGCGTGATGAAATCACGGGCGGGTCGTGCGCCTACAATCCACAGTGAAAACTGACGAGATCGATGCCATGCTGCTGACCACACCGGCTGACATTTTTTATGTCACGGGGTTTTTGACACGGTTCTGGGAAAATCCCGCGCGACCATGGTTCGTCGTCGTGCCATATTCGAGCGACCCCACAGCCGTGATCACCGCAATCGGGGCAGAGTTAATGCGCAGAGGCTGGCTGACAGATATCCGGACATGGGACGCGCCTAACCCTTTGGACGACGGGCGACTCTGTTGGCGGACATAGGTCGTGTTCTTGTCGTTCACAAACTGCACACCTTGGAGATTATTGATGACCTCGAACGCCAATTCGGTCTGCCCGTCGTCAGCAGCAACCAAGCCTTGGCATGGCACATGGCGCAGATTGCATCCGTCCCGCTAGCGGCGCCGCCGGGCGCGCTTTTTCGTTTGTGAACGTCGCAATTTGGGACCGTCGCAGTATGCGCTGCCTAAGTTGAAGGCGGCGCTAAGCAAAGTTCAGTTTGAGCCCCCTGCAAGCAAGTCTATCAGCTCCAACACCAGTCGGGTTTCATCATCGACGCGCAGAAAGTTGTCGCCAATGCGATAATAGCTTTCGCCCTCTGGCAGCCGTGGCAAATTATAGCGTCTGCCATATTCATCGTGCCAGTCCCCGTCATCGTCATATCTTTCGCCGATACGGTAGCTTTTCCCGACTTGACCGGGCGGAATGCAACTTGGGTCCTTTTTCTCCAACCCCGGCGGGCAATGCCCTGCCACAGGTTGTGCGTAAGCCATGGATTGAGCAATCGGTGAAAGTGCCACCAAAACTGCGGTCACAAGATGAATGCTCTTCAATGGATGTTCCCAAAATAAGGTTTCAATTCGAATAGGACCATGCGCGCTAGTTGGGCGCTATTCAATATCAGCGCACTTGCAACGCCTGAAAACAAAGCGCACTAGGCTTTGCTATCGCGTACAATGCGGCCTTCTTCCAATGTAATGATCCGGTCGGCCAGCTCGAGAATGCGGTTATCGTGCGTCACCATCACAGTTGTGGTTTGGCGCGTTTTCCCAAGTGCCTTAAGCATCGCGACAACATTCATTCCAGAGTCCTTATCAAGCGCGGCAGTTGGTTCATCTGCAAAGATAATCTCGGGATTTGAAACCAAGGCCCGCGCGACCGCAACGCGTTGTTTCTGACCCCCAGATAAATTCCCCGGCAAGTAATCCATCCGGTCAGCCAGTCCAACAATATCCAACATATGACGTGTCGCGGCGAGCTGGACAGCCGGATTTCCCCGCCCATGAACCTGCAATCCCATCTGCACATTCTGCGTAGCGGTCAGGCTTTCATGCAAGTTGTGGGCTTGAAAAATAAACCCCAAGCGCCGCCGCAACAGCATGAGTTGCGCACCCAAAGCGCCATTCAACTCGTGCCCCAGCAAATTGACGCTTCCTTCCTGCACGTTGCGCAGGCACCCCATCAAAGTCAGGAGTGTTGTCTTCCCCGATCCCGACGGCCCCATCAAGATCGTCAGGCTGCCACGCACGACGTTCAGATTGACGTCCCAAATGGCCTGCTTTCTGGCTTCTCCTTCTCCGAAGAAATGGTTCAACCCCAAGACACTGATTGCGCAGTTTTCGCTCATTAAAACAAATCCGCAGGATCAGCGTTCGCCAAGCGGCGCGTCGCGATAGCGCCTGAAATCGTGCATGCCGTCAAAGTACCCAACAGGACAAGGATCGCGCGGCTCGCATCCATGGCAACAGGTAAATTGGTGACGTGGCTTAGCCCCGCATACAGGCCAAGCGACACAATGAACCCGGGGATGAAACCGAACACCGCCAGCACAATTGCTTCTTCAAATACGATACCAAGGAAAAACGGCTGCCCGTATCCCATCGCCTTGAAGGTCGCGTATTCGCGAAGATGGTCAGCCACATCCGTCGAAAGCACCTGATAAACGATCACAATGCCAACAATGATGCCGATCAGCACACCAAACCCAAAGATGATCCCGGTTGGACGCTCCGTCGACATAAACGCCAGATCGGCGCTGGCCGACGCTTGGAAAGTCTGCACTTTCACGCTTTCTGGTGGCAGTGCCGCTTCAAGGCGCCTCAAGACCCGATCAACCGACACATTGTCGTCAACGGTGATCATGATATGGCTTGGCGCACCGCTTGTGCGTTGAGGAAAAAACCTGAGGAATGTTTGATCTGACAAGACGATTGTACCATCCGCAAGGAAGCCGCCGCCGACCTCAAGCGTGCCGATGGCCGTCATTGTCTGACCGTTCACTTCGAAGAGGAATGGATTGCCTGCTTCAAGATCATCAAACGCCGTCGCAGGTACGCCGCGTGTTTGAAGATCAAGCAATGCCGTGTTTTCAGTTTCCAAACGACCAAGCGATGCGGCTATGACCGCCGATGCGAACGAAGGCTGTGACGTATCCATGCCAAACGCCAGCAACGATACTGACGTGCCATCCGCCATGCTAAACGGCAGCACTCCCACATAAAGCGGAGCCGCAGACGCGACGCCCGGAACGCCCAACGCTTGGAACATGCGGGTTCGCGCGATGTTGCCGCTGTCAGTCAGCGTGTTCCCGTCGTCGGATGAAATCACGATGTCGGCTTGTAACATAGTGTAAGGCGCAACAGTGGACCCATTCAGTGCGCCCAAGATGCCAAGCTGCATAAACACCAACAGGTTCGCAAATGCGACACCCGATACAGCGGCAAGAAGCCGGCCCTTGTTATGAGAAAGCTGGAGCCATCCAATAGGAAGACGCCCGAATAGATAGGTCAGCAGTCCGTTCATTCCACACGGCCGGCATCAATCCGGACAACCACTTCAAGGTTCGTAAAACGACGCGCCCGTTCTGAAGATGGTGCATCAAGCGCGATGATCACGTCGACGACGCGCGCGTCGGTATTCGCGGCGGGATCACTTGATGTGATCGACTGACGCCCAATCTCAAGACCGATTGCGGACACTGTTCCAGACAGCGCTGCGCCCAGCGCTTCGGCGGTAACTGTGACTGGATCGCCAATTGAAACGCGGCCAATCATGGTTTGATACACTTCAGCCTCGACCGTCATACTTGTGGTGTCACCAAGATCAATTATACCGGAATTTTCTGGACGCTCACCTACACGGGCGTTGATATCAAGAACCATGCCGTCCTCTGGCGCACGCACATATGCCCGTTCTAGGCCCTGCTGCGCCCGCGCGAGTTCTGCCCCCGCCGCCTCAAGATTGGCTTGGGCTACGGCGATGTCGGCCTGCATCGTTTCCGATCCTGTTTCAAACCGTGACAGCGTCGCCAGATTGCGTTCGACATCACGCCCGGATTCTGTTGCGCGGGCAACAACCTGATCAAAATCAGCACGCGTCGCGACGCCACGTTCAAAGAGCGACGTTGTTCTTTCCAGCTCGGATTGCGCTGCCGCAGCCGTTGCCTCTGCACGTTCGAGCGCTGCGCGTGCTTCGTCGCGGCTGGCTGCAATGGAAGATTGGGTTTGCAACAACACCGCCTCTCGGACGCTAATGTTGGCTTGGGCGGATGCAATGCTGCTTTGAAGCTGCGCAAGGTTATCAAGCACAGCCAGCACATCACCAGCGCTGACTTGCTCGCCCTCACGCACACGAATTTCCGCGATCCGCGCATCGCCCGCACCAGATGGTGTCGCGACTTTGATAACATCCCCACGCGGAATAATCCGACCCAAAGCCACCACGTCACCTTCACTGACGACAGCTATTTCTTGTTGCGATGTCACTTTTTGAATTGCCACCGCAATAGGTGTTTCGGTCCCTGCCCCGGGTTCAAGTCCTGTGACGTTGAAAAAGACCCGCAGGCCCGGCGGTTGGAAATACATCCCGATCACAGCGCCCGTGAAAAGCGTCAGCATGAAAAGTGGTATCAGGAAAAGCCTCGATCGACCCACAATCGTTGATGAGGCGACCTGATTTCTTTTTTCCAAACCATTGTCGGTTAGTGGCAATGGCGACGTTTCGTTCAGTGTCACAATGCTTATCTATTTCCCCAAAGTAAGTCTGCGATGACCCGGCGATTTGAAACCCAGCGTCAACATGAACAAGTGACAAAACTGCCTCGGAACCTTGATCCTGCGCCCTTTTCGCTGCTCGGGCAAGCGCTTCACAATTTCGCGGCTGCCGGATCGGGGAAAGGAAAGCAGTTCTGATTGGCTGTGATCGTAGATGTGCGCGTGTTGCATAGCCCTGTGCCGTAACCTAACACTTGCAAATCCGATTGAGGCTTTCAGAAATGCTCACAACCTTCTTGGCCATCGCGCCGGTCTTTGCCTTAATCTTGATGGGCTACGGGTTGCGGCGCGGGGGCATCCCTTCCACCGAGTTCTGGAACCTGAACGACCGGCTGGTCTATTGGGTTTTGATGCCCGCGTTGTTCTTCGCAAAGATCTCTGCCGCTGACCTAAGCGGGGGCTTGGGGGACTACGCGGCTCTGCTTTATGCGGGATTTTTTACAGCGATTTTTTGCGGGTGGTTGTTCGGCCGCGGGAGTGCGGCGCCACAAGCGAGTTCACTTTTGCAAGGCAGTGCACGGTTCAACACCTTCATCGGCCTTGCCATTGCAGAGGCAGTTTTCGGAGCAGCGGGATTGCAGATCGCGGTCCTTGGCTCTGCCCTTTTGGTGCCAGTGGTGAACGTTACCGTCGTCACGCTGATGACGCGGCAGCTGGGCGGTGGTGGCAAATCTATCTTGCTTGGGCTGGCGAAGAACCCGCTGATCCTTAGCATTTGTGCGGGGGTATTGTTCAACCTTGCCGGATTGAACGAAGTGCCCGTGTTGCATGAAATGGCCCGCATATTGGGTGCCGCTGCATTGCCGATCATGTTGCTATGCGTCGGGGCCAATCTAAAGCTGCGGGGGCTGACAGGGTCAGTTCGGATCATCAGTTTTTCACTTATTGGCAAGTTCCTGATTAACCCCGCTGCGGTCATCATTGCGGCGTTGCTTATCAAGGCAGATCCCTTGACCTTCCAAGTCGCCCTTATTTTTGCAGCGCTGCCCACGGGGGTGGCAAGCTATACGCTTGCACGTGAAATGCGGGGCGACGCCCCCTTGATGGCTGCAATCATTACGACACAGACGCTAATCAGTTTTGCAACGCTGCCGCTCACGCTGTTAATCGGGCAGACGTTGTTATCGATAAACTGATCTAAGTCTAGGCATGCTATTCAGCAGGCCTAGCTTGACTGATCCGCCATCTGTTCGGCCTTTTGTCTGCGCAGCACTGCGCGTTTGGTTGTCAAAGACGCGGCAACGGTCCCAACGGTGACAATCAAGATCAGAATGGTCGAAAGTGCGTTAATCTCTGGACTGACCCCGAGTCGGATCGAACTGAACACCTTGATCGGCAGTGTTGTCGCCGAAGGGCCCGCTACAAAGGACGCGATCACAAGATCGTCCAGCGACAATGTCAGTGCCAGCAACCAGCCAGAGATCACAGCAGGTGCGATGATCGGCAAAGTGATAAGGCGGAATGCTTCAAACGGGGTCGCACCCAAATCAAGGGCCGCTTCTTCAACAGAGCGATCAAAACTGACCAGTCGCGAACTGACAACGACAGACACGTAGCACATCGAAAACGTGGCGTGCGCCAAAACGATCGTGAACAGACCACGGTCCAACCCGATCGAGATGAACAACAGCAACAGCGACAGACCCGTAATCACCTCTGGCATTACCAGCGGGGCATAGATCATTCCCGAAAACAGCGTGCGGCCGTAAAAGCGGCCACCACGCACCAGCACGTAAGCGCCCATCGTGCCTAAAACTGTCGCGATGATGGATGAGAAAAAGCCAACCTTAAACGTCACCCAAGCGGCGCTCAGAAATGCCTCGTTCTGGAGAAGTTCGCCGTACCATTTCGTCGAAAAGCCACCCCAGACAGTTACCAGACGGGATTCATTGAAGCTGTAAATGATGACAATCAGCATCGGGATATAAAGGAATGCAAACCCCAGCGCGAGCGACGTTGCGTTAAACCATGTCAGCCGTCTCACTGTTCGGCCTCCATCATTTTTTGCTCGTTGCGTTGATATAGCACGATTGGAATAATCAGAATCAGAAGCAAGATCACTGCGACAGCGCCAGCTACCGGCCAATCGCGGTTCGAGAAGAATTCCTCGTACAAGACCTTGCCAATCATCAATGTATCAGAGCCACCCAACAATGACGGGATCACAAATTCCCCTAACGCGGGGATGAAAACAAGGAAGCAGCCCGCAATGATGCCGGCCTTTGATAGTGGAACAGTGATGTGCCAGAATGCCCCTGTCCGTGAACACCCCAGATCTTCGGCTGCCTCAAGCAGGGCGCCGTCCAGCTTTATCAGCGTGGCGTAAATCGGCAGGATCATAAACGGGCAGTAGGTATATACGATACCGATATAGACCGCGACATTTGTGTTCAGGATAATCAACGGATCGTTAATAAAGCCTATCCACATCAGGAATTGATTGAGCAAACCTTCTTGGCCAAGTAGCCCGATCAAGGAATAGACCCGAATTAGAAAGCTGGTCCAGAACGGCAAAATCACCAAAAGCATCAGCGTCGGCTGCCATTCCTTCGGAGCATTCGCCATGCCGTAGGCGATCGGAAAACCGATCAGCAAACAGATGAAAGTTGAGATAAACGCGATCTGGACGCTGGACAGATAACTTTTCCAGTAAAGATCGTCGGTGGCAAGAAATTCGAAATTTTCAAAATCAAACTTCGAAACCATATCCTTGAAACCCGACCAGCCTTCGGACAACTCAAGCGTTGGCGTGTAGGGCGGGATCGCCAGCGCGATATCAGACATTGATATCTTGAAGACGATTAGGAAAGGCACAAAAAATAGCCCGAACAGCCACAGATAAGGGAAAGCGATCAAAGAGAGGCGGCGCAGGTTCATCCTTATCCCCTAACTATCCAAAACCACACCGGCGGTATCGGTCCACGACAACCAAACCTCGTCTTCCCACGTGAACGGACGGCTGGCACGGCGGCGCGAATTCGCGGCCTGTGCCTTGATTACCGTGCCGTTAACCAGTTTGACGTGGTAGGTCGACAGATTGCCAAGGTAGGCGATATCAAGGATCGTCCCTTGCACGGTATTCTGTCGGTCGGTTGGTTTATCGGTGGAAATCGCGATCTTTTCCGGCCGAATGATAAAGCTGACCTTGCCATTTGCGACGGGCTTGGAGGGTGTGCCGATGATATCTGGCTGGCCTTCGGCCCAAGCGATCGACACCGTGTTATCACGCACTGTCGCATAGCCTTCGATGATGTTCACGTCACCGATAAAATCAGCGACATAAGCACTATTGGGGGCCTCGTAGATCTGGGCGGGCGTGTCCACTTGGACCAACTTGCCAAAGTTCATGACCGCAACACGAGAGGCAACAGTCATCGCCTCTTCTTGGTCGTGTGTCACGATGACAAAAGTAGTGCCTGTCTTTTCTTGAATATCCATCAGCTCGAACTGGGTGTCTTGGCGCAGTTTCTTGTCCAGCGCGGACAGAGGCTCATCCAGCAACAAAAGCTTCGGCGCTTTGGCAAGCGACCGCGCCAAGGCGACACGCTGGCGTTGGCCGCCTGAAATCTGCTCTGGCTTGCGTTTGGCAAATTTCTCGATCTGGACCAAACGCAGCATTTCCATCACGCGCGCGTCGATCTCGTCTTTGGGCATGTTTGACCTCTTCAGGCCAAATGCAATATTGTCGTAGACAGTCAAATGCGGAAACAGCGCGTAGGACTGAAACATCATATTCACGCTGCGTTTGTTAGGTGGAATTGGCGAGATGTCTTTGCCATCCAGCATGATCTTGCCAGAGGTCGGGTTCTCGAACCCTGCAAGCATGCGCATCATCGTGGTCTTGCCGCAACCGGACGGACCAAGAAGGGCGAAAAACTCTTTTTCGTAAATATCGATGCTTAGATCATCGACAGCCGTAAAATCTCCAAAGCGTTTAGTGACATTCTGAAAGCGGATCAGCGGCTTCGCTTCTGGATCCTTCCAAGGCTCAAACAAGATTTCGGGCATAGGGGTCGGGGCCTCCGGCATGCGCTAGAATAATGTTGGGTCGTGCCCCCGGCCCTGTTATTTTCAGGGCCGGAGAATGTTCAATTAAGTGCCTGACTTAATGCGGGTCCACATGCGTGTGACGACACGCTGCGTGCGCGCGTCATATGGAGTGGTTGTATAAAGTGTCTCAAGCGTAACTGCGTCAGGATAAATAGCAGGGTCGCCGATGACGTCCTCGATCAGCAACGCCTGCGACGCAAGGTTGCCGTTCGCGTAATAGACATAGTTCGATGCTGCGGCCATGTTTTCCGCGTCCAGAATAAAGTTCAGGAACGCATGCGCACCATCCGGGTTTGGAGCGTCAACAGGAATGGCCATTTGGTCAAACCACATCAGCGCGCCCTCTACAGGTGCATTGTAGGCAATCTCGATCCCGTTGTCCGCCTCTGCTGCGCGGTCACGTGATTGCAAGATATCGCCAGACCAACCGAATGCCACACAAATGTCACCATTGGCCAAAGCCGAGATATACTCGGAGCTGTGATATTTCTGAACATATGGACGGACCGCCGACAGAATAGGCTCTGCCATAGCAATGACGTCTTCATCCTTACTGTCAGGATCTTGGCCGATGTACTGCAAAGCGGCGGGAATGATCTCTGCCGGAGCATCAAGGAAATGCACACCGCATTCGGCCAGTTTTTCCATGTTTGCCGGATCAAAGATCAGATCAAGCGATGTGATTGGGGCATCTTCGCCCAACAACTCGGTTACTTTGGCGACATTCACGCCAATACCTGTGGTGCCCCACATGTAGTTGATAGAATATGTACCACCGGGATCATAGGTTTCGGTACGAGCCTGCACAACATCCCAGATGTTGCCGGCATTGCTCAGCTTGGCAGGGTCAAGGGGCTGGAAGGCGCCTGCAGTGATTTGGCGTTGCAAGAAAGTTGCGGACGGGACAACCACATCATAGCCAGAACCGCCTGCAAGCAGCTTGGTTTCCAGCACTTCGTTACTGTCAAAAACGTCATAAATCAGCTCGTAGCCAGTTTCTTCCTGGAACTTCGTTAACAGTTCTTCGTCGATATAGTCGGACCAGTTGTAGACGCGGACTTCTTCAGCCCAACCTGCCTGTGCGGCCAAAACAGCTACGACGAGAATTGCGCCCGTTTTCATACTTTGCATAGGTATCTCCCCTCAGATTTTGTTTCACCTGCAGAAGCTTTGTTCAAAATATGCGGGTTTGCAATTAGATTGTGCGAATTTGATAGGTTTTGACAAGCCAGAGACCGTGTGGAATGTCTTTGAACCAAGGGGAGTATTTGTCAAATGAACCGGATGATCAATAAAAAGCCAGAACACGAAACGATCTACCAGCAGGTCAAACAAATGATTCTTTTCGGCGAGGTTGTCCCCGGCCAACCTGTCACAATCCACGGACTAGCTGAAACCATCGGAACGGGCGTTACCCCTGCCCGCGAGGCAATCCGTCGCCTTACTGCCGAAGGCGCATTGGTTACCCTAGAAAACCGCCGCATCGAAGTACCCGCGATGACAGATCATCGCCTTCAGCAAATAGAGCTCGTTCGTTTGACAGTCGAACCCAAACTGGCTGAAATGGCCGCAAAATCTCTTAGTATCAATGATATAGAGTGTCTTGAACACTATGATGGTTTGATCGATGCGGCAATTCATAACGGCGATGTCCGAGGCTATCTGGAGGCGAACTATAGGTTCCACTTTACGCTTTACGACATGGCCGATGCACAAATTCTGCGCCGCATTGCAGACACGCTGTGGCTGCGCGTCGGCCCATCGCTTCGGGTTGTTTGTGGACGCTATGGAACGGCGAACTTGATTGATCACCACCGTGCGGCAACAACCGCTCTGCGCGAGGGGAACGCGGCCAAGGTCAAAGCGGCGATCGAAGAGGACATCCGCCAAGGTATCGCTTTCGTGCGCCAAGCCGCCTCATTCTAAAGCAGAAAACTACCCGAGATATATGCAGAATCGAGACGATTGACGGCATCGAATAATTTGATCAAAATATGAGTTGAGCATGTGAATCAAACAAAATTTCCCAAGTGTCCGATGTGGCCACCGGATTTCTGTCTCGTCCATCCAACTGTCTGACCAGAGGTCTTCATGAATATCCTTGCCAACTATCCCCCAACCGCAGAGCTACAAGCGATTGATTCCGCTCATCACTTGCATCCGTTCACACATGGCAATCAGTTGGCAGCAAAGGGCCCTAGGGTGATTACGTCCGCCAAGGGTGTTTGGCTCAAGGATAGCGAAGGCGAGGAAATCATCGATGGAATGGCCGGTTTATGGTGCGTGAATATCGGCTATGGGCGAGAAGAATTGGCAGACGCAGCGGCGCGCCAGATGCGCGAGTTGCCGTTTTATAACACCTTCTTTCAGACCACCCACGTCCCTGCATTGATGCTTGCCAAAAAACTGGCAGAGCTTGCACCGGGCGATCTGAACACCGTCTTTTTTGCCAATGGCGGCTCTGATGCGAACGACACCAATCTGCGGATGGTGCGCACCTATTGGGCCGAAAAAGGCCAGCCGGATCGTAATGTGATCATCTCGCGGTGGAACGCCTATCACGGCTCAACCGTTGGCGGAGCCTCTTTGGGCGGCATGAAAGGGATGCACGGCCAAGGCGGCCTGCCAATTCCCGGCATCGAATTCATCGATCAGCCCCACTGGTGGGACGAAGGCGGCGACATGACGCCCGCGGAATTTGGCTTGGAACGCGCGCGTCAACTTGAGACAAAGATCAAAGAGGTCGGCGCCAACAAAGTCGCGGCCTTCATCGCAGAGCCAGTTCAAGGTGCTGGCGGCGTTGTCATACCACCCGAAACCTACTGGCCCGAAATTCAGCGCATCTGCAAAAAGTACGATGTTCTGCTGATTGTGGACGAAGTGATCTGTGCCTTTGGACGTACCGGCAACTGGTTCGGTTCGCAAACCTTGGGGATCACCCCTGATATCATGACGGTCGCGAAGGGGCTTAGCTCTGGCTACATCCCGATCGGCGCGTCACTGATATCTGACCAGATCGCCGATGTTTTGCGCGATACTGAATTCAACCATGGCTACACATACTCCGGTCATCCGGTTGCCTGCGCGGTCGCCCTCGAAAGCCTGCGCATCTTGGAGGAAGAAAAAATCATCGACCAAGTCCGCGACGTCACTGGGCCCTACTTGCGCAAGAAATGGGAAGCGCTGGCAGATCACCCGTTGGTCGGCGAGGCGCGGATCATTGGAATGATGGCATCAATCGCGCTAACTCCTGACAAAGCAACCCGCGCTGCGTTCGCGGGCGAATCAGGCACCGTTGGTTTCATCTGCCGCGAACGCTGTTTTATCAACAACATCATCATGCGCAGTGTCGAAGACCGCATGATTATCTCGCCACCGCTGACAATAACTTGTGACGAGATCGACATCCTGATCGAACGCGCACGAAAGTCATTGGACGAAGCCTACGAGCAGGTCAAAGCAGACGGCCTAATGGTGTCTGCTTAACAATGGACCTGCTGACCGCCAACGACCAACAGGGTGAATACCCACGGTCGTATTACGCCGAAACGGCAATCCACCTTGACCGCTTTCCTGGGGCCAAGGGTGAATTATCTTGTGACGTCTGTGTCGTCGGCGCGGGCTTTACAGGCATGTCCACGGCCTATCATCTGGCCAAACGCGGCTATGACGTGATTGTTCTCGAAGCGCAGCGTGTCGGCTTTGGCGCGTCGGGGCGCAATGGCGGCCAAGTCAGCATGGGCCAGCGTCGCGATCAAGAAGACCTGGAGGCGATGTTTGGCGACACGCAGGCACATCAGCTGTGGGAAATTGGCGCGCAGGCCGTCGATCTGGTCCGCCATCTTTGCCGCAAAAACGAAGTACATACAAATTTCAACGACGGGATCGTCCATACTGTCCACCGTAAGCGCGATCACCACCATAATAGCGCGTATGTTGATCACATGGAGACAAGGTATGGCTATGACAAAATCCGATTGCTGGACCCAGAGGAATGTCGCCACCTTGTGAATTCTCCCGCATATCACGGCGGCACGCTGGATATGGGCGGTGGGCACGTCGATCCGCTGGAACTTGTGTTGGGCCTAGCCCGCCTTGCTATGGGCGCGGGTGTGCGGATATTTGAACAGTCCAAAGTCACAAGCATCGTTGAAGGTGATCCAGCTAAGGTCAAGACGACCGAGGCACAAATCAAAGCCCGTTTCGTTGTGCTAGGTTGCAATGGCTATCTGGGTAACCTGCAAAGTCATGTGGCAAAGCGCGTCATGCCGATCAATAACTTCATCGTTTCCACCGCACCGATGGACCCTGCCCAGCAAGAGAACATCATTCGCAACAACTATGCCGTTGCCGATAGTAAATTTGTAGTGAACTACTTTCGGTTTTCTGACGACCATCGCCTGCTGTTTGGAGGCACCGAAAGCTATGGCTACCGCTTTCCGAAAGACATCGCTGGTGCAGTACGGCGGCCCCTGGCTGAGATTTTTCCGCAACTCAAGAACGGCGAAATTGTTCATGCGTGGGGCGGTACACTCGCAATCACGATGAACCGCATGCCGCATTATGCGCGGATCGGTGGGAATATTTTGACTATGTCAGGCTTTTCTGGGGCTGGTGTCGCTCTTGGTACATTATCAGGGCAAATCGCCGCCGAGACCATTGCGGGTCAAGCAGAGCGTTTCGATATCATGGCAAGAGTCCCAAGTCTTGCCTTCCCGGGTGGTCCTCGTCT
The DNA here is from genome assembly GCA_047627695.1 of Yoonia sp. Taxonomy (GTDB): domain Bacteria; phylum Pseudomonadota; class Alphaproteobacteria; order Rhodobacterales; family Rhodobacteraceae; genus Yoonia. Next base: position 912 of record JBLHTS010000011.1, on the reverse strand, counting down.
GCGATCACCACTGCTCGTGCTGGCGATGCTTTGGTACAGCTTACGGGACCGTTTTTGACGGCTTTGTCGTTAGAGGGGGTATGCATTTGTCCCGCTGTCTGTCAATCTGCGTAGATTAGCGCTGATTTAACGGGCAGAAGCTTCAAGGCCGATCGAAATTGTCAAAAGAACTCATACACCAAAAGACCGCCCTAATTTCACCAAAGTCAGTGATTATCTTTAAATCCGTTAAGTGTTAAATGTGTAAAAGTAATGAAAATTGTGTCACAATCCATGCCTCCGCTGGAAGCCGCGCAGGCCTTTTACGGGCAAGACGATACCTCAATTGCCCAGATGATCGCCAAGCTAGGCGAAAGCGATCCACGGCTTGTCAAAGCATTCAAGCAGACCCGCAAAAACTGTCTTGAAGGCGTCAAATCCTGACATTGAACGCTCGGTGAAAGCACCGACCACGTCACTTCTGCTTCAAACCGTCCAAAAACCCTGAAAACAGCTTGACCTTTCGGCCCCTGACAGGTTGAACAACCCACAGACTTTTTAAGGAAATGGGCGGTTTCAGATGGACGACCAGAACAAGAATCTGATCTTGGCGACGGTACTTAGCTTTGCCGTGATCGTGGCTTGGACAACACTGTTCCCGCCAGAGGAATTGGCAGTTGATCCGGCGACGCAGGTGACGACCGTGGCCGAGGACGCAGCGCTGCCAGGTGCAGATGCAGATACCGTGGCTTCGACAGCAATCACACCGACCGCAACCCCAGAGCCTGCCGCTCAAGCCCCTCGCGTACCTATCGAGACCGCCCAATTCAGTGGTTCTATTTCGCTGCTTGGTGGACGGATCGATGACCTGTCGCTGACCCAATACCGCGAAACAATCGACGAAGATGCTAACATCGTGCAGCTTTTGCGCCC
>JBLHTS010000010.1:0-27892 GCA_047627695.1 Yoonia sp. | reverse complement strand
CGGATATGCGTCGATTGTCAATGGTGGCACCCGTGTTGAGCCGACGCTGCTTCGGCGCAATAATGTTGAAGTTGGGCCGCGCGTCATCAGCGAAGCGGTAAGTGCGCGCGCAGTTGATATGCTGCGCGAAGTTGTTGTTCGTGGAACCGCATCATTTGGTGAAGTCGACGGCTACGAAGTCGGTGGTAAAACGGGTACAGCTGACAAGCCACGTGCAGCTGGCGGCGGGTATTACGATGACAAGGTCATTTCTACTTTTGCCTCTGTGTTTCCAGCCAGCGATCCTAAGTACGTGTTGATTGTCACTCTTGATGAACCATCCGAGAATTCTGGCGAAGAGCCGCGTCGCACCGCTGGGTGGACTGCTGTTCCGGTCGCCGCCGAGATGATCCGCCGCATGGCACCGCTCTTGGGGTTACGACCGCAAGTGGACATGTCTCAACAGCTCAGTGTAACACTCACCTCAAACTAAGAGGACGGTGGCAATGACATCACTGGCAGAACTGGGACTGACGGCACAAGGCGGGCGCGAAGCGCAGATTACGGGATTGGCCGTGGACAGCCGCGATGTGAAGTCCGGTTTCTTATTTGCAGCATTGCCCGGTGCGCGCGTCCATGGCGGTGAATTTATCCAATATGCGTTGCGTATGAAGGCCGCAGCGATCCTGACGGACGCCGAAGGGGCCACTATTGCAGCTACTGAACTGGCTGTATCAGATGCCGCCGTGATCATCTCGCAAGATCCGCGTCAGGCACTGGCCCAGACTGCTTCACTTTGGTCGGGTCCTCACCCCGCGACGGTCGTGGCAGTTACGGGAACCAATGGCAAAACATCTATCTCGACCTTTTGCCGCCAAATCTGGGAAGAACTGGGTATTGCGGGCGTTAACCTTGGCACAACAGGGGTCGAGGGCGCGTGGACACACCCGCTGAAACACACAACGCCAGAGCCGATCACCTTACACCGCGTCATGGCACAGGCTGCGCAGAACGGCATCACCCATGTCGCGATGGAGGCTTCATCGCATGGCCTTGATCAGCGCCGTTTGGATGGCGTGATTTTGACCGCCGCAGGGTTTTCAAATTTCACCCAAGACCACCTAGATTATCACAAGACTTTTGAGGCTTATTTTGACGCCAAGATGGGGCTGTTCAACCGGGTTTTGTCCGAAGATGGGGTGGCCGTTATCAATTTTGATCAGTCCAGAGGTGAGGAAGTCGCCGCAATTTGCACGGCACGCGGTCAGGAAATTATCGGCGTCGGAAGGCACCTTGATGCGCGGCTGCGCCTGACAGGGCAGCGCTTTGATGCCACTGGTCAAGATGTGCTGTTTGAATGGCAAGGTCGTGGGCGGCAGACGCGCCTTGAATTGATCGGCGGGTTTCAGGCCGAGAACGTCCTTTTGGCGGCGGGATTGGTCATTGCTGCGGGCGCTGAGCCATCAGATGTGTTCGACACATTGTCACATCTTGAAACGGTCAGAGGGCGCATGGAACTGGCTGCAACCCGCGACACGGGGGCCGCGGTCTTTGTTGACTACGCGCATACGCCGGACGCGGTCGAAACGGCACTCAACGCCATGCGCCCGCATGTCATGGGCAAGATCGTTGTGATTGTCGGTGCGGGCGGGGATCGTGACACGGCTAAGCGTCCTTTGATGGGGGCAGCGGCGGCGCAAAACGCTGACATTGTCATCGTAACGGATGATAATCCGCGCTCGGAAGACCCTGCACGCATTCGAGCGGCTGTGATGGCTGGCGCTGTGAATGCCGGTGGGTCGAACAGCGTGACCGAGGTCGGTGACCGTGCCGAGGCAATTCTGCGCGGAATCGATATGCTTGAGGCAGGCGACGCTTTGTTAATTGCAGGCAAGGGTCACGAAAGCGGCCAAGTCGTCGGCGACACGGTGCTGCCCTTTGATGATGTAGAACAGGCCAGCGTTGCTGTTGCGGCACTTGAGGGGCGGATATGACACCACTTTGGACATCCGCTGATGCTGTGGCTGCCACGGGTGGTCTAACCACTGCCGATTGGGTTGCAACAGGCGTTTCAATCGATACGCGAACGATAAGTGCAGGCGATCTTTTCGTGGCACTTACTGATCTACGAGACGGTCATGATTTCGTAGCGCAAGCGCTGGAAAAAGGGGCTGCGGCTGCTTTGGTCACACATCGCCCCGGCGGAGTGGCACATGATGCGCCGCTGCTGATTGTGGATGATGTAGTGCGCGCGCTTGAGGCGTTGGGCCGCGCGGCCCGTGCACGCACGGATGCTCGGGTGGCTGCGATTACCGGATCAGTTGGCAAGACATCAACCAAGGAAATGCTGCGTGCGGTTTTGCAAAAGCAAGGTAAATGCCATGCGGCCGAAGCATCGTACAACAATCACTGGGGCGTGCCGCTGACGTTAGCACGGATGCCGGCAGACACCGATTTTGCAGTGATCGAAATCGGGATGAGCAATCCGGGTGAGATCACTCCTTTGTCCCAAATGGCCCGTCCGCATGTGGCGATGGTCACAACCGTTGCAGCAGCGCATTTGGCGGCCTTTGACAGTCTTGCAGGGATTGCTGATGAAAAAGCCTGCATCATGGACGGTCTAGAGGCAGGTGGCGTGGCCGTCTTGAACGGCGACATTGTGACAAGTCAGATATTGCAAGATCACGCCGCAAAGTTAGGCGCGCAGCAAGTGCTTTTTGGTACGATAGCGCCCGACTGGACGGTAGAGGATGTGCGGATCACTGGCGATGTGACGGTGATCAAAGCACGCGGCGCTGGAAATACATATCTATTCAAACTGTCGGTGCCGGGCAGGCATTTTGCGATGAATGCAGTGGGCGTTCTGGCGGTGGCCGACGCACTTGGCGCAGATCCTGTGGCTGCATCGCTGGATATCGCAGCTTGGGTGCCACCCGCTGGACGCGGCACGCGTGAAGTCATTGTGACCGATATGGCTAATGATGGCGAAAGCCTTGAATTGCTGGATGATGCGTTCAACGCCAACCCGACGTCTTTGATTGCCTCGCTCGAGGTATTGGCTGCATCGACACCTACAGACAGCGTCGGCCGGATCGTCAAGGGGCGGCGGGTCGCGATCTTGGGCGACATGCTGGAGTTGGGCAAATACGAGATTGCGATGCACAAGGAGTTTGCGGCAAACCCTCATATACAAAGCCTTGATTTGATCCACTGCGCAGGCCCCTTGATGCGTCATTTGTGGGACGCATTGCCCGAAGAAAAGCAGGGCCAATGGGCGGCCACCGCAGCAGAGCTTGTTCCGCAAGTCACGCGGCTGGTGGATGCGGGTGATGTGGTGCTTGTTAAAGGCTCTAAGGGGTCCAAAGTCAGCCTAGTCGTTGACGCCATCCGAAAACTGGGGCATCGCCGCTCCTGAGATCAATAAGGTAGATTAGATGTTATACTGGCTGACGGCGCTTTCGGATGGTGGTGATTTTTTCAACCTCTTTCGCTATATTACGTTCCGTGCAGGTGGCGCGTTCATGACAGCGCTTGTGTTCGGCTTCATCTTTGGTCCGCCACTGATCAATGTACTGCGCCGCAAACAAGGCAAAGGCCAACCGATCCGTGATGATGGACCCGAGGGGCATTTTGCCAAAGTGGGCACTCCCACGATGGGCGGGCTTTTGATTGTTGGCGCACTGACATTTTCGACATTGCTTTGGGCGCGGTTGGACAACCCGTTTATCTGGATGGTGCTGTTTGTGACCTTGTCGTTCGCCGCGATAGGCTTTGCTGATGATTACGCGAAAGTTTCCAAGCAAACCACATCAGGTGTGTCGAGTAAGATGCGTATATTGCTTGGTATTTTAATTGCGGGAATCGCTGGATATTGGGCAGCAGCCTATCATCCGGATGATCTGACGAACCAACTGGCACTGCCGATTTTTAAGGATACGCTGATCAATCTGGGTATCTTGTTTATTCCTTTTGCCATCATCGTGATTGTTGGGGCTGCGAATGCGGTAAACCTGACCGACGGGCTTGATGGTTTGGCGATTATGCCTGTGATGATCGCGGCGGGCACTTTTGGGGTGATTGCCTATGCCGTTGGCCGCACCGACTTTACCGAATACCTAGATGTGCATTATGTCCCGCAAACTGGCGAGATTTTGATATTTTCGATGGGCCTTATCGGCGGCGGCTTGGGCTTTTTGTGGTATAATGCACCACCTGCTGCGGTCTTTATGGGCGACACCGGCTCGCTTGCTTTGGGTGGCGCGTTAGGCGCAATTGCGGTCGCCACCAAGCACGAGCTTGTCTTGGCCATCGTCGGCGGACTATTCGTGGTTGAGGCGCTGTCGGTGATCATTCAGGTGCTTTACTTCAAGAAGACGGGCAAGCGCGTGTTCCTGATGGCGCCGATCCATCACCATTATGAGAAAAAAGGCTGGGCCGAACCGCAGATCGTCATTCGTTTTTGGATTATCTCGTTAATCTTGGCGATGATTGGTCTGGCCACGCTGAAAGTCAGATAGGCCAAGGGGCACTCAATGATACCCGTTCAAGGATATGCAGGTCGGAAAGTCGCCGTGCTCGGGCTCGGGCGGTCGGGTCGTGCGACAGCCGCTGCACTTATGGCGGGCGATGCACACCCCTTGGTGTGGGACGATAGTGCCGTCGCCCGCGAAGCGGCTGAGGCACAGGGCCTCGAGGTGTGTGATCTGACCAAAGCGGGCGCATTTGATGATGTGGCGGCCTTGATTGTCAGCCCCGGTATTTCCCATCTTTACCCTGTTCCGAACCCCGTAATTGCGGCGGCATGGGCAGCAGATGTTCCTGTTGACAACGATATCGGCCTTTTCTTTCGCTCATTTGCGACCAGCGACTGGGAAGATTTCGACAGCACACCACGTGTCATTGCGGTGACTGGATCGAACGGCAAATCGACGACAGCGGCGCTGATCCATCATATCCTGATCGAAAATGGCCGCCCTGCGCAATTGGCGGGCAACATCGGACGTGGCGTCCTGGACATTGATCCAGCCCATGACGGTGAAGTTGTTGTGCTTGAACTGTCCTCTTACCAAACCGATCTCGCGCGCAGCCTGACACCTGACGTGGCCGTTTGGACCAACTTGAGCCCTGATCATCTGGACCGCCACGCAGGGCTGGGCGGGTATTTCGCGGCCAAGCGGCGTTTGTTCGCGGAAGGTGGCCCTGATCGCGCGGTGATCGGTGTGGACGAAGTTGAAGGCCGCTATATCGTCAACCAGTTGATCGAAGGCGCTGGCGATGATCGGGTCATTCGCGTCTCGTCCGGACAAAAACTGGCCGGGCTGGGCTGGAGCGTGTTTGCGCGCAAAGGATTTCTGTCTGAGTTTCGCAAGGGCCGCCAAGTCGGGTCGATTGATCTGCGCAAAATCACTGGGTTGCCCGGTGCGCATAATCACCAAAATGCGTGTGCGGCCTATGCGGCGTGTCGGACGCTGGGCCTTGGTCCCAAGGGAATTGAAGCAGCGCTGCGCAGCTTTGGCGGTTTGCCGCACCGCAGTCAGATTATAGCGACCCACGCTGGCGTGACTTTCGTGAACGATAGCAAAGCCACGAATGTTGATAGTGCTGCAAAAGCGCTGCAGGCATTTGCAAAAATCCGCTGGATTTGCGGTGGATTGCAAAAAGAGGGCGGACTGGACGGACTGCTGCCGCATTTAGGCAATGTCATCAAAGCCTATGTAATAGGGCGCGAAGCTGAAAGCTATGCGCGACAATTGACGGGTGCTGAGGCAGAGGTTTGCGGAACAATGGAAACGGCTGTTGCGTGCGCGATTGCTGATGCGCGGGAGGGCGAAGTGGTCTTGCTGGCACCGGCGGCTGCGTCGTTTGATCAATATGACAGCTTTGAGAAACGCGGAGAGGATTTCATAGCCCTCGTAAAAGACGCAATCGCGTAAGGTGGATCAAGATCCACCTTACTTTGCGGCAATCGCCTGTCCAGCAGCCCATCCCGATGACCACGCCCATTGGAAGTTATAGCCGCCCAGCCAGCCAGTTACATCGACACATTCGCCGACGAAAAACAGCCCTGAAACGGTTTTGGCCTCCATCGTTTTCGACGATAATGCGTCTGTGTCTACGCCGCCCAATGTGACTTCGGCCGTGCGGTAACCCTCTGATCCGGCAGGGCGCAGCTCCCAGCTTGCCAGTTTTGCACAAAACGCACCAAGTGCGGCGTCGCTTTGGTCGGCAAGGTTTCCATCCAGATTGAGGTCTTCGCGCAGGTAATCCACCAATCGCGCAGGGATGTGTTGCCCCAGCACGGTTGTCAGCGCCTTGCGTCCGTCAGTTTGACGCTGTGCTTGCAAAGCCGTCAAAAGCGTTCCGCTCGGATCAAGGTTCACCAAAATCCCCTCGCCCTCGTGCCAATAAGATGAAGCTTGAAGGATCGCGGGACCGGAAAGGCCGCGGTGGGTGAACAAAAGTGCTTCGTCAAAGCTTGTGCCATTCGCGCTGACCCTCGCGGCGGCGGCTACACCTGCAAGCGGTTTGAACTTGTCGTCAGAGAATGTCAGCGGCACCAACCCCGGTCGCGGTGTGATGACGGTTAGGTCAAATTGCGCCGCGATTTGATAGCCAAGCCCTGTTGCCCCCATCTTGGGGATTGATTTGCCGCCACAGGCCACGACGAGGTTCTTCACATCAAGCACTATGGTGTGTCCGTCTTTGTTGACGCGCACTGCGAAACGTCCACTGTCATGGCTGATGCCTTCAACGCTTGTTTGTAGCCAAAGCTGTGCCTTTGCCTTATCCATTTCTGTCTTCAACATCGCGATGATGTCCTTGGCGGATACGTCGCAAAAGAGCTGACCCAACGTCTTTTCATGCCACGCAATGCCGTAGCTTTCGACCAGCGCGAGGAAGTCCCATTGCGTATACCGTTTCAGCGCAGATTTGGTGAAGTGGATGTTATTGCTGATAAAGTTCTGCGTACCGGTGCGCATGTTGGTAAAGTTGCTGCGCCCGCCACCCGAAATCCGGATCTTTTCGCCCGGTGCTTTTGCATGATCAATAACCAGCACGTCTGGCCCTGCTTGGGCCGCGCACATCATGCCGGCTGCTCCGGCGCCGATAATCAGGGTTTCAAACTTCATCCTGCGGCATATGCCGCAAGTGGTGTGCTTTTGAAAGATGCCTCCGGCGGAAGTTTATCTGGGAATAAGAAGGGCACCCCGTGTGTTTTATGTAGAATCGCGCGCGATTGGCCGCTATGGTAGCCGCAGACTCGGAAAACGGGCGACAGAGGCAGTATGGCGGTGATCCATGACGGAAATGGTCTATGGGACGGTCCCGGTTCAATCCGGTGACCCGGTTCTTCCACGGTGGTGGCGGACAATTGATAAATGGACAATGTCCTGCGTTCTGATCCTGTTTGCGATCGGGTTGCTGCTTGGGCTTGCGTCATCGCCGCCACTTGCTGCGAAAAATGGGCTAGAGCCTTTTCACTATGTAATCCGTCAGGCAATCTTTGGCGGTTTGGCAATGATCGTGATGTTCGCTGTCTCAATAATGTCGCCGACGCTTGTGCGTCGCTTGGCGGTGTTGGGGTTTCTGGGCGCTTTTGTTGCTTTGGCCTTTTTGCCGGTATTCGGAACGGATTTTGGTAAAGGCGCGACACGCTGGTATTCGCTAGGCTTTGCATCTGTGCAGCCTGCTGAATTTCTCAAGCCCGGTTTTGTCGTTATGACGGCTTGGCTGCTGGCTTCTTCGCAGCAATTGGGCGGTCCGCCGGGCAAGATTTATTCCTTCGCTTTGACTATGATGATCGTTTTGATGCTGGCGATGCAGCCTGACTTTGGTCAGGCGGCACTGATCCTGTTTGCATGGGGTGTGATGTATTTCGTGGCTGGTGCGCCAATGACATTGCTGATCATTCTGGCAGGTGTTGTCGTGTTGGGCGGTACATTTGCTTATGCCAATTCCGATCATTTTGCCGGTCGAATTGACGGTTTCTTGTCCCCTGATCTTGATCCTACAACTCAGCTTGGCTACGCTACTAACGCTATCCGAGAGGGCGGTTTCTTTGGTGTTGGTGTCGGCGAGGGACAGGTGAAATGGTCGCTGCCTGATGCCCATACCGATTTCATTATTGCTGTTGCTGCAGAAGAATACGGGCTGATTTGTGTGTTGGTGATTATTGCGCTTTATACGGTGATTGTTGTCCGGTCTTTGCTGCGCTTGATGAAAGAGCGCGATGTTTTCATCCGCCTTGCGGGCACTGGATTGGTTTGTATCTTCGGCGTGCAGGCAATGATAAACATGGGTGTGGCTGTGCGGTTGCTGCCTACAAAGGGAATGACGCTGCCATTTGTGTCTTATGGTGGATCGTCGCTGATTGCGGGCGGCATCGCTGTTGGCATGCTTCTGGCCTTAACACGTAGTCGCCCACAAGGGGCAATGGGTGATATCTTGTTGCGCAGGGCGAACCGATGACCGCACCGCTTTTGACTATTGCGGCAGGTGGTACAGGTGGGCATATGTTTCCCGCTCAAGCCTTGGCCGAGGCGATGTTGGCCAAAGGCTGGCGCGTGAAACTGTCCACTGATGCCCGCGGCGCGCGTTATACCTCTGGTTTTCCCGACGCCGTCGAAGTGAATGTTGTGGGCAGTGCTACGTTTGCGCGTGGCGGGGTTGCCCAAAAACTGATAGTGCCGTTTCGTATTGTTGGCGGCATTGTTGCCGCGAAATGGCGCATGTTTCGTGACCGTCCCGCCGTTGTCGTGGGCTTTGGCGGATACCCTGCGATCCCAGCGATGGCTGCCGCTTGGGCGCTGCGCATACCACGTATGATTCATGAACAAAACGGTGTGTTGGGTCGCGTGAACCAGCTTTTTGCCAAGCGTGTCGATCAGATTGCCTGCGGGACGTGGCCGACGGAATTGCCCGTTCATATCGTGGGCGTGCATACGGGCAACCCCGTCCGTGCGGCGGTTTTGGAACGCGCCGGATCGCCCTATATCACGCCAGGCGACTACCCGATGTCCCTGCTTGTGTTGGGTGGATCGCAAGGCGCACGGATCATGTCCGACGTCGTGCCGCCCGCGATTGCGGCCCTGCCAGAGCATATTCGGCGCAATATCCGCGTTTCCCACCAAGCCCGCCCCGAGGACCTTGATCGGGTCACCGCCTACTATGAAAGCGAGTTGATCAAAGCGGATGTGCAGACATTCTTTGATGATGTGCCGCGCCGCATGGCGGATGCGCAGCTTGTGATTTCACGCTCGGGTGCGTCCACGATTGCTGATGTCAGCATTATTGGGCGGCCTGCGATTTGGGTCCCCTATACTGGTGCAATCAGGGACGAGCAGACTGCAAACGCACGCCAACTGGTTGAAGCGGGTGCCGCCGAGATCATGACTGAAGCCGCGTTTGATGTCGCGCCGCTTTCCCAAAAACTAACAGAATTGCTGTCAGACGAGGCTGGCATGCGCAAAATGGCGCAAGCGGCTTTGGCCTGCGGTGTACCCGACGCGACAGACCGGCTTGCGCAGTTAGTCGAAAATCTGGCACAGCCAGCAAACCCATAACTTATGGAATCCTTGTGATGAGTGCGGCAACGAAACTACCACTTGATGTTGGCCCGATCCACTTTGTCGGTATTGGCGGTATTGGCATGTCGGGCATTGCAGAGGTGCTGTTGAACCACGGATATGTTGTTCAGGGGTCGGACTTGAAAACATCCCAGATCACAGACCGTTTGCAATCGCTTGGTGCAACCATCTTTGAAGGTCAGCGCGCCGAGAACCTTGATGAAGCCCAAGTCGTTGTGATCTCCTCAGCCATTAAACGTGGCAATCCAGAATTGGACGAAGCCCGCGTCAAAGGCCTTCCTGTTGTGCGCCGTGCGGAGATGCTTGCAGAACTGATGCGGTTGAAATCAAACGTGGCTGTTGCGGGAACACACGGCAAGACGACAACCACCACAATGGTTGCGGCCTTGCTGGATGAAGGCGGTCTTGATCCAACCGTCATCAACGGCGGGATCATTCACGCTTACGGTTCAAACGCGCGTATGGGGCAGGGCGAATGGATGGTTGTCGAAGCCGATGAAAGTGACGGCACTTTCAACCGTTTGCCCGCGACCATCGCGATTGTCACCAATATCGACCCAGAACATATGGAGCATTGGGGCACCGAAGCCGCACTTCATCAGGGCTTTTATGACTTTGTGTCCAACATACCGTTTTACGGTTTGGCGGTGTGCTGCACAGATGATCCTGATGTGCAATCGCTTGTAGGCAAGATCACCGACCGTCGGGTGGTGACTTATGGGTTTAATGCCCAAGCCGATATCCGTGCGATAAACTTACACTATAAAGCCGGGGTCGCGCATTTTGACATCGCGTTGCAGGCAGAAGGCACTTTGATCGAAGATTGTGAACTGCCGATGCCGGGTGACCACAATGTCTCGAATGCGCTTTCGGCTGTGGCTGTTGCCCGTCATTTGGGCATGAAAAAAGAAGAAATTCGTGCTGCGCTCAAGGGTTTCAAAGGAGTCAATCGTCGCTTTACCAGAGTGGCCGAAATAAACGGCGTGACAATCATCGACGACTACGGTCACCATCCGGTCGAAATTACAGCCGTTTTGAAAGCAGCCCGCCAGGCCACCGAAGGCCGCGTAATCGCCGTCCACCAGCCCCACCGTTTTACGCGCCTTTCACATCATTTCGATGAATTCTGCGCTTGTTTCAATGACGCGGATGTTGTGGGTATTTCAGAAGTTTTTGGTGCTGGAGAAGATCCAATCCCCGGCGCAAGCCATGCGGATTTGGTTGCGGGTCTGATCCGTCATGGGCATCGGCACGCGCGCGTCGTCGAATCCGAAGATGATTTGGAACGTCTGGTGCGTGAACAGGCCAAACCGGGTGACATGGTCGTCTGCCTTGGGGCCGGAACGATCAGCACATGGGCGAACCGGTTGCCGGATCGTCTCAAGGTGTAATGGATCCGCTGCTTTCAATAGGGCTTTGGGTGGTTCTGGCTTTTGCGATGGTATTGATCCCGTCCAATGATAACCACTGGCGGCGGGCTTATGTGCTGATTGCGATCGGCGTTCCGCTGTTGATTTGGATTTTCTGGCAACATGGTGTTTTAATGGGGATGCTGGGCTTGGTTGTTGGTGGCCTTGTTTTGCGCTGGCCAGTTTACTTTGCTTGGTGCTGGTTCCGTCAAAAGATGCGAGGGCAAGAATGATTATTCAAGTTATGATATTCGGCGTGATGCTGACCTGTGCGATCCTGCCCTTCTTGCTACTTAGTCGGTTGATACGATCGGGGCAGTCCGGATTGGCCCTGAGTATCGCATCGGTGATTGGCGCAACATTTGCGATCTTTTTCTACGCAAGCGGGCGCCCGTTCGGGATCGATCCATTTTTTGCAATTAGCATGGCAATGTTGATTTGTGTTCCTGCTCTGCTGGGCTGTGCGGCGGGTACTTTGCTCGGCTGGATTCTGCGCAAACGTGATGACCGCGCAGTATAGTACCAAATCTAACTTTGGGGTTCAGCATTGAAATTCAGCGCGTTCCTGATCTACCTCATTCCGCCCGCGTTCTTTGGTGCCGCACTTTTTGTGGGGTACCGTTTGGGTCTTAGAAAAAGTGGATTGAGTTTTGCGCTGATCGCGCCCATTTGGATAGGCCTGACGTGGTTCACCCTGATCGAGGCCCAAAGCAAAGAAAGCTGGGATGGGATTGGTTATGTCATATTGATCGTGGGCGTGAATGCTCCAATCGGTGCAGGCCTATTGATCGGTGGCCTGTTTGGTTGGTTTAAGAAAAGTGAGTGACAGATGCTTGAACTTCCAACAGTGCGCGGAACTCTGACCCCGCAGCGGGTTCTGGCCGATCTGACATGGATGCGCGTTGGCGGTCCGGCAGAGGTGCTTTTTCAGCCTGCCGATATTGATGATTTGTCCACGTTTCTGGCTGCACTTGATCCCGAGATTCCAGTTTTTCCAATGGGCGTTGGCAGCAATTTGATCGTGCGCGACGGCGGGATCAGTGGCGTTGTGATCCGTTTGGGGCGTGGCTTTAACACCATTCAAATTGAGGATGATCAAGTCATTGCAGGTGCCGCTGCCTTAGACGCACATGTCGCACGCAAGGCCGCTGATGCGGGACTTGATCTGACATTCCTGCGCACGATTCCGGGAACAATCGGGGGTGCTGTGCGCATGAACGCAGGTTGCTATGGGTCATATGTCGCCGACGTTTTCACGGCTGTTACAGTCGTCTACCGTGATGGTTCTATTGCCGAAATTTCACCTGAGGCTTTGCAGCTTGCTTACCGTAAAAGTACCTTGCCAGAGGGCGCAGTGATCGTCGAAGCTCGATTTGCGGCCCAAAAACAAGCCAAGGAAATCTTGCAGCAGCGTATGGCGGATCAGCTTGCCAAACGCGACGAAACCCAACCAACCAAAGACCGCACGGCAGGTTCGACCTTTCGCAATCCGGCGGGGTTTTCATCGACGGGTCAGGCCGATGACGTACATGATCTGAAAGCGTGGAAGGTCATTGATGATGCCGGCATGCGCGGTGCGACCTTGGGCGGTGCTGTGATGAATACCAAGCATTCGAACTTTCTAACTAACGCTGGTGGGGCAACGGCTGCCGACCTTGAGGATTTAGGCGAAGCGGTGCGGAAAAAGGTTTACGATTCCCAAGGTATTCAGCTACAGTGGGAAATTATGCGGGTTGGCAAACGAATTGCTGCAGACACCGCGCAATAACGGACCAAAATGGTCTCGATCCACACATTGGATCATAGAAATGACGGGTCGCAAAGACTCGCACTTAAGGCGGTAGGGTATGTCGAGCAGGGCAAACCCGAAAGTTGTTGTCCTCATGGGCGGCCCATCAGCAGAGCGTGAAGTATCGCTAAGCTCGGGCCGTGAATGCACGGCGGCTTTACGGGACGCAGGATATAACGTGGTTGAGGTCGACGCAGGACCCGACGTTGCCGCACGCCTGATCGAAATCGCACCTGACGTTGTATTTAACGCACTTCATGGCCGTTGGGGTGAAGATGGTGCCATTCAAGGTGTCTTGGAGTGGTTGCGCATTCCTTACACGCATTCGGGTATTCTGGCCTCGGCCCTGACGTTGGATAAGCAGCGCACAAAGGATGTCTACCGCAAGGTCGGATTGCCTGTCGTGGACAGCATTTTGGCCCTTGCCGATGATGTGCGCAAAGCCCATGTCATGCGCCCGCCGTATGTGGTAAAACCTTACAATGAAGGCTCTAGCGTCGGTATTTACATTGTTGCCGAAAATGCGAACGGCCCGCCACAATTGGCAGTCGACATGCCCGTCCAAGTGATGGTCGAGGCATTCGTGCCGGGTCGCGAATTGACAACAACAGTTATGGGTGATCGCGCATTGACGGTGACCGATATTATTACTGACGGTTGGTATGACTATCACGCAAAATACGCGCCGGGTGGCTCGCGGCACGAATTGCCCGCAAATATTCCGCAAGACATCTTTGACGCCTGCATGGATTACGCCGTGCGTGCGCATGATGCGCTAGGATGCCGCGGTATCAGCCGCACTGATTTTCGCTGGGATGAGACCCGCGGCCTTGATGGCTTGATCCTGCTTGAGACGAATACGCAGCCGGGTATGACGCCAACCTCGCTGACGCCCGAACAGGCAGATCACGTCGGTATCACATTTCCGCAATTTTGCCGCTGGATGGTGGAGGATGCCTCATGCGATCGCTGATTGGCCGCACGTCTCCCGATGCTATGCCCCGTGATCCTGCCCCATCGCGATTGGGGTACCGGTTTCAACGATTGATGCTGACACCGGGATTCCGCGGTGCGGTGCGGATCGGGGTGCCGGTTTTGTTGATCTTAGCGATTGCAACCAGTTGGTATGTCAAACCAGAGAACCGCGCCGAGTTTGTCGCAACGATTGAAAACACAAAACAGACTTTCCAGCAGCGCCCCCAGTTCATGGTCCAAGCGATGAATATTACCGGTGCAGACGCCGATGCGATGACTGATGTTGTCGCGTTATTGCCTGATACCTTCCCGATATCGTCGTTTGATTTGGATCTTGAGGCGATGCGCACAAGTATCGAAGCCCTCGACCAGATCAAATCTGCGAGCGTTCGTGTCGGTCAAGCGGGCGCATTAGAAGTACGCCTGACACCGCGGGTGCCTGTTGCACTTTGGCGTGATGCGACGACGTTGCGTTTGATTGACGAAAATGGTGTGCAGTCGGGTCAAATTCTCGCGCGCGCAGAGCGCCTTGATCTACCTTTGATTGCTGGGGATGGGGCAGAAGATAATATTGACGAAGCTTTAGCGATTTTCGCCACTGCCGGTCCCCTTCTTGAACGGGTCCGCGGGTTGGTGCGGATGGGCGAGCGTCGTTGGGACATGGTTCTAGACCGCGACCAACGTATTCTTTTGCCAGAAAGTGGCGCTGTTGCTGCGTTGGACCGCGTGATCGCGTTGAACGCTGCGCAAGATATGCTCAGCCGAGATGTCGGCGTTGTGGATATGCGCAACGCGATCCGGCCAACACTACGCATGAATGAAGAGGCCGCCGCAGCACTGCGCCGTGGCAATACACCTATAGAAACAAACGGAGTAGGCAACTGATGGGCGACCTATACGACAGCCAACGCGCAATGCGGCAAATGCGAAAAGCAGCGATGCAGCGCGGTGTTGTTGCTATTTTGGATGTGGGAACATCAAAGATTGCCTGCCTTGTCCTGCGCTTTGACGGGCCGGAAAAGTTTCGCAGTGTTGATGGTGTCGGATCACTGGCCGGACAATCACAGTTTCGCGTGATAGGTGCGGCCACCACCCGTTCGCGCGGCGTGCGTTTTGGCGAAATTGACGCAATGCAGGAAACTGAACGCGCCATTCGGACGGCTGTTCAGGCGGCCCAGAAAATGGCCAATGTCCGTGTCGATCACGTGATTGCATGCCTGTCAGGTGCGCGTCCACAGTCCTATGGCCTGGACGGATCGCTAAACGTTGCGGGCGGCATGGTCAGCGAACAAGACATCAGCCAGGTCATGGCTTCATGCGAAGTTCCTGATTACGGGGCCGACCGCGAAGTGCTGCACGCACAGCCTGTCAACTTCGCGCTGGATCATCGCTCTGGCTTGGGTGACCCGCGCGGTCAGATTGGCAATACCTTGACGACTGACATGCACATGTTGACGGTCGATGCGACGGCAATCCAGAACCTGTTTTACTGTATCAAACGGTGCGATCTGGAATTGGCGGGGCTCGCGTCCTCGGCCTATGTGTCCGGCATGTCGTCGCTTGTGGAAGATGAGCAGGAATTGGGTGCGGCTTGTATCGACCTTGGTGGTGGATCGACAGGTATTTCGGTCTTTATGAAGAAACACATGATCTATGCCGATAGCGTGCGCATGGGTGGCGAACATGTGACCTCCGACATCTCGATGGGTCTGCAAATCCCCGCCTCGACAGCCGAGCGGATCAAAACGTTTTACGGCGGTGTTGTCGCAACCGGCATGGACGACCGCGAGATGATCGAAATCGGTGGCGACACCGGAGATTGGGAACGTGACCGCCGCACAGTAAGCCGTGCCGAACTTATTGGGATAATGCGTCCGCGTGTTGAAGAAATCCTTGAAGAAGTACGCGCGCGCCTTGATGCCGCCGGTTTTGAACATCTGCCGGGCCAGCAAATCGTGCTGACGGGCGGGGGTAGCCAAATTCCGGGGCTTGATGGTTTGGCAAGCAAGATACTTGGCCAGCAAGTCCGTTTGGGGCGTCCACTGCGTGTGCAAGGTTTGCCGCAGGCGGCAATTGGTCCGGCGTTCTCAAGCGCTGTTGGGCTAACGCTGTTTGCTGCGAATCCACAAGATGAATGGTGGGATTTCGAGATTCCTGCAGATCGTTATCCCGCAAGATCTCTCAAACGGGCCGTAAAATGGTTCAAAGACAACTGGTAATGCGCAACATCTTGCCTAAACGTCGAAATGAGGCGGTTGAGGCCAGATTTTTGTCCAGATTTGGTGGCGATTTTGTGTTTTTGTCGTGACCTTTCGGCATCACTTGGTTACTATGATCACTAATAAGCAGTGAACGCCCGGGGGCACGGGCATTTTTTAAAAAAACAGGCGGATTGCGTTATGACTTTGAACCTATCACTTCCAGGGCATGAAGAACTGAAACCACGTATCACAGTGTTTGGTGTGGGCGGTGCAGGTGGCAACGCAGTAAACAACATGATCGAGCAAGAGCTTGATGGCGTAGAATTTGTTGTTGCGAACACTGACGCACAGGCGTTGCAACAGTCGCGCGCTCCTTCAAAAATTCAGATGGGTATTAAAGTCACCGAAGGTTTGGGTGCAGGCGCACGCGCTTCCGTAGGTGCCGCCGCCGCCGAAGAAAGCATTGAACAAATCGTCGATCATCTTGCTGGCGCACATATGTGTTTCATCACGGCCGGCATGGGCGGTGGTACGGGAACGGGTGCTGCTCCGATCATCGCGCAAGCGGCCCGCGAGTTGGGCGTACTGACAGTCGGTGTTGTCACCAAGCCGTTCCAATTCGAAGGCGGCAAGCGGATGAAACAAGCCGAAGCAGGTGTCGAAGCCCTCCAAAAGGTCGTCGATACTCTGATCATTATTCCCAACCAGAACCTTTTTCGACTAGCCAATGAAAACACAACATTTACAGAAGCTTTCGCGCTTGCAGATGATGTTCTTTATCAAGGCGTTAAGGGTGTAACTGACCTGATGGTCCGCCCCGGCCTGATCAACCTCGACTTTGCAGACGTTCGCGCTGTGATGGACGAGATGGGTAAGGCGATGATGGGGACAGGCGAAGCCGAGGGTGAAAACCGCGCTATTCAGGCTGCAGAAAAAGCCATTGCGAACCCGCTTCTGGATGAGATTTCATTGGAAGGCGCTAAGGGTGTGTTGATCAATATCACCGGTGGTTATGACCTGACATTGTTCGAACTCGATGAAGCTGCCAACAAGATCCGTGAAAAGGTCGATGGCGATGCGAACATCATTGTTGGCTCGACCCTTGACCCAAGCATGGAGGGCAAAATGCGCGTTTCCGTGGTTGCCACTGGCATCGACGCAGTCGCAAGCAACAGAGAAGCACCAGCGCCGCGCCGGTCAATGGCTGCACCGCTTGCCCCCTCGGCAGTGACGGCCCCCGCACCTGCATCAGCGCCAATCCAAGTGCAAGAAGCACCAGTTGTTGCCCAAGCAGTAACTCCTGCTGAACCCGAACGCACACTTTTCGAAGACTTTGATGCGCATGCACAGCCTGCAGCACGCGAGCAAGCTCCAGCACCGCAAACAGCGGCGAGCGATCTTCCACCGCCCGCCTATGCACCGCGCCCAGAGCCAACACTAACAGAAGCCGACAGCTTTGTTGCGCCGCGTGCTCCGGCACCGGGCACACCTTCGCCAGAAGCACTGGCGCGCTTGCAAGCCGCCGTTAGCCGCGTACCAAGTCGCAACGCTCAACCGCAGGCTGGAATGCCGGCTGCTGCACTGACCGAAGCAGATAAACCACGCTTTGGGATCAACTCTTTGATTAACCGCATGACAGGTGCGCAAGCCGAATCTGGTGGACATCACACTGGGCGCGCGCAGCCTCAAGTGACTGCGCTGCGCCAGGAGCCGGATCAGGACAAAGATCAGGATAAGATCGAAATTCCTGCATTCCTGCGCCGTCAGGCAAACTAATCGCGCTTTAGCGCTTATGTGAACGCTGCGTCACATTGGAATGAGAGGCCGCTTTTGAGCGGCCTTTTTATATTTTTATCAGTGTTTTACAGCTTTTTTGTCTGCGATGTTTCAAGAATAACAGGGTATGTTTCAGTCCGTTGCAAAGAGTGAGTTGAGAGTAAGGGCTAAGCGTCCTACCTCATCGTTAACAAAAAAAGATGGGCAGGATTGATTATTTTGCAAACGACGCTGAAATCAGAGTTGAGTTTTGAGGGCATTGGCTTGCACTCTGGCGTATCTGTGCGCGTTGTTCTTCACCCCGCGTCAGCGAACACCGGCATCGTATTTCGGCGCACGGATATCGCAGAGCGTCCAATGTTGCAGGCCCGTTGGGACGACGTGGTTGTATCACCTTTGAACACGCGACTGACAAACGCGTCCGGCGTGACTGTTTCCACGATCGAACATCTTATGGCAGCGTTTGCTGGTTGTGGCGTCCACAATGTAATCGTTGATATCGATGGACCTGAAGTTCCAATTCTTGACGGTAGCGCGGTCAGCTTTGTGCGCGGTATCGTTGAAGCCGGATTAAATCGATTGTCTGCGCCTTTGCGCGCCATTGAAATCCTAAAAGACGTTACCATTACAGATGGCCCCGCTTTTGCACGCCTAAGCCCAGCTACGACGCTTCAAATTGAATTCGAGATTGATTTCGAAGACGCGGCAATCGGTCGTCAGAAAAAGACACTGAATATGGCAAATGGCGCGTTTGTGCGCGAACTTTGCGACAGTCGTACGTTCTGCCGTTCTGCCGATGTGGATGCGATGCGTGCAAATGGGTTGGCGCTTGGCGGAACAGTGGAAAACGCGGTTGTCGTCGACGGCGACAAAGTGCTGACGCCAGGCGGTTTACGCCATAGCGATGAGGCAGTGCGCCACAAGATGCTGGATGCATTGGGCGATCTTTATACAGCTGGCGCACCGATCCTTGGACGATACACCGGTACACGGGCAGGTCACGCGATGACCAACAAACTGCTGCATGCGCTTTTCGCGCAGCCTGATGCGTGGCGTTGGGTCGATTGTGACGTGAAAATTGCCGCGCGTTTGCCTGGCGTTGGTGTCAGTGTTGCCGATCTGGCTGCCGTCGCCTGAACTTTCCTACTGACAGTTGATCACGTCAAAACGCAAAAGGCATTTTGCACGTCATTTTTTTATGTTAGATCGTGTGCTATAGGTCTGAACTGCCTTAAAGAATGCACAGCCCAGTGTTAATGAGGACGTCATTATGTCAGCGAACCAAGTCAAAAATAGCCGCTTGATCACGCGTATCGGGGCAGTGGTCGCATTTGCGGCACTGACGGCTTGTAGCGGATTTGAACGCAGCGGCCAGCCACTTGATGATTTGACGGCCAGAGCAATCTTTGAGCGTGGCGAACGAGAGATTGAAAGGGGAAATTCTGACGACGCCGCCTTCACATTTGGCGAGATTGAACGGCTTTACCCATATTCCGAATTCGCTGAGCGCGCGCTGATTATGCAGGCTTTCGCTTATCACCGCGATCAGGATTACCCCAATAGCCGCGCTTCGGCGCAGCGGTATTTGGATTTCTACCCGACCCAGCAGGATGCGCCTTATGCGGCCTACCTCTTGGCGCTGTCATACTATGACCAGATCGACGACATTGGCCGCGATCAAGGACTGACCTTTCAAGCGCTGCAAGCATTGCGCCGCGTGATCGAACAGTATCCTGATAGTGAATACGCGCAGGCTTCGGTTCAAAAATTCGATCTGGCTTTCAATCATTTGGCGGCCAAGGAAATGGAAGTCGGGCGCTACTATCACAAGCGGGGCAACTATGTTGCTGCAAGCAATCGTTTCAGGACGGTGGTCGAGGATTTCCAAACGACGACCCACACGCCAGAAGCATTGCACCGTTTGGTTGAAAGCTATCTATCGCTTGGTCTGACTGATGAGGCGCAGACGGCTGGCGCAATTCTGGGTTATAACTACCAATCCAGTGAATGGTATCAATCTAGCTTTGCTTTGCTTACGGGGCAGGGGCTTACGGCAGACCCCGTTGGCAACAACTGGTTGGCGTCGATTTACCGGCAGGTTATTCGCGGTGAATGGCTGTAAACAGCGCGGGATTAGTCCCGCCCTAAGGGCACCCTCATGCTACGCGGTTTAGATATCCGGGACATGTTGATCATCGATAGGTTGGAGCTTGCGTTCCAGCCGGGATTGAATGTGTTGACGGGTGAAACAGGCGCGGGCAAGTCGATCCTTCTGGATGCATTGGGTTTTGTTCTGGGTTGGCGTGGCAGGGCTGAATTGGTCAGGCAAGGTGCTGAACAGGGTGAAGTGACTGCTTGGTTTGATTTGCCCAAAGGCCACCCGGCCTTTGCTGTCTTGGAAGAAGCAGGCATCTTGGCCGAAGACGAAGTCATCTTACGCCGTATCAATTCGCGCGATGGCCGGAAAACTGCGTGGATCAATGACCGCCGCGCGAGTGGCGAGGTGTTGCGCCGCCTGTCCGACACTTTAGTAGAACTGCACGGCCAGCACGATGATCGCGGACTGCTGAACCCGCGCGGCCACCGGCAGATGTTAGACAGTTACGCAGAGCTTGACGTGGACATCCAACACACCCGCGCGGCATGGCGAAACCTGTCCAAAGCGCAACAAGCGCTTGCCGCTGCCGAAGTGCGTCTTGCCGAAGCCCGCGCCGAAGAAGACTACCTGCGCCATGCAGTAGCCGAGCTTGATGTCCTTGCCCCCGAGATTGGCGAAGAGGCCAGTTTGGATGCCCAGCGTCGCCTGATGCAAGCGGCAGAGAAGATCCGTACCGATATCAACAAAGCAGGCGATGCACTGGGGCTGAACGGCGCAGAGGGGTTGGCTGGTGATGCATTCCGCTGGCTGCAAGGGGTCGCCGGGGACGCAGAGGGGCGCCTGGACGCACCGTTGGAAGCTATAGAGCGCGCAATGCTCGCGTTAGATGAGGCACAGACAGGCGTCGCTGACTGCCTTGATGTGCTGTCTTTCAATATTTCCGATCTTGAGGACGCTGAAGAACGGCTATTTGCAATTCGTGGATTGGCGCGCAAGCACAGTGTTTTGCCAGATGAACTGGCTGATTTCGCTGAAGGATTGCGCACGCGGCTTGGCATTCTTGACGATGGTGCACGTGATCTTGCCGATTTGTCGGCAGCGGTCGCAGTAGCAAAAGCCGATTATGACAACATGACTACGCAGTTGCGTACAAAGCGTCAAAGCGCTGCGGCGGCCCTTGATAAGGCGATGGCGAAAGAATTGGCTCCGCTCAAGATGGAACGCGCGGTCTTTGCCACAACAGTCACTGACACAGAGGCTGGGCCCGAGGGAATTGATACAGTAGCCTTCACTGTCACAACCAATCCAGGTGCGCCGTCGGGGCCATTGAACAAAATCGCGTCTGGCGGCGAATTGAGCCGCTTTCTGCTCGCGTTGAAGGTTTGCCTGACGCAGGCCAGCGAAGGGCTCACAATGATCTTTGACGAAATTGACCGAGGTGTTGGCGGTGCTACTGCAGACGCTGTTGGACGGCGCTTGGCAGAGCTTGCCGATGGGGGACAGGTTCTTGTGGTGACACACTCGCCGCAAGTTGCAGCCCTTGGCGGACATCACTTGCGGGTTGAAAAATTGCAAGATGCGGATCAGACTCGTTCAACCGTTGTTGCACTTGATGCAGACGAACGCGTGGACGAAATTGCGCGTATGCTATCGGGCGATACTGTGACAGAAGCCGCACGCCAAGCGGCACGTGCGTTGATAGGCTGCTAGAAATTGATATGGGCGCCGCAACATGCGACGCCCTGAACCTATACCAGTTACCCAGCCCACTCATAATCCATGCATCTCGGCCACTCACCTCCGCGATACACGCAGTTCATCCGTTTGGGGGTTAAACACAATACCCCAGAAACACTTATCACGTTTTAGCAAAAATACTTGGTCAAACGTGCATTCACTTTTTAACCACCCAAGGCTTAACCAGCCTCTTGGACCTAACTTTGCAAGGATCGGCCGATTTTTGCAACCTATACCAAAGTATATGTTTGACGGGTGCGTAAATTGACTGAATCTATGATAATAGATTAAATACGATATTTAAGTAATTGTTTTTATGTATTTAATCGTAAATTTAATTTATGAAAAATTGAATTAATTTTTCACGAAATAGAAATTTTTTTGTCGTATTTTACTTCCCAAATTTGCGTTCTTTATTTTACGCAACGTTAATTTGGAATGAGGCGAACCAAACAGCGCGACTGTGAACACAGAGATATTTTTCTTACTGAAATGACCTTGCCCGCCACATTTTGTGTCGCGGATCGCCTTGCTCATGATCGAAGGGCGGGTCGCTCAAATTCGGCTTGGATACGTACATCACATGAAATAGGCTGTTCAGGCAGCGTAGGGGCAGTGGCTTGAGTGCTATTTTTGTCGGTTGCGCCTCAGACTGAATGAAAGACCACTGATGCCCAAAACAGGAAAAGAGTTGTTGCGGCAAGCGATTGCCGACGTGACTTCGGCTTGTTTTGACGCTGCACGTGTCTTGAAAAAACACGGACCAAACCAGATACAGTTTTGGTTTATCGCACTTGCAATCGGTATTGCCGCAGGATTTGCGGCAGTTGTGTTTCGGTTGGGGATTTATGCAATTCAAGCAACCGCTTATGACACCGACGATGTACTGACATTGCATTCATTTGCAGCTGGACTGGCGTGGTATCAGATACTTATCATTCCGATTTGTGGCGGCTTGGTGGTTGGCTTGATCTTGCACCGGTTTACCGACGATGGCCGTGCCCGTTCTGTTGCGGATGTTATTGAAGGGGCAGCCTTGTCAGAAGGCCGTGTCGAGGTGCGCCCTGGCCTCGCGTCAGCGGCGGCGTCAATGGTGACCCTGTCCACAGGTGGATCGAGCGGACGAGAAGGGCCTGTGGTGCACCTTGCTGCCGTCATCTCGACCCTTGTGTGTCGATGGATCAACGCCAATGGCATTACAGGGCGCGATCTATTGGGGTGCGCTGTGGCAGCCGCAGTCTCTGCCAGCTTTAATGCGCCAATTGCAGGGGCGTTATTTGCGCTAGAGGTGGTCCTGCGTCACTTTGCGGTACATGCCTTTGCACCGATCGTGATCGCATCGGCGGTTGGAACTGTGATCAACCGGTTGGTTTTTGGCGATGTAACGGAATTTGTCCTACCGGTGCAAAATGCACTTGGGTTTTATGTCGAACTACCCGCGTTCCTGATCCTAGGTCTTTTGTGCGGGCTGGTGGCCGTCGCATTCATGAAGGCGATTTTTTGGGCGGACAACATCGGAACTTATATCCAGGACCGAACTGGTCTGCCGCGCTACTTCCGGCCTGCCGCCGCGGGGGCAATGCTGGGCGGTCTCGCAATTTGGTGGCCACATATTATTGGCGCGGGCTACGAGACGACCTCGGCGGCATTGACCGGTGAATTGCTACTCTACGAAGCAATCGTATTTGTCGTCCTTAAGGTTATAGCCGTTGCGATCACGATGGGTGGCCGCATGGGCGGCGGTGTGTTTTCGCCGTCGTTGATGGTTGGCGCTTTGACGGGTCTGGCATTTGGCATCATCGCGACAGCAATTTTCCCTACAGTGTCAGGCAGCGGCACGCTTTACGCGCTCGCTGGCATGGGCGCTGTCGCTGCGGCTGTCCTTGGGGCGCCGATTTCAACGACGTTGATTGTGTTTGAACTTACGGGAGATTGGCAAACTGGCCTCGCCGTGATGGTTGCGGTGTCGCTGTCCACGGCCCTCGCTTCGCGGCTGGTAGACCGCTCGTTTTTTCTGACCCAGCTCGAGCGACGCAATGTACATTTGGCCGCAGGGCCGCAGGCCTATCTTTTGGCGACGTTCAAAGTCTCAAGCATCATGCGTGCGGTGGGCGCTGACGATGCCGCAACTGAAGACGCCTGTTGGGATCTTGTCCGGGAAGGGCTTTACCTAGATGGCAATGCTACACTGGAACAGGCCATGCCGATCTTTGAACGCGGCAGCCCGCGCTTTATTCCAATTGTCACACTGGGTGGCGAAGACGCTCCGCCAGAACTTTGGGGCGCTTTGTTTCAGGTCGACGCATTGCGGGCCATGAACCGTGCACTGTCAGCGACAGCAGCAGAAGAGCATTCCTGACGCGAGGTGCCTCAAACCTGTTCGACCGCTACTTTCTCGTGGAAGAACGCCAAGTGATCTTTGATCGCCGAAACCGCATCTAAGGGATTTTCGTACGACCAAGCTGCATTCGGGATCGGGCCGCTTTTGGCAACGATTGTGTAATAGTTCGTAGCACCCTTGTAGGGACAGGTTGACGTCATCTGGGTTGGCTCAAAGAACGCCATGGCGAGGTCAGCGCGGGGGAAATAAATCACAAGGGGATAGTCGCCCTCGGTCAATTCAAGCGCATTCGTGCTTTCGCCCAACACAGCTCCTGCGGCGCGCACAACCCAAGTTCCTTTAGCAGGACGGATTTTGATATGATCAGCCATGTGGTCTTTCCTCTCGTTTGGTGCGGCGGGCCGCAGAATTAGGCGATATTCATCACGTCTTGTAACAGATCAGGTCAGAGCGGAGCGCAGGCCCTTGTCAGCCAGTCGCAGTCGCTTGTCGCCAAAAGTGGCTCAAGAAGATGTAACGTATCCGCATGATACCCATCAATCCAGTGCCGTTCTTTAGTAGACAATAAACTGGTATCAATCAGGCGTCTGTCAAATGGCACATAAGTCAGCGTCTCGAAGGCGAGCATCTGACGATCGTCTGCGCCTGCAAGGGCGGGGGCTTCGACGACAACGATCAGGTTCTCGATCCGAATACCGAACGCGCCCTCGCGGTAATAGCCCGGTTCGTTCGACAAGATCATACCTTGCTGCAGCGCAACTTCGGAGCGGCGAGAAATCCCCTGCGGTCCTTCATGCACACTTAGGTAACTTCCGACACCGTGCCCTGTGCCGTGGTCATAGTCCTGACCAGCCAGCCATAAAGGCGCGCGTGCCAAAGCATCGAGATGCTGACCGCCCACACCGTGCGGAAAGCGGATGCGGCTGACCGCAATCATCCCTTGCAGGACTCGAGTATAGCAGCGCTGGTGTTCTGCTGTCGAGTTGCCAATAGCCATTGTGCGCGTGATATCAGTGGTGCCGTCAATATATTGCCCGCCACTATCCACCAGCAACAATTCACTCTGCGCAAGAGCACGGTTGGTATCCTCAGAAACGCGGTAGTGGACGATGGCCCCATTTGGCCCCGCGCCGCAAATCGTCTCGAAACTGATGTCACGCAGGGCATTTGTCCGCGTGCGAAACCCTTCTAGCGCTGTGACCACGTCGATTTCAGTCAACCCGGCATCAGGGCCTTGAGCATCAAGCCAAGCCAAAAACCTGACCATTGCCACAGCATCGCGGGTGTGCGCGGCTTTTGAGCCCGCAATCTCAACTGGGTTCTTGCAGGCTTTTGGTAAAATGCAGGGGTCCTTTCCCTGCACGACCTCGCAACCTGCATCGGATAGTGCTGTCGCCACGATATCAGGGCAGGTGCGGCCATCAATCAGTACGCTGCCATTCAGCCCTTTCAAAACATCCAGAAAATCTGAAATATCATGTAGCGTAACATCCGACCCGAGATGCTCTTGAATGTTGCCAGCCTTGCCGGGCCCTGCAAACAGATCAACATGGCCAGATTTACGCAAGATCGCAAAAGACTGCGGTACAGGATTGCGTGCAATATCAGTTCCGCGAATATTCAAGAGCCACGCAATGCTGTCTGGTAATGTCAGAACAGCGACATCCTGCTTCAATTCAGCTGCAAGCCGCGCACGCTTGGCTGCATGCAATTCGCCCGCGTGTTCGAGCATATGGGCCTTAAATGGCTCCGTTGGCGCAGGCGGCTGATCAGACCAGATCAAATCCACAAGATTCTCGGTCGGGTTTAGTGTTAATTGCGGCATATCGCGGCGCAGACCTTCGACTTCAGAAACGGTATGCAGCCAAGGATCATATGCCAAAACGCCAGTCATCAACTGCGAAGGCAGCCAATCGGCAAGCTGTGCTTCGGGCCAATTCACCGGCGTGAAATCATCCGCAACCTGCGAGCGCACCTGCACGCGGTAACGGCCATCAATAAAAACGCCGGCCACTTCAGCCAAGACAGCACAAAACCCCGCCGATCCTGAAAATCCCGTCAGCCATTCTAATCGGGCATCGCGGGGGGCGACATATTCGCCTTGATGGGCATCGGCACGGGGCACCAGAAACGCGTCAATCCCGCGCTGCGCCATTTCAGCCCGCAAAGCACGCAAACGTGGCGGTCCCTGTTTCGGCGAAGACTGCGCCTCAAACGTTTGAAACATCACCGGACCCCATTCTTCTTATTCCAAAATAAACTTTCGCCGGAGGCATCCGACAGTTGCAGCAAAACCAAAACGTCAGCTTGCCTTGCGCATCCCTAAAACACGGGCGCGCTTGCGGGGGTCGCTGTCAAAGAGACTGGCAAGCTGTTCAGTCATGGCACCGGCCAGTTGCTCCACATCTGTGATCGTGACCGCGCGCTCGTAATAGCGGGTCACGTCATGGCCAATACCAATCGCGACCAATTCGACCGCTTTGCGCTTTTCGACCATCGCGATGACATCGCGTAGGTGTTTTTCCAAGTAGTTGGCAGGGTTCACCGACAACGTCGAATCATCAACCGGCGCACCATCCGATATCACCATCAAGACCCGACGCTGCTCGTGCCGCGCCATTATGCGACGGTAGGCCCATTCAAGTGCTTCTCCGTCGATGTTTTCCTTCAAAAGCCCTTCTTTCATCATCAGGCCAAGGTTCGGACGCGTGCGCCGCCACGGTGCGTCAGCGGATTTATAGACGATATGGCGCAGATCATTCAGACGCCCCGGCGTCGCAGCGCGACCCTCAACTAACCATTTTTCGCGTGACTGGCCGCCTTTCCACGCTTTGGTGGTAAAGCCCAAAATCTCGACCTTTACATCACAACGTTCCAGCGTGCGGGCCATCACATCAGCACAAATCGCCGCAATCGAGATTGGCCGCCCGCGCATGGAGCCAGAGTTGTCCAGCAGCAACGACACAACCGTATCGCGGAAATCGGTATCTTTTTCGACTTTGAACGACAGCGGGGTCGTGGGGGCTGCAACGACACGGGCCAAACGGCCTGCATCCAAAATACCTTCTTCGCGGTCAAATTCCCAAGACCTGTTTTGCTGCGCTTGTAGGCGGCGCTGCAACTTGTTGGCCAGTCGTGAAACAGCACCTTTCAAGGGCTCAAGCTGCTGATCGAGGTAGGCGCGCAGACGCTCTAGCTCGACCGACTCGGCAAGGTCCGCGGCTGATACTTCTTCATCGAATTCTACTGAAAACACTTTGTAATCTGGATCAGCATCTGACACCGGCTGCGGGGCAGGGGGTTCAAGGGGTGCTTCGCCTTCGGGCATTTCCGCTTCTTCGCCCATCTCGGTGTCAGCCTGATCATCCATGCTAACCTGGGCTTGACTTGCGTCTTGGCTGTCTTCCTGGCTTTGCTCTGGCGCGCCTTCGGCATCTTCGCCTTCGCTGTCATCGTCGCCGGTGCTATCGGGTTCATCCTGATCGTCGTCCTGGCCTTCTTCGGCCTGGTCGTCTTGATCATCATCTAACGTATCGGGATCATCGCCCAACTGATCGCCGTAGCCCATATCACTGATCAACTGCCGCGCGAATTTCGCAAATGCTAGCTGGTCACTAAGCGTTTCAGAAAGACTTTCGAGCGTGCCACCACAGTGGTCCTCGATAAAGCCGCGCCACAACTCCATCACGTTGTTCGCGCCCTTTGGCAAATCACGGCCGGTGGCCAGATGGCGGATCAAATACCCCGCAGCCACAGCCAAGGGCGCGTCAGAGGCCTGATTAATCTGGTCGTATCCTTTGCGCATCGCCTCTGCGCCGATTTTAGCGTCAATATTGCCAGCCGTTCCCGGCATATACTGCGCGCCTACTGCTTCGATCCGAGCGGTTTCCATGGCGTCATAAAGGTCCTGTGCCATCTGGCCTTGCGGCATATAGCGAGCAGACAACCTAGGATCGTGGAATTTATGGCGCAGTGCAAAAGCATCAGCAGTGCCGCGCGC
>JBLHTS010000009.1:0-29772 GCA_047627695.1 Yoonia sp. | reverse complement strand
CCTGGCTGAAACATCACCTCGATACCGACGCGTCGGTTGCTGACATCGCATACGCGTTGACCGACCTTGGGCTTGAGGTCGAAGGCATTGAAAACCCCGCCGAACGGCTGGCTGATTTTACCATCGGTAAAGTGCTGACAGCGGAAAAGCATCCTGATGCGGATAAGTTGAAGGTCTGTCAGGTCGAAACAGCTAACGGCCTGACCCAGATTATCTGTGGCGCACCGAACGCGCGTGCGGGGATCACTGTCGTGATCGCCAGCCCCGGTACCTATGTTCCTGGCATCGACACGACCATCGGCGTCGGCAAAATCCGCGGCATTGAAAGCTACGGCATGATGTGTTCCGAACGCGAGATGGAGCTGTCAGAAGAACACGACGGCATTATCGAATTGCCTTCGGGCGAAGTTGGACAGCGGTTCACCGATTGGCTGGCTGAAAACGCACCCGATAAGGTCGATCCGGTGATCGAGATTGCGATTACACCCAACCGCCCAGATGCGCTTGGCGTGCGCGGTGTGGCCCGTGATTTGGCGGCCCGTGGTTTGGGGACACTAAAGCCCATCATGGTTGACCCTGTCCCAGCGTCTTTCAGCGCTGATATGGGCGTTTCAATTGATGCTGATACGCTGGATGGCTGCCCTGTGTTTTGTGGCCGCTTGATCAAGGGCGTCAAGAATGGACCCAGCCCGGATTGGTTGCAAACCCAACTGCGCGCAATTGGCCTGCGTCCAATCAGCTTTTTGGTCGATGTGACCAATTGGTTCACTTATGATTTGAACCGTCCTCTGCACGTCTTTGACGCCGACAAGGTTACGGGCAACCTGCGCGTCCACCGCGCGGCGGGTGGTGAAACCCTCGTGGCGCTGGATGACAAAGAATACACGCTGCAGGCCGGTCAGATGGTGATTTCCGACGACAATGGTCCTGAAAGCATTGCAGGCGTGATGGGCGGGTCCGGAACGGGCTGCACCGAAGAAACCATCAATGTTTTCGTTGAAAGCGCCTATTGGGATCCGATCCAGATTGCCTACACAGGGCGTGCGCTGAAGATTAACTCGGATGCGCGTTACCGGTTCGAACGCGGGATTGATCCAGCGTTCACGCCGGGGGGGCTAGAGCATGCCGTGCGGATGATTGTCGATCATGCGGGCGGCGAAGCTTCGGAGTTGATCCAAGCGGGCGACGTGCCTGATACGTCCCGTGCCTACAAGCTGGACCCAAAGCGAGTGATCTCACTGGTCGGCATGGAGATTTCAGAGGCGACACAGCGCACGACGCTCACATCGCTGGGCTTCACCATGAAGGGCGATATGGCGCATGTGCCATCTTGGCGTCCTGACGTTCAGGGCGAGGCTGATCTGGTAGAAGAGCTCGCGCGGATTGCATCCCTGACCAAGTTGAAGGGCAAGCCACTGGCGCGTATCGACGCAGGCGTGCCGCGTCCGATTTTGACGCCTAGCCAGTCGCGCCAGCAAGCGGCCCGCCGCACGTCTGCGGCTTTGGGCTATAATGAATGTGTGACCTACAGCTTCATCGACGCCCAAGCAGCGACGCTGTTCGGTGGCGGCGATGATGCAACGATGTTGGAAAACCCGATCAGTTCTGAAATGTCGCATATGCGTCCGAACCTGCTGGGTGGATTGCTGCGTGCAGCGGCCCGCAATCAGGCGCGTGGTTTCATGGATATGGGCCTGTTTGAGGTCGGTGCTGGTTTCCATGGTGGTGAGCCGGGAGAGCAGCATATGCTGGTATCGGGTGTTCTGATAGGACGTACGGGGCCAAAGGATGTGCACGGCACATCGCGCCCTGTTGATCTTTATGACGCCAAGGCTGATGCCGAAGCGGTCTTGGCCGCGATTGGCGCGCCTGAAAAAGTGCAGGTTCTGCGGGGTGCTTCTGATTGGTGGCACCCGGGTCGGCACGGCAAGATTTGCCTAGGGCCCAAGAAGGTGTTGGCAGTGTTTGGCGAACTACACCCCAAAGTCCTGCGGAAAATGGATATCAAAGGCCCTGCGGTCGCGTTTACGATTTGGCCAGACGAAGTGCCATTGCCAAAGAACAAGACAGCCACGCGTCCGGCACTGGTCGCCACAGACCTGCAATCGGTCGAGCGTGACTTTGCCTTTGTCGTTGATGCGCAGGTCGAGGCGCTGACTTTGGTCAATGCAGCGGCGGGCGCGGACAAGGTGCTGATCGCGGACGTGCGTGTGTTTGATGAATTCATTGGTGGGTCATTGGGTGAAGGTAAGAAATCGCTCGCGGTCACGGTGCGTTTGCAGCCAACCGAAGCCACGCTGAAAGACGCCGATATCGAAGCTGTTAGCGGCAAGATCGTCGAAAAAGTGGCCAAAGCGACAGGTGGCGTGCTGCGCGGATGATCTTACGGCGTGCCTCACTTGCAGATGTGGACGCACTGACAGCATGTTTGGTAGCGGCTTATGCACCCTTACATGCATCTTGGCTTGCCACCTGTGACAGAGGGTGTTGCCGATGATTTGGCGCAGCATGATGTTTGGGTTGCAGAATTGGATGGGAGTGTCGCTGGCGGCATTGTCGCAGCGCTTGGCCGCAATGCGCATATTATGAAACTTGCTGTGCATCCTGATGCGGGTGGCCACGGTCTTGGCCGCGCGTTGATTGATCAGGTCATTGAAGCGGCTAAAGCCGCAGGACATGCGGAAATCCACCTCGCGACCCATGCAAAGATGACCGCAACGCAGGCCTTCTATCGCAAGAGCGGCTGGGCCGAGTCTGGCCATGACGGCGATAAGGTCTATTTTAAGTGGCAACTGAACTAAAGGAACCCAGACATGACTTTGAATATCTATCTTTCCGGCGAAATTCACACCGACTGGCGTGATCAGATCACGGTTGGTGCGGCTGGATTGGATTTGGCGTTTCATAGTCCTGTCACGGATCATGCGGCCTCTGATGACTGCGGTGTCGCGATCATGGGCGAGGAGCCAAAGAAGTTTTGGCATGATAACAAAGGTGCCAATCTAAACGCTATTCGCACGCGGCACAGCATCGCGAACGCGGACATCGTCGTGGTCCGCTTTGGTGACAAGTACAAACAGTGGAATGCTGCCTTTGATGCGGGTTATGCAGCAGCACTGGGGAAGTCTCTGATCGTGATGCATGGCCCAGACCATCAGCATCCGTTGAAAGAGGTCGACGCAGCGGCCCTTGCTGTTGTGCAAGAGCCGCAGCAGGTTGTGGAAATCCTACGCTATGTTCTGAACGGAACGTTGCCCTCGGTCGGGGCTCACCCCACTTAAGACGGGTCAGGAATACGTTTTGCCTTTGCTACCGCAGGGCGGGCATAAAATCGTTCAACATATGCTGGGACATTCGTAAGGTTGTCATAGCCCACGACGTCCTTGGTTCCGTAGTATTCCAACGCGTTGATCCACGGCGCTATCGCCATATCGGCGATTGAATAGTCGCCCGCAATCCAGTCTTTGCCTTCGAGTTCCTTGTCTAAGACAGCCAGCAGCCGAATGGCTTCGTCCCGGTAGCGTTCGCGGGGACGGGGGTCTTCGATTTGCGATCCGGCGAACTTGTAGAAATAGCCCATCTGCCCGAGCATCGGCCCTAGTCCGCCCATTTGGAACATGAGCCACTGTGTGATTTTGGCTTTTTCGGCCGCATTTGCGCCCAAGAGTTTCCCCGATTTTTCAGCCAGATACAGCAAAATCGCCCCACTTTCAAAGATGTCGATTGGCCCTGCAGGGCCATTTGGATCGATGATCGCAGGGATCTTGTTGTTTGGGTTCAATGACAAGAACGCATCACTTTTGACGTCTTCGTGCTTCAGAGTGACAAGGTGTGGCTCGTAGGCCAATCCCATTTCTTCTAGCGCAATGGAAACCTTCACGCCGTTGGGTGTGGGGAAGGAATAAAGTTGGATCACCGACGGGTCCTTGGCGGGCCAGCGTCCAGTAATTGGAAAAGCGGAAAGATCGGCCATTAAGTGCGTGTCCTTTGCAAAACTTATGTCCGTTAAAGGTGGGGGGGTATCTGCGGAATAAAACCCGTGCCAGTGTGGATGAATGTGGGTATGTCTGTGCGCAATTGCGCAAAGGGCCTTAGATCCATGCGCTTAGTTACAAAGAAGTGGGGACACACATGCTAAACGAATTCAAATCATTCATCGCCAAAGGTAACGTCATGGACATGGCCGTTGGTATCATTATTGGTGCTGCGTTCACGGCGATTGTTGCATCGCTCGTTGGCGATCTGATCAACCCAATCATCGGCCTTGTGTCGGGCGGTGTTGATTTCACCAACAACTACGCCGTGCTTGGCGGTGACGTACCAGCAGGCGCATCACTCGAAGCCGCGCGCGAAACCGGCGGTTCGATCTTTGCTTATGGTGCGTTCATCATGGCGATCATCAACTTCCTGATTATCGCATTCGTGGTGTTCATGCTGGTACGCAACGTCAACAAAATCAAAGACGCCGCCACCGCCGAGGTCGAAGCAGCACCAGAAGCACCAAAGGGCCCGACCGAGCTAGAAGTCCTGCTCGAGATCCGCGACGCACTGGCCAAACAAGCCTAAGCCCGCTTTAAGAAATGCTGACCTGCCGCAGATGGCAGGTCAGCATCAGTTCATTCCCGAAGTGCCAATGCTGGCGACAACACATCGATTCCCAGCGCCATACCGACCGCATAGTAGGTCAGTTTGCCTGCATGAACGTTCAGGCCGTTCAGCAGGTTCGGATCATCTTCGCAAGCTTGCCGCCATCCTTTGTTTGCCAATGCCAACATGAATGGCATCGTCGCGTTGCCAAGCGCGATGGTCGATGTACGTGCAACAGCACCCGGCATGTTTGCTACGCAGTAGTGCATGATCCCGTCCACATCATAGATCGGATCTTGGTGGGTTGTGGCTTTGGAGGTCTCAAAGCAACCGCCTTGGTCGATGGCTACGTCCACAAGTGCAGCACCTGGCTTAAGCTCTGACAATTGCGCCTTCGATATCAGCTTGGGGGCCGCCGCGCCGGGGATCAGAACTGCGCCAATGATCAGATCTGCTTCGCGGGCCAGTTCGATTGTGTTGCCAGCACTTGCATAGCTGTTCTTGAAATGCCCGCCAAAGACGTCATCCAGGTAGCGCAGGCGTGGCAAAGACCGATCCAATACGGTCACATCTGCACCCATGCCTGCCGCGATCTTGGCCGCATGTGTGCCGACCACGCCGCCGCCAATGACCAGCACGCGTGCTGGTCCAACACCCGGAACGCCACCCATCAAAACGCCGCGCCCGCCATTGGCCTTTTGCAATGTCCAAGCGCCGACTTGTGGTGCCAGACGACCAGCAACCTCTGACATCGGCGCAAGCAAGGGCAAACCGCCGCGATCGTCAGTCACAGTCTCATAGGCGATGCAGGTCGCACCGGATTCCATCAGGTCTTTGGTCTGTGCGGGGTCGGGGGCAAGATGCAGGTACGTGAACAATATATGGCCTTCCCGTAGCATTTTGCGCTCGCCCGGCTGCGGTTCTTTCACCTTTACGATCATATCCGCCGCAGCAAAGACTTCCGCTGCGGTCCCGACGATTTGTGCGCCTGCTGCGATATAGTCGTCGTCCGTGAAACCCGCGCCAATACCTGCGTTGGCTTCAATCGTGACGGTGTGACCGTGATGCGCTGCTTCGTGTGCTGCATTCGGCGTTAGACCAACGCGAAACTCTTGTGGCTTGATCTCTTTTGGGCATCCAATATGCATGACCGTGTCCTCCCTATTTCTAGGCGGACTATTCTGCTTTTGCGTTGCAAGTACATTGATGTTCTACTTGGCTGATAGCGGTAACTATGGTACATTTTTGCGCGTTGGGTCATAAAATTCGAAGGATCATGCGCTAAATGGAAATTGACAGTATTGATCGCCGAATCCTTGAGGTCCTGCAAAAGAAGGGACGTATGTCCAATGCAGAACTTTCAGAGATGGCAAATCTGTCCGCCTCGGCGTGTCACCGCCGGGTGCAGCGGTTGGAAAAGGACGGATTTATCCGCGACTATGTGGCCCTTCTGGACCCGCGCAAAGTTGGCCTCCCTACGACCGTATTTGTCGAAATCACGCTTAGCGGTCAGGCGGACGAGGTGCTGGATGCTTTTGAAAAGGCCGTTGCGCGGGTGCCAGATGTTTTGGAATGCCACCTGATGGCAGGGTCCGCTGATTATCTGTTGAAAGTTGTGGCAGGAGATACAGAGGATTTTGCGCGTATCCACCGCCGCTATTTGGCGACGCTGCCGGGGGTTGCACAAATGCAGTCATCATTTGCTTTGCGCACGGTGCGCCAGACGACGGCCTTGCCAGTTTAACGCGATATTTCGGCGGTTATTTGTGCACGATTAGCCATGTAGCCAACTGTGATGTTGGCCAAACGGTTGGTGTAGTCTACGCAAGTCCGGCAAGTGACAGGAAAAAAACTGGCGGCAGATCGGACAGTGGCAGTTTCAGGAACGGGATCAGCCGCTGCTTCCCATCGGTAGAAAGAATTCCCACATTATAGTTAGTACGGAATTCCAGAAAGGTGAGAGTTTCGGGGGGTATCGGCCAGCCGTGCTAGAAAACTTTGGAAGTTTTCATTGGTTGTGCTGTCCGAGCAGGGTGTGCCGATCACATAACTCTGTTCAAATCCTAACTAGGTTTCGAGGGCACGTAACGCATATACCTGACAAGGAATGCCAATCACTGCGATGCGTTTGTATTCAGCAGCGGCTGCAGGTTCCAGCAGCGCCAATAAAGGAGCATTTCCCATGCGCATGCCACGTGCTTCGGCCATATCGGCCGCATGTGTGATGATTTAGGGCTGTGGCCGCCAACGGTCTGTTGGGTCTGGCACCATGTTCAGGACCGCGTCGACCTCACTACTTTCGAGCAATTTCTCGGCCAGTTGCGTGGTCAGACCGGTCCATTGTGCGCCTTCACAGACGGGCGTCAGTGCCGCGCGGGGCTGGGTCGCGAAAGGTCGGTTTTATTGTCATCGGCTCCCGCTACTGCGAAGGGTAAGGTAGTCTAGTTTGATTTACACTGCGGTGCGGAAAATACACCACTGCGCGTGCATCTGTCGCTTCTGTCGGCGCCCCCTTTCCCTTGGGCCGGACTCACGGTAAAGGGGCGCATCTTTAACAAGGAGCCAGCCAAATGGGCTATAGAATCGCCATTGTCGGCGCCACAGGGAATGTGGGCCGCGAAATGCTGAACATCCTCGCCGAGCGGGAATTCCCCGTCGACGAGATTGCCGTACTTGCCAGCCGCAAATCGCTAGGCACCGAAGTCAGCTTTGGCGATAGAACCTTGAAGACCAAAGACCTTGATACGTTCGATTTCACGGGCTGGGATATGGCGCTGTTTGCCGTTGGTTCAGACGCTACAAAGATTTATGCGCCAAAGGCTGCCAAAGCTGGGTGTGTCGTAATCGATAACTCCTCTCTTTATCGCTACGATCCTGATGTGCCGCTGATCGTACCGGAAGTGAACCCGCAAGCCGTGCATGGGTATTCCAAAAAGAATATCATCGCGAATCCCAACTGTTCGACGGCGCAGATGGTCGTGGCGCTGAAGCCGCTGCACGATCGCGCGACGATCAAGCGTGTTGTCGTCAGCACCTACCAGTCCGTTTCTGGTGCTGGAAAAGGCGGCATTGACGAGCTGTGGGACCAGACAAAATCGATCTACAACCCCACCGACAGCAAGCCGCCGCGCCAATTTACCAAGCAGATTGCCTTCAACGTGATCCCGCATATCGATGTGTTTTTGGACAGTGGCGAGACCAAAGAAGAATGGAAAATGGTCGCCGAGACTAAAAAGATCATCGATCCCAAGATCAAGGTCACTGCCACTTGCGTACGCGTGCCGGTTTTCGTCGGCCACTCTGAGGCGATCAATATCGAGTTCGAGGAATTCTTGGACGAAGATGAGGCCCGCGACATCCTGCGCGAAGCACCGGGCATTATGGTAATCGATAAGCGCGAAGACGGCGGTTACGTCACGCCGATCGAATGTGTCGGTGATTTCGCCACATTCATCAGCCGCATCCGTCAGGACAGCACCATCGACAATGGTCTGAACCTGTGGTGCGTGTCCGACAACCTGCGCAAGGGTGCTGCATTGAACGCGGTGCAAATTGCCGAGTTGCTGGGCCGTGAATGCCTGAAAAAAGGTTAAACCCCTGCGTGATGAATTCTGAAAGGGCGTCCTACGGGGCGCCCTTTTTTGTTTCTGGCGGAATATTTCCAACGGGCCCCAAGGATCATTCCCTGTGATCCGTCAAACACAGTATAATCACCTTAAGTGCACCGCAGGAGGCTACATATGTTTCGCCCACTTCTTTCAACCACCATGCTTGTTCTGGCATGCCCCAGTTTTGCTGATACATTCACCGCCACGCCCCGCGTGGATATGGTGACGATCTATCCCGGTCTTGCCAGTGTCTCTCGGCTGATCACACTAGATTTACCCGCTGGTCAACATGACATCATCGTGTCAAATTTGCCGGAGGGGCTATCTTCGCAAGGGTTGCGGATTTCTGCGCCAACAGGCACCCAAATCGGTGCCGTTAACCTTGCCTATGATCGCTTGCCAGTCACCCCCGATCAAACCGCGCCAGGGATTGTCGCGGCGAAGGCAGAGGTCGAGCGGTTAGAAGATGTCTTGCGCGATAGCGACGCCGCTATTGCTGCGATCCGTTTGCGGGTGGCCGCTGCTGATGCACAGATCATATTCTTGCAGAACCTCGCGCAGGGCCGTGCGGGCGATGCGCTGGGCGAAGGGTCAATCGCTGACATTCAAGCGTTGGCGCAAATGGTGGGGTCGGAAACGCTTGCCGTAAGGCAAGCTGCTTTTGATGCCGAACAAGAGGCCAAAGCTGCTGAACGCGCCCGCAAGGATGACATTGAGGCTTTGGATGCGGCGCGGCAGGCGCTTGCCGCACTCATGGCGCCAGAGCAGGACGGTTCTGTTTTGTCGTTCACGTTGAATACAACCGAGGCTGGCGCCTACGCCATTGATATCAGCAGTTTGGAAGGTTTTGCCAATTGGTTGCCAGTCTATGACATGCTCCTGACAACAGGTGACGCTGCCGCATTGGATATCGACCGCGCCGTCGTGATCAGCCAGCAGACGGGACAGGATTGGAATGATGTGAAACTGGTTCTGTCAACCGCCCGCCCCGGTGAACAAACCGCCCCCGGCGAAGTCTGGCCGCAGTCGCGTCGGATCATCTCAAAGGAAGATCTGGAACGTGAACGCGGTGTGGTCATGTTGTCTGACGATACGCAAAGCTTTGCGCGCAGCGGTGTGGTCATGATGGAAGAGGCGTTGGCCGCGCCCATGGATGTGACCGCCAAGACAGACTTTAGCGGCGCGACCGTAACCTATACCTATCCGGGCCGCGTGACGATCCGCAGCGGTGTTGAAGATCTGCGTTTGGCCTTGGATACCCTGAGCCTTGACGCCGATGTATGGGCCGAGGCGGTGCCAAGCCGTGATAGCATCGCTTACCGCATGGCCGAGTTCACCAATACGACAGGCGAGGTGCTCTTACCGGGTCAAGCATTGCTATTCGCCGACGGCACGATGATTGGCTTTGACCAGATGCCATTGTTGGCGGCGGGTGCTGATCAGCACTTGGGCTTCGGGCCGGTTGATAATTTGCGTCTGACACGTGCAATGCCGCGCAAATCCGAGGGCGATGTGGGGGTCTTCACTAGCTCTAACCGGTTGAACGAGTTGGTTGTTATGACGGTCGAGAACCTGACAGGGCAAGATTGGCCCGTACTTGTGAGAGAAGCGTTCTCATACTCTGAACAAGACGATCTAGAGGTCGATCTAAAGACGACGCCAGCCGCGACCCGCCTAAATCCAGAAGGGCGCCGTGGTATCTTGGAATGGGATTTGGAATTGCCTGCGGGTGCCAAGCAAGAGATTGTCTTGGACTACACGCTGACTTGGCCAAGTAACTACGTGCTGAGGTAAGGTGGATTATATCCACCTTACTTTTGCGAATTACATATTTGGATAGTTTGGCCCGTCGCCACCTTGCGGCACTGTCCAAGTAATATTCTGGCTTGGGTCTTTGATATCGCAGGTTTTGCAGTGCACGCAGTTCTGGAAATTGATCTGGAACTTCGTGTCTGCGCCTGTCCCCACAAATTCATAGACACCAGCCGGGCAATACCGCGCAGATGGGCCTGCGTATTTGGTAAGGTTAACGCTGACCGGCACATCGGGGTCCGTCAGATGAAGATGCGCAGGCTGGCTTTCTTCATGGTTGGTAAAGCTGAAGGACACGTTTGTCAGTCGGTCGAATGACAATGTGCCGTCAGGCTTGGGATAGGTGATCTCTTTGTGCTTGCTGGCTTCTTCGGTCGCGTCCGCGTCAGATTTGCCATGCTTTAGTGTGCCAAGAACGCTGATCCCGAATGTGTTCATCCACATATCCATGCCGCCAATGCCAAGCGAGGCAAGTAGGCCGTATTTGGACCAAAGAGGCTTGACGTTGCGCACTTTCTTGAGGTCATTGCCGATCTCGCCCTTGCGGACCGCATCATCATAGCCTTGCAGCATGTCACCGCTGTGATCTGCTTTGATCGCGTTAATCGCGGCCTCTGCGGCGGCAATGCCGGACAGCATGGCGTTATGGTTGCCCTTGATGCGTGGTACGTTCACCATGCCTGCCGCACAACCCAGCAGCGCACCGCCGGGGAATTCAAGCTGCGGCATTGACTGGAAACCGCCCTCGGAAATCGCGCGCGCGCCATAAGCGACGCGCTTACCGCCTTTCAGCAGCTCTGCCACCATCGGGTGATGCTTGAACTGCTGGAATTCCATGTAAGGGAACACATGTGGGTTTTTGTAGTTTAGATGAACGACAAAGCCCACGTAAACCTGATTGTTCTCAAGGTGGTAGATGAACGACCCACCCCCTGCTTTGCTTTCCAAAGGCCAGCCCATCGTGTGGGTCACAGTACCTTCTTTGTGCTTTGCGGGGTCGATTTCCCAGATTTCCTTCATGCCAAGACCGTATTTTTGCACGTCGGACTTCGCGGCCAGATCGTATTTCGCGATCACCTGTTTGGACAGGGACCCGCGCACGCCTTCGCCCAAAAAGACGTATTTTCCATGCAGTTCCATCCCCGGCTCATAGGAAGGGCCGGGGGTGCCGTCTGCATTCTTACCAAACTCGCCCGCGACAACGCCTTTGACTTCGCCGTTATCGCCGTAGACCAGCTCAGAACACGCCATCCCAGGGAAAATCTCGACGCCCATTTCTTCGGCTTGTTCGGCCATCCAGCGGCAGACGTTGCCCATGGAAACAATGTAGTTGCCGTGGTTGTTCATAAGCGGGGGCATCAGCATGTTAGGGATGCGCAGTTGACCTGCCTTGCCCAGCATATAGAAATTGTCTTCTTTGACGGGCACGTTCAGCGGCGCGCCTTTTTCTTTCCAGTCAGGGATCAACTTGTTCAAACCAACCGGATCAAGGACCGCACCCGACAAGATATGCGCGCCAACCTCTGACCCTTTTTCAAGAACAACCACATTCAGATCGGCGTCCAATTGTTTCAGCCGGATCGCCGCAGATAGACCGGCAGGACCTGCGCCGACGATGACGACGTCATATTCCATTGCTTCGCGTTCAATCTGAGCCATTGATCAATCCTTAAAACTCTTGGGCGGTTGCCCTTTTATTTACCTTCCGCCACGGTTACCTGAAGGGCAAGTTCGGAGCAATCAAGACACGACGTCAAATCCGCTTGCCGCGACATGAAATCGCGCGAATGCCTTGACACTGCGCGTCGAAAATAGGCTATGAACGTTCGATTGACACTTTTTGCCCCGGGAGGGGATGACCGATGGACAAGATACCACTCACGCGCGCTGGTTTTGATAAACTGGATGCAGAACTCAAGCACCTCAAATCGGTGGAACGTCCGACTATTATCCGTGCAATTTCAGATGCGCGCGAGCATGGCGATTTGTCAGAGAACGCAGAATATCATTCAGCCAAGGAAAAGCAGTCGTTTATCGAAGGCCGCGTGAAAGAGCTTGAAGGCGTTATTTCGCTGGCAGATGTTATCGACGTGACCAAGCTGTCGGGCACCATCAAATTTGGCGCACGTGTGAAGCTTGTTGACGAAGATACTGACGAAGAAAAAACCTATCAGGTCGTCGGCGAATATGAAGCAGACATCGAAAGCGGCAAACTGAATATGAAATCGCCTTTGGCGCGTGCTTTGATTGGCAAGGACGAAGGCGATAGTGTCGAAGTGCGGACACCCGGCGGGGTACGCAGCTACGAAATTTTGTCGATCGATTTCAAATAGAAAGCGCGCAAACGATGGCGCCTCAACGCAAAAATACCCCAGTCCAGGCGGCTGACAGCCTAACCAAGGGCGAACTCATTGCCTTCGCGGTTGCTGTTGGTTGGTTGGTTATAGTCGCGCTGTTTTTCTGGTCGTTGCCTTCTTCAGAGGGAACAACTGGTCCTGATGCAAAGCTGCGCTGGGTCATGATGCTGATCGCGATTTTCATGCCGATCGGCTTGATCTGGGTCGCAGCAGTTGTGGCGCGATCCGCCCGAACCATGCGCGAGGAATCATTTCGCGTTCAGTCGGCCGTCGACAACTTGCGCCAGATGCAGATGGCGCAAGTCGCGATGCAGGCAACAGCAGAGCCGTCAGTGGACCAACCCCACATCGCACCTGCGCCAGACAGCGACAGCGCAGAGCCTGCCGTGTCGGGGTTTACCTCGCGCCGTGAAGTTTCGCGTTTGATTGTCCCGCGTGCCGTACCGCAAGCGCCGGTTGATCAGCCAGCGTTGGCGCTGGGGACCTCGTCCGAAGACATGAACCCGCCATTGGAACGACTGGACCTTATTCAAGCGCTGAATTTTCCGAACGATGAACATGACACAGCAGGGTTCTCTGCTCTGCGCCGCGCTTTGCGCGACCTCACTGCGGGACGTTTGGTGCAAGCCAGCCAGGACGTGCTAACCCTGCTGTCTCAAGATGGCATTTACATGGACGACCTGCGTCCTGCCCCGATCAGCGCAGAGATGTGGCGCCGCTTTGCCGACGGTGAACGTGGCAAGGCAATGGACCGTCTGGGTGGCGTGCGAGATCGTTCTTCGCTGGCACTGACCGCTGGGCGCATGCGTCAGGACACTATTTTCCGCGATGCTGTCCATCACTTCCTGCGCCGTTTTGACGAGATGTTGGTTTCCTTTGAGGAAACCGCCACAGACACAGATTTGCTTAAGCTGGCAGAGACCCGCACGTCGCGCGCCTTTATGCTTTTGGCCCGCACGACTGGGACATTTGATTAACCCGCATGTGGGGCATTTTTCTTCAAACACTTCCGTTTTTCATGTTGATCGCTTTGGGATATGGGTCTGGCCGGACAGGGTTTTTCTCGCCCGAGGCGACGGCCTATCTGACGAAGTTCGTCTTTTACTTCGCCCTATCTGCGATGTTGTTCCGGTTTTCGGCCAATCTTTCACTGGCTGAAATCTTTGATTGGCAATTTGTCTGGGCCTATCTCAGCGCCACAATGGTAATCTACGTCTTTGCAACGCTCATGGCGCTGCGCCGCCGCGTCCCGATCACCGAAGCCGCGGTCGAAGCCCAATGTGCCGTGATCGGCAATGTGGGGTTCTTAGGTATTCCGATGCTTGTTTTGCTGCTGGGTGAGGGCGCAGTTGGCCCTGTAATGATGGTTTTGGCTGTTGATCTGATCGTCTTTGGCAGCCTGATCGTTATTCTGATTACCGGATCGCGTGACGGGCGCATGTCGTCCAAGACCCTTTGGACCGTCGCGGTTGGTCTGATCAAAAACCCGATGATTGTGTCTATCACGCTTGGTCTGCTGGTTTCGGCAGGCGACCTGTCTATTCCGTTGCCAATGAACGACTTCTTGACCCTATTGGGGGCTGCCGCCACGCCTGGCGCGCTTTTTGCGATCGGGGCATCGTTGGCCAGCAAATCAGCCGAGCGTTTGGCCGTCGCGGGTTGGCTATCATTCTGCAAATTGATCCTGCACCCAGCCGCTGTCGCAATTGCGGCACTGTTCCTGTTTGAGGTAGACCCATATGCCGCAGGCGTCATGATCGCCGCCGCTTCGCTGCCCGTGGCAGGCAACGTCTATATCCTTGCGCAGCACTACGGGGTTGCACCCACACGGGTATCGGCATCCATTCTGCTGTCCACTGCGGCAAGCGTTGTGACCGTGTCCTTAGTCATTGCATGGGTGACAACCTTCTGAACCTGCGCTAGCCCTTGTTCAAACGAAAGGGCACACCATGAAAACCATCTCTGAAAACCGCTGCTTTGGGGGCACCCAAGGGGTGTATTCGCACAGTTCTGCAGCATGTGCCTGTGACATGACATTTGGTTTGTTTTTGCCCGCAGAGGCTGCAGACGGTCCTGTGCCGGTCCTGTGGTTTTTGTCCGGTCTGACCTGTACCCATGAAAACGCGATGACCAAAGCGGGCGCACAGGCGTGGGCGGCAGAGCAGGGCATTGCGCTGGCTTATCCTGATACTTCGCCTCGCGGCGATGACGTGCCCAATGATGAGGCTTACGACCTTGGCCAAGGCGCAGGGT
Organism: Yoonia sp.; assembly: GCA_047627695.1. Lineage (GTDB taxonomy): Bacteria > Pseudomonadota > Alphaproteobacteria > Rhodobacterales > Rhodobacteraceae > Yoonia. The sequence goes on along the minus strand of JBLHTS010000009.1, from coordinate 15,155 downwards.
TCTATATCGATGCGACCCAAGCCCCGTGGGAAAAGAACTTCAAAATGTGGACATATATCGGAGATGAACTGCCTGCGCTTCTGTCCGAAAACTTTGCCCTTGATATGGACCGTCAATCGATCACTGGCCATTCGATGGGGGGGCACGGTGCCCTGACGCTGGCTATGGCTTTGCCGGGGCGGTTCCGGTCTGTTTCTGCCTTTGCGCCGATTTGCCATCCCACCAAAAGCGATTGGGGCCGCAAGCAGTTTGCAGCCTATTGGGGGGCAGAGGAAAACTGGGGTCCGCATGATGCGACACTACTGATGCAAGGCACAGGTTTTGACGGACCAATCCTGATTGATACTGGCACCGATGATCAGTTTGGTGATCTGTTGGGCACTGAACACTTTGCCAAGGCTATGGCTGAAAAGCGCCAAGAGGGGCATATCAGGCTGCACAAAGGCTACGATCACTCGTATTTCTTTATCGCGACTTTCATGGAAGACCACGTAAGCTTTCATGCAGAGGCGCTTTACGCATGATTTACGTCGATGCGGATGCCTGTCCGGTCAAGACAGAGGTTGAACGCGTCGGGACCCGTCATAAGCTAAAGATGTTTGTCGTCTCGAACGGGGGTCTCCGCCCGTCACAGAACCCATTGGTCGAAATGGTTGTGGTGCCCGATGGCCCCGATATCGCTGATATCTGGATCGCAGATCGTGCGACAAAAGGTGATGTGGTGATCACAGGTGACATTCCGCTGGCCGCGCGCTGCATTGAAAACGGGGCGTTGGTGTTGAAACATAATGGCGAGGCACTGACGACGGCCAATATCGGCAATGTCCTTGCCACCCGCGATCTGATGACGGATATGCGCGCGGCTGATCCGTTTCGCCAAGGTAGTGGCAAGCCCTTTAGCAAGGCAGATCGCGCGCGGTTCTTGGACGGGTTGGAGCGTGCTGTCCGCGCGGCGGCGCAGGCGTGATACAGCTTGCGCCCGCCAAATTGGGTGCGCTATGTGCGGCAATATCGGTCATATTCTTTTCGATCAATGACGTCGCAATCAAGTTCCTCAGCGGGGGCTATGCGCTTCATCAAGTTGTACTGATCCGTTCGGTTATTGGCTTGGTGATCATCCTCGCGCTGATTGCCCCTCTGACAAACGGCTGGGCTATTGCCCGCACCAAACGCCTGCCGATACACATGCTGCGCGGGTTATGTGTGGTCTTTGCGAATATGACGTTCTTCCTGGGTCTGGCCGCGATGCCATTGGCGGACGCGGTCGCGATCTTTTTTGTCAGCCCTTTGGTAATCATGGTATTTTCGGTCATCTTTTTGTCCGAGGTCGTGGGACCAAGGCGCTGGGCCGCGATTGCTGTCGGGTTCGTAGGGGTGCTGATCATGATGCGGCCAGGGACCGCAGCCTTTCAGGTGGCGTCGCTTCTGCCGCTGGCGGCGGCGTTTTGTTATGCGAGCATCCACATCATCACGCGTCGGATTGGCGGCACGGAAAGTGCTGCGACAATGGCGTTCTATATTCAGATCATGTTTATCGTCGTTTGCCTCGCGATGGGCCTTGCGGTTGGGGACGGGCGCTTTGGCGACCAGACCGATCCTTCGATGGTATTTCTTTTGCGCGCATGGAGCTGGCCATTGGTGTCTGACTACCCCGTGTTCCTGGTTATAGGTGTTGGCATCGCCATTGGTGGCTACCTGATTTCGCAAGCCTACCGCGTTACCGAAGCCTCTTTTGTTGCCCCGTTTGAATACCTTGCCCTGCCGATGTCGGTGGTGTTGGGCATGCTTTTTTTCGCCGAATTTCCGGATATGTGGGACTATGTTGGCATGGTGCTGATCCTTGGGGCAGGGCTGTTTACAATCTGGCGGGATGCACGCAACAAGCCTGCCACTTTACAGCGCCCCTTGCGGCGCTAGTCTGCCGTAAACCAAGTCAGGAGATCCAATGCCAGACGTCAAAGCCGTCGTGTTCGACATCGGAAACGTGCTGATCGAATGGCAACCAGAGCGTTTCTTTGACAGTGTAATTGGCAAAGAGCGACGTAAAGCCATGTTTGCGGCAATTGACCTGCACGGCATCAATGACGAGGTCGATCGCGGCAGAAATTTCCGTGACACAATCTATAAAGCAGCCGACGCGCACCCAGAATGGCGCGCTGAGGTGCATATGTGGCATGACCGTTGGATCGACATGGCTGCCCCTGCGATTGATCACTCGGTGCGTTTGCTGCGGGCCTTGCGCGACGTGGGTGTGCCGGTGTTTGCGCTGACAAATTTTGGCATCCAGACGTTCGCGATTGCCGAACCGGTTTATCCGTTCTTGGCTGAATTCGACCGTCGCTATATTTCGGGACATATGGGTATCATTAAGCCGGACGCCGGGATTTACAGCCAGGTCGAGGATGATTGCGGAATCGCACCCTCTGGACTGCTTTTTGCCGACGACCGTATCGACAATATCAACATGGCCGCAGCCCGCGGCTGGCAAACCCATCTATTCGAAGGGCCGCAGGCTTGGGCGGATAGGTTGGTCGCCGAAGGGTTACTTACCAAGGAGGCGGCGCGATGACTGTGATGATCCCGTTTGACGAAGGCCAAAAGCACCTTGATTGGCTGGCACTAACCGATGCACTGGCTGCGGGCCATGACGGGCCCAAAGCGGATGTGGCGGATGTGTTCTTGTATGAGGGCGACAATACGCTGCTCAACCGCTCTGCTTGGATCGCGGGTCTGGGATTGGCTGTGAAATGCGCCACGATCTTTCCGGGCAACAAGGCGGACGGAAAACCCGCCATCGGCGGCGCGGTGAACCTGTTTTCAGGCAAGGACGGCGCGCTAGAGGCGATATTGGACTTCCACCTTGTGACAAAGTGGAAGACTGCTGGCGATAGCCTGCTCGCCGCGCGTCGTTTGGCGCGGCCTGACAGCCGCAACATCTTGATCGTGGGCGCAGGCACCGTCGGGCATTCCCTGCGAGAGGCCTATAGCGCAGCCTTTCCCGATGCGTCTTTTACGGTCTGGAACAGATCACGAGCGGGGGCAGAAGCCTTCAAGGATGCCCTTACGGACATCGCCATTGCGGACGATCTTGAAGGTGCTGTGCGGCAGGCTGATATCGTCACCTCGGCCACGATGTCGACTGCGCCTTTGCTTAAGGGCAGTTGGTTCCAACCCGGACAGCATATTGATCTGATCGGCGCTTATCGCCCCGACATGCGCGAGGTCGACGATGCCGCTTTGCAACGCGCCCGTGTCTTTGTGGACAGCCGCGAGACGACGGTTGGACATATCGGAGAGCTTAAAATCCCAATCGCGACGGGCGCGTTCAGCGCAGATGACGTGGTCGCGGACTATTATGAACTGGATCTGTTCCAAAGGCAGGGCGCTGACGAAATTACACTGTTCAAGAATGGGGGCGGTGCGCATCTTGATTTGATGACCAGCCGCTTCATACTGGAAGCTTGGGAACGTTCGCGTTAATAAAGGTGCAGTCCTGCGAATGAAAAGGCCGCGTTTTGCATTGGTTTATTGTTTCATTGTTTATTTTTTGGCTGGCATTACTTGCGGTTTTACCATTTTTTGTGGAACGTCGCCGTCCCGCGGTTGGCCCAACCGAGAGGCACGGCGCTGACGGTGAGTTTGCCCAGCTATCGCAAGGAGTCACCCATTTTCGCTGGGTTGGGCCAGCGCGTGGTCCCGTTGCCATTGTAGTGCATGGGGTGGCTTCACCAATGATTTCGATGGAAGCGGTGGCAGAGGGATTGGGCGCCCTTGGCTACCGCGTGTTGATGTATGATCTTTATGGGCGCGGCCTGTCGGATGCGCCCCTAGGTCCGCAAAATCGCGCGTTTTTCTTGCGGCAACTGTCAGATCTAACTGCGCGTCATGGGCTTAGCGAAGACATTACAATTGTTGGATATTCAATGGGTGGTAGCATCGCGACCGCTTTTGCCGCTGAAAACACGCATTGCATCAAACAAGTCATATTGATTGCAACATCAGGTGTGATCACCAACGAAAGCGGTTTTGCGCGGTTTTGCAGACGCACGCCTTTGCTGGGCGACTGGGTTCACGGCATGTTCGCAGAGGGTCGGATCAAACGCGCAATCCCGCAACGTGGCCAAACAAAGGATGTTGATAGGGTTTTGCGCGCGCAACGCCGCGAACTTACCCGCCGCGGCTATTTGCCGTCACTTTTGGCCAGCAGGCGGGGAATTCTTGGCGAAATCCAAGCAGAAGAGCACCGCCAACTTTGCCGCAAAGGCATCCCCGTCGTTGCGATTTGGGCCGCTGAAGACAAGATTGTACCGGTTCAAGCGATTGGTCGCCTTGCCGAATGGAATCGGTCCGCCAACCAAGAAGTGGTCTCCTATGCCGATCACGCAGTTCCGTACACTCATGGCGCGCAGCTTGTCTCGGCGCTTCGCGCTGCGTTGCGTGAGTGAACGTGCTATCTTTTCAATGACTGACCTGCGCGGTATCCACCTTTGATGACAGTTCAAGAGGCATATCAGTCGACAGTTGCAGCAGGAAATCTACGCGCCGATGACGCTCAACAGGCCGTTTTGCCGGAGCTAGAGCGGGTCCGTGCAGCCCTTGCCGCCCCTGTCAAACGCGTGTTGTTTCGCAAGCCTCCTGAACCGGCACCTGGTCTTTACATGTGGGGTGGGGTCGGGCGTGGCAAATCCATGCTGATGGACTTGCTTTATGATCTGGTCGAAGTTCCCAAACAGCGTCGCCACTTTCATGCCTTCATGCAGTGGGTTCATGCCGAGATGACGGAGGCCCGCAAGCGCGGAGTAGACGACGCAATTGCACCGGTGGCTGCAAAGCTGGCCGCCGAAGTACGGTTTCTGGCCTTTGACGAAATGCAAATCACAGACATCACCGACGCAATGCTCGTTGGTCGTCTGTTCGAAGCCTTGTTCGCTGCCGGAGTGGTCATCGTCACGACGTCCAATCGCCGGCCAGATGACCTGTATAAGGACGGATTGAACCGCCAGTTGTTCATGCCGTTTATTGCTTTGATCAAAGAAAAGATGGTCGTGCATGAATTGGCAAGTGTGACTGACTACCGCCAAGATCGCCTTGCTGGCACGCAAAGCTATTTCAGCCCCAATGATGCCGTCGCGCGGGCCGCAATCGCGCAGATTTGGCAAGACATCAGCCACGGAAAATCGGAAACCTTGGTTCTTCATGTACTGGGGCGACAAGTTGCTCTGCCTGGTTTTCACAATGGCGTCGCACGCGCCAAGTTCTTTGACCTGTGCGGCAAGCCGCTGGGTGCCGCAGATTACCTTGCCTTGGCTGACGCCGTGCGCGTGTTGATCCTTGAGGATATCCCTGCGCTGTCGCGACATAATTTTAACGAAGCTAAACGTTTTGTGACGCTGATTGACGCTCTTTATGAGGCGAAAGTACAGTTGATCTGCAGCGCCGCTGCAGCGCCCGAGATGCTGTATGTTGAAGGCACAGGCAATTTTGAATTCGAACGCACTGCCAGCCGTTTGCGCGAAATGCAGTCAGATGATTGGTTGTGCTAGATCGGCTTGAATACCGCGTCTTTTGGGTCGTATGCTTCTAGGCTGCCTTCACCGATGTCGTTCCAAAGCCCGTGGATGGACAAGCGTTCGCTTTCGACGGCCTCTTTGATAAAGGGGAACGTCATTAGATTTTCCAAAGAGATCACGACAGACGTTTTCTCAAGCGAGCGTTTGCGTGAGGCGTCATCGCCTTCGGGCAAGGCGGCATACCCGGGGCGCAGAATGTCCATCCAACGTCCCACAAAGCTGCTGGCCTCTTCCAGTTCAGGCGCATTGCCGGAACACATATTATAACATCCTTCGACCCCGCCGCAGCCAGAATGGCCCAGCACGATCAGATGCGCGACCTTCAATCCGGTGATCGCATATTCAACTGCAGCAGAGGTCCCGTGGTGATGCCCGTCCGGGTTAAAGGGCGGGACCAAGTTGGCGATATTGCGATGAATAAAGAACTCGCCCTGATCGGCACCAAAGATTGATGTGACATGCACACGGCTGTCGCAGCACGAAATGACCATTGATCGCGGGTGCTGGCCATCCTCGGCCAGTCTGCGATACCAGCCACGGTTTTCCGCATAAACGGTCGCTTTCCAACCATGGTAGCGGTTGACCAGATAGGCCGGAAGGGGGCGGGCATGCTGCATAGTCATCTCTTTCGCGCTGTTACCACTGGATACGTCGCATTTTCATGAAATTCGAGCGATTTTTGTCGCAGGCATCAACCTTCTGCAAACCTTGTTCACCTAAAAGTCATTTCATGAAGAATATTACCCAGTCCCACAGTCCAGCGCGCATGGCATCACCAGATGTGGTGATGTTGAATTTTTCGCAACAATTGCAGTTCGATCCAGCCCCGTTGCAGCGGCTGTTTGCACAAAAGGATTTGCACATCGCCGAAGAGGTGGTGTGCCGCATGTTAGAGAACATCGCGCTGCGGCTAGATATGCTGCAACGCTGTCTGGCTGCGCATGAATTCTCTCAGATGCATAAGCCGGCAAAGCGGATCGGGCTGGTGGCCAAACAGCTCGGTTTGGCAGAGGTCGCGATGGCGTCTGAACATGTCAGAGCCTGCATTGACCAAACTGTTGGCGTCGCGATCGAGGCGACGATGGCGAGGTTGGAACGGGGGTTTGATGTGGCGGTGACAGAAATCTGGAATTTCCGCGATCTTTAGGGCGGGTGTGCTGGGGGGACTTGCGGTTGATCTTTGGCCCGTTAGGTTGAGGCAAAGCACAAACACCGACAGGACTGTTTCATGACACTCGCCTTTGCCGAATCCACTGATGCCGCAATTCCCATTCAAGTGGTTGTAGAAAAGGGATTGGACCATGCGATGTCTGCATTATCGCCAGCGCACCGAACTTGGGCCAAGGCCCAAGGGTTTCAGGCAGGGCTTGGGCAAACCCTGTCCTTGCCAGATAGTGACGGCGCTGTAGCGCAGGTTCTTGTGGGCTATGGAACCGCAGCCAAGCGCGCGCGTGGCCGATTTCATATGGGTGCTGTGGCGGCGAAACTACCGCAGGGTGTTTACACAATCGCGAGCGGTTTGGACGGTTCCGATCTGGAAGAGGCCGCACTTGCATGGCTGCTCGCTGGCTACAGCTATGACCGGTATTCTGGTCCTTCTACGCCGATTGCAACCTTGGTGACACCAAGCGGTATTGATGCCAGCCGCATTGCTATCATTGCCAATGGCGAGGCTTTGACCCGTGAATTGATCAATACCCCCGCCTCTGACATGGGCCCGGATGAGTTGGAAGAGGCCGCGCGCGCACTCGCCAACGAACATGAAGCAGTGATCAACGTGATAACTGGTGATGATTTGATTATGTCGAATTTCCCGATGATCCATGCGGTTGGACGTGCTTCGACCCGTGTGCCGCGTTTGATTGATATGCGTTGGGGGGAAAAAGGCCCACAACTGACGCTGGTGGGCAAAGGTGTGTGTTTTGATACTGGCGGGCTGAATATCAAACCCGGCAGTTCGATGGGATTGATGAAGAAAGATATGGGTGGCGCTGCAACCGTTTTGGGCCTTGCGCATATGATCATGGCTTTGGGGCTGTCACTGCGCCTGCGCGTGCTGATCCCAGCCGTTGAAAACAGTATCAGTGGCAATGCCTTCCGCCCACAAGACATACTGACATCTCGCAAAGGTTTGACGGTCGAGATCAATAATACAGACGCTGAAGGACGATTGGTTCTGGCCGACGCGCTGACGCTATCGGACGAAGATGATCCGGCTTTGGTTATTTCGATGGCGACGCTGACGGGGGCCGCACGTGTGGCCGTTGGACCTGATATTGCGCCGTTTTACACCGACGATGATGACCACGCCGCAGCTATTGCGGAGGCGGCTGCAAAGGTGGCGGACCCAGTTTGGCGCATGCCGTTCTATACGCCATATGAGGCAATGATCGAGCCGGGTATTGCTGATCTGGATAACGCCCCTAAGGGTGGATTCGCGGGCAGCATCACGGCGGCGTTGTTCCTGCGCCGTTTTGTCGAAAGCCCCTATATGCATTTCGACATTTTCGGCTGGCAGCCAAGTGCCAGCCCATCGCGTCCCAAAGGTGGCGTTGGCATGGGCGCCCGCGCAGTGCTTGAGGCGCTCCCGAGGTTGCTGAAGCTGTGATGGACCGTCGCCTGACACCAGCCAACGGGCGGGTTGCGGCGATGCACTTGGCCGGACATGTGGACGCCGATCGCTATCTGGAGGGCTGGCCGATGCGCGTCGCTGCCGAGGTAGCAGATTTACGCGCTGCCCCAAACGGTGCGCGGGACCGCCAGCTATTGATGGGGGCTGAAGTTACGGTTTTTGAAAACCACGCAGGTTGGGCCTTCGTGCAGGCCGTCGATGGTTATGTGGGATATATACAAGCGGTTGACCTTGCCGACCCGCTTGCCCCAACCCACTTTGTTGGCACGATTGCGACCCATGCTTATCCGCAAGATGACCTCAAATCACCGGAACAACACAGTTTGCCATTCGGCGCACGTGTCACGGTCGTTGACGAGCGGCGCAAGTTCTTTGAAACCAACGCAGGTTTCGTGCCAAAATCACATCTGCGCGAAATCACCTGCCCATTCACTGACCCCGCGACAGTCGCGCAACTTCACTTTGGGGTGCCGTATCTTTGGGGGGGGGATTCAAGCCGGGGGATTGACTGCTCTGGCTTGATCACGGCTGCGCTGACGGCTTGCGATCTGCCCTGTCCGGCAGACAGCGACATGCAGCGAGACGGTTTGGGTCAAGCCTTTAACGGTCCATACCAGCGCGGTGATTTGGTTTTTTGGGACGGACATGTCGGGATGATGGTCGACGCAGATACGCTGATCCATGCAAACGCGCATCATATGGCGACCGCCTATGAACCGATTGAACGGGCGATTTTACGGATCGCTGCAAAAGACGGCGGTCCGGTTTTGGCCCGCAAAAGGCTTTAGTTAATCGCGCGGATCAGCTTGCGCTCTAACACGCGCAGCACCTGTCGCAGATCATTGCCACGTTTAAGGATTTGTCCGTCAATGCTGATAACAGCATATTGCCCCTGCCTAAGCCGCAGCTTTGGGCGCTTTTCAATCCGGTAAAGCGGGTTTTCGGCTGTCCGGCGAAATACTGAAAAGACAGCCGCGTCGCGCAAGTGCGACAGCCCATAGTCGCGCCATTCGCCAGCCGCCACCATGCGCCCGTAAAGCCCAAGAATCATGTTGAGTTCGGTGCGGTGAAACGCCACTTGCTCGGGTGCGCGGGACTGCGCGGGGGATTGATCAGTCATACAAAAGACTTGCGTCAATCCCCTGCAAAATCAAGTGACCTTCTGTGCATGCCATGTTTGCGCCACGAAATAAACACCTGGTTGCCACATGGCGAGCCTAATGGGAACACAAGTGGCCCTGATAACAATGGCATAGCGAAGTGCTACCTCGATGTTGCGGTCAATAGCCCCCACCCAGTTCGCGACATCGGGGACTTTCGTATCCCCCAGAAGTTACCCGCAGGTAATCGCCGCGATGGTTTCATCCTCGGATATCATGAAATTGATACGTTCTTGACGGAAATCCATCGTAACTGCTTGGTTTGGCCGAATAACGCGCACTTTGCCCAGTAACAAAACACGTTCCAGCGCTGTAGCCTGTTGCCCGACCAGCGTGGCATAGTTGGCTGCGTTGCATGTGTCGTCTTCTGGTAAAGGCAGGGGCGCGGGCGTGACAGACGCACTGCACCCTGCGAGCAAAATCAAAGCAAGAAGTTTTTTCATGCACCCATTGTCGCGGGTTTGCGCTTTAAGGCAAGTCGATGGTTGAAATTCGCTAAACTTTCGCTGATCGTTGACCCAAAGATAAAGGAGATATCGGACATGCGGACACGTGCAGCAGTGGCACTAGAGGCGGGAAAACCGCTTGTTGTGATGGAAGTAAACCTTGAAGGCCCCAAAGCCGGAGAGGTGTTGGTGGAAATCAAAGCAACAGGTTTGTGCCATACGGATGAATTTACCCGCTCTGGTGATGACCCCGAGGGTATTTTTCCTGCGATTTTGGGCCATGAGGGTGCAGGAATTGTCATTGAAATCGGTGAAGGCGTCACCAGTCTTGAGGTCGGTGACCATGTCATCCCGCTTTACACGCCCGAATGCCGCGAATGCGAGTATTGCCTGAATCCCAAAACGAACCTGTGTCAAAAGATCAGATCGACCCAAGGTGCGGGCCTTTTGCCGGACGGATCAACCCGTTTTTCGATGCTCGATGGTGCGCCGATCCACCATTATATGGGCTGTTCTACCTTCGCCAATCACACAGTTGTCCCTGAAATCGCACTTGCGAAAGTGCGCAAGGACGCTCCGTTCGACAAGATTTGCTATATTGGCTGCGGCGTGACCACTGGAATTGGCGCTGTCATAAACACAGCAAAAGTTGAAATCGGGTCTAAAGGCATTGTTTTTGGCCTTGGCGGAATTGGTTTGAACGTGATCCAAGGCCTGCGGCTGGCGGGTGCGGATCAGATAGTTGGCGTTGACCTGAACGAAGGCAAAATCGAAATGGCCACGCGTTTCGGCATGACCGATTTCGTGAACCCCTCCAAGGTTGACGGTGATCTGGTCGCCCATCTGGTCGCATTGACTGGCGGCGGGGCGGATTACACCTTTGATGCCACCGGCAACGTCAACGTCATGCGCACCGCACTCGAGGCCGCACATAAAGGCTGGGGCGAAAGCATCATCATCGGCGTGGCGCCAGCGGGTGCTGAGATTTCGACCCGCCCATTCCAGCTTGTGACTGGGCGATCATGGCGCGGAACTGCCTTTGGCGGGGCATCTGGTCGGACGGATGTGCCGAAAATTGTTGATTGGTATATGAACGGCAAGATCGAGATTGACCCGATGATTACTCACAAGCTGAAGCTGGAGGACATCAATCATGGTTTCGATCTGATGCATGAAGGCAAATCAATCAGGGCTGTGGTCGAGTTTTAAGCTCTGCCCGAAATCGCGTAAATTGGCCCGGTCATCGATTGGGCCATTGCTGTTCTGGACTTAGGACTTCGCCCCATACCGCGCCATAAACATCTCAACCGCGCCGTTCACAACGCGCAGTTTTTCTTCGCTCGTGAAGTCATCCGCCATGTTAAAGACCATGCGTGGGAACAGGTCCGCCTTGCACAACTCGTGAAATTGCTCTGCGGCCAATTCAAAATCAGTGATCTCTAGTTCACCTTTCTCTGCGGCTTTGTGGAAGAAATCGACAAGGCGCGCCCGGATTAACAACGGGCCGCTTTCGTAGAACTGGCGCCCTAATTCCGGAAAGCGATCACTTTCGCCTACACAAATCCGGAAGATGCGCTTGCCGAACTGTGAGGTAATGAAATCGACCATCTCGATCGCGATTGCGCGCAAGACCTTGTGGACGGGCGCGTTCATGTCGATCGTCTCGATTGCGTGCTCTGCTTGCCGTGCGCATTCGGTTTTGGCGACCTGCATAAACAAGAAGCGTTTGTCCGGGAAATAGCTGTAAAGCGTGGCCTTCGAAACGCCAGCCGCTTTGGCGATGTCATCAACTGATGCACCTTCAAAACCGTCAGACAGAAAGACTTGTCGCGCGCCTTCCAGCACTTGATCAAACTTCCGGCCCTTCTTGGGTTCGGTGGTGCCGTCTGGCATTTTCTTCCTCCGGTAGTGAGTTTCAATTATAAACTGAACGGTTTACTTCGGGCAAGGAGAAAGCAGCAATGGGACAAATCAGAAGAAAATCCCATCGCTGCTGTGCGTTATTTGGTTGTGATTTCGCATGCTTCAAGGTTCAAAGTTGCTGGCTGCGCGCAACCTTGGCTTACATCGGGGCTGGGTTGTGGCGGGTAGGTCAGAGTGTGAGAGCCGAGTTGAAGTGAAAATGCTGATGCAGGTGCGGCAGCCAAAACAAAATAGCGGCAGTGAGAGCGTTCATGCTACGTGACATGGAGCGGTTCCTTTCGAAGAACCCTTGTGTAGCGCCACAACTAAACCGATCAGTTCGTTTTTTTGACTTGAGGTTCCTGAGGGATAACTTAACTTAGAACTGTTCTAAACGAGGATTACACTATGCTGCGAGGATTCAGTTACCGCCGACGGTTTAGTGAGCTGTCAGAGCAAGAAGTCTTGGCGCTGGCGATTTCATCCGAAGAAGATGATGCACGTATCTATCGTGGATACGCAGAACACCTGCGCACGGATTTTCCTGCTTCAGCGGCTGTTTTTGATGGCATGGCGACCGAAGAAGACGAACATCGGCGTAGGCTCATCGATTTGCATCAGTCCCGATTTGGCGACGTGATTCCGTTGATCCGCCGCGAGCATGTTTCTGGTTTTTACGCCCGCAGCCCTGTCTGGTTGATCGAAAACCTTAGCCTAGAGCGTATCCGTGACGAAGCCGCCCAGATGGAACGTGATGCGGAACGCTTCTATTTGTTGGCCGCTGCAAGTACGACGGATGCCGCGACCCGCAAATTGTTGGGTGATCTGGCCGCCGCAGAGGCCAGCCATACCAACAAGGCGAATGCCTTGGCCGAAAAGCACTTGGACACGGATGCAAAGTCCGATGAAGAAGCAGTCGCGCATCGTCAGTTTGTGCTGATATGGGTGCAGCCGGGTTTGGCTGGATTGATGGACGGGTCGGTGTCGACACTTGCCCCGATTTTTGCGGTGGCTTTCGCAACGCAGGATACCTGGACTACTTTCCTTGTTGGTTTGGCGGCGTCGGTTGGTGCAGGAATTTCGATGGGATTTACTGAAGCGGCGTCAGATGATGGGCAAATATCGGGACGCGGATCGCCCTACAAACGCGGGCTTGCTGCTGGTGTGATGACCACCATCGGCGGCTTGGGTCACGCATTGCCATACCTGATCGCCGATTTTTGGACCGCGACCATCATCGCCTTGATCGTTGTTTTTGTTGAATTATGGGCAATTGCCTGGATCCAGAACCGCTATATGCAAACGCCGTTCCTCAAGGCCGTGTTTCAGGTTGTGTTGGGAGGTGCGTTGGTCTTTGCGGCGGGTGCGCTGATCGGATCGGGCTAGACGTCCCGTACCATTGTGGTCGCCGCGTGGAAATTGAAGGCAAACCGCAGTAGTCCTAGTTTGGTCGTTCTAAGCTCTTTGAACCCCTCTTTGAGGTACAGCGCTTTTGCGCGCGGGTTGGTATCAATGACATCCAGCCGTACTTGGGCATACCCGCGCCGTTTGGCCTCTGCGCTTATGGCAACAAGCAGGGCCGTCCCGACGCCCTGATTGCGCGCATCAGGGGCCACGAACAAGCCATCCATGACGAAACGCGCGTTCTCGGTTTCGCGTTCAAGACTGGCAAGCAAGGCGAAGCGGACTGCAGCACCGACCCAGCCATATGCGTTGCGCAAGTCTTTGAAGCTCCCATTGACCAACGCACCATTGGATGTCTTAAACCCAACGACGCCAAGCAGATAACCGGCGTCGTCAATTGCGCAGATGCCATGGTCCGCCCGAAGAACTGACGTTATAAACTTGAGCGCATGATGTTTCGGCCCAAGGACTAAACCTAACTTTTCGCCAAAGGCATCCCAATAAAGTGCCGCAGCTTCGGCGCGATTGGCCACAGGGATACCGAGGTTGATCTTCATAGATCGTAGTTGGCAAAAGGGATGAAACGTACCAGATCGCCGGGGACAATCGTTCTTCCCCCATCGTCCAGTTCGACCAGCCCTGTCGCCCAACTCAGCCCCGAGACACGGCCTGATCCTTCGGACGGGAAAGCCTCTACCTGTCCATCAACGTAGCGGGCGCGCAGGTATTCGCGGCGTCCTTCTTTCTTGTTTTTGGCAAAAGCGGCGGGCAGCATGTAGCTTTCAGGCGTCGCCCATGTTGCGCCTGCCATGACCCGCAATGCAGGATGTGCAAAGACCAAAGCACAGACCATCGCCGCGACCGGATTGCCGGGCAGTCCGAACACAGGCGTGTTGTTCCATAGCCCCAACGCCAAGGGCCTGCCCGGTTTCATAGCGATCCGCCAAAGGGCGAGCGATCCCGTGCCTTGCAACAGTGCTGACATATGATCTTCGTCCCCGGCAGAGGCCCCGCCAGACGTGATGATCACATCACAGCGCATGGTCGCATCGTCCAAGATGGCCCTGAGAGTCGGACGATCATCAGGCGCGCGTCCAAGGTCCACGACGTCGTACCCCCAACGCGCGGCCATTGCGCAAAGCATCGGGCGGTTTGCATCGTATATTTGGCCTGCTGTCGCAGTCTTCCCCGCTTCGCGAAGTTCATCCCCGGTCGATAGCACCCCGACCCGTAGCCGTTTGTAAGCGGTGACTTCGCCGGTACCGGCCGCGGCCAGCATTCCTGCATCGGCAGGAGAAACCAAACGTGCCGCATGCAAGATCGCTTGCCCTTGCCGCATGTCTTCGCCGGCCGCACGGGCATTTGCGCCACGTTTCAGTGGGCCGTGAAAGCTGACCTCTTGTCCGTTGGCGCTGACGTCTTCTTGTAGCACGACTGTGTCCACGCCGTTGGGCAGGTTCGCGCCGGTGAGAATGCGGATGGCATGCCCACGGGGGACATCGCCGTGATACGGATCACCCGCTGCAGAACGGCCATCGACCAGCACAAAGCGATTGGCTCCAGCAGGGGCGGGACCCGCGAACCCGTACCCGTCAACCGCAGAGTTGGGCGCAGGAGGATGGGCACGTTGTGCTTGCACGTCTTGTGCCAGAATGCGTCCTGATGCTTGATCAAGTGGTAGAACTTCTTTTGCTACGACACAGCTTAAGTGCGCGCGCAGATGTTCTTGCGCTTCTGCCACAGGGGTCCAATGCGCACCTTGCGGCATTGCGAAACAGTCATTCTTTAGCGGTGGTAGGGCGAGCTGCGTGCTGGCGGCTTCTGCTAACACGGCCTCGTGTCCCAGCGCGAGAATTGATCCTTCGGGCGTCGGCGCAACGTCCAGTAACCGAGCAAGCTGATCGGGGGGCAACGCCGAAAGTATCTGCGCCAATAGCAGCACTTGATGCGCGTCTTTGATCCGACCGGTGGGTATTGTCGCGGCGACGGCCTTTGCAATCAGTGACGGCCATATCTCGACAATTGCAATGGGTTTGTCCAA